>JAEEQO010000152.1 GCA_016285335.1 Victivallales bacterium | reverse complement strand
GCCGCCGGGTGCCGCGCCGCCAGCGGGTACGCCGCCGGCAGGAGCCTGAGCGGAGAGGACCGTGGCGAGGAGCAGGGATCCGGCGATGATCGAGCCGGAAGCCAGCATCTTGTTAAAGTTGTGTTTCATACGAAGACCCTTTCATGTTTTGTTTGGTTAGGAAAGAACAGGGATGAAGATAAACTACGGGAACACATTCTTCTTAACGATTCTCAAATTACATTTATTGTAAGACACTCCAAAAAAGATTGAAAAAACCGGGTTTATTTCGGCATTATTTTTTGAAAATCGAAAAAAAAGCCCCGCTTCCCCTGTTGAAAAAAATGAACTGGAAAGGGTCGGCGGCGCGTTCCGCGATCGAAGATCCCCCTGCCCCTCAGGACAGGCGGCTTTTCGGCTTTGTGTTGCGTTCCCAGAAGACGCCGTCCTCGTAGCCCTGGATCGTCCTGTCGGCGTCCGCGCGGTGGAGGCGTTCGAGCGCGAGGCAGCAGTAGTCGCGGTCCTGCTCGATAGCAGTGAAGTTACGCCCGAGCTTTTTCGCTGTGACGGCGGTCGTGCCGCTGCCGCTGAACGGGTCGAGCACGATATCGCCGGGATCGGTCGAGGCGAGGATGAGTTTTGCGATGAGTTTTTCGGGTTTCTGCGCCGGGTGGTCGGTATTTTCCGGCATCGACCAGAACGGCACCGAGATGTCGTCCCAGAAATTCGAGGCGCCGGTGAGGCGGAATTTCCCGCCGTCCTCCTCGGACCAGTCCTTCGGACGGCCGTTCTCGCGGTACGGCGCGATCACCTTGCGTTTCATGCGCACGGCGTCGGCGTGGAAGACGGCCGCGTCCTCCGGCGGCGCGACGGCATACCAGATGTCCTCGCAGGCGTTTTTCCAGTTGGTCTCCGCGGCGCGCCCTTTTTCGCGCTGCCACGTGATGCGGTTCCGCACGATGAAATGCTGCCGCAGGACCTCGAAGCACGCGGCGGTGCATTTCCAGTCACAGCACAGATACACCGCGCCGCCGGGGCGGACCAGACGCTTCACGAGCGGCATCCAGCTCGCGAGATAGTCGCGGTAGGCGTCCTCGGACCGGCTGCGGAAGACAGATTTATTGAACGTCTTCGTGAGGTTGTACGGCGGGTCGAGCACCGCCATCACGGCGAATCCCTCCGGCAGACGCGGCATGATCTGCGTGCAGTCGCCGAGGAAGAGCCGGTTCACGGCTTCCTCAGCTGACAGCGGCACGTCCGGCGGAAAAGAAAGTTCCCGCGCCAGAACCTCTTTCCGGGCGTCGTCGAGCACGACGGTGCGGTTGTTTCCGGCGCGGGGTTTTATGCTCATTTTAAGCTCAGAACTTGAACGGGTCTTCCTTCACGAAGAAGCGGAAGTCCTTGATGCGGCCGTTGGAATTGCGGTCGGTGCGCGGCAGGATGCGGAAACCGCCGACGGTCTGCGATTCGCCCATGTCGATCACGACCGTGTGCGGCAGCTGCGTCTGCTTCGCGCTCCATTCGGAGTGCCAGAACGTGGATTCCTGCTGGTCGATCAGGTTTTCCGCGCTGTTGTTCTCCTTGTCGGTCTCCTCGCTGTCGGCGTACACGATCGACCACTTGATGCGGCTCAGGTCCTTGCCGTCGGCGCCGGTCGCTATGAGCTCGGCGGCGGACGTCATGGTCGTGCTGCCGCCCTGTTCGCTGAGCGCTTCGAGGCAGATGTAGCGGCCCTTCACCGGCTTGTCGAACTTGACGGCCTGCCAGCCGGCGGCGTTCGGGAGCGTGCCCCTGATCGCGGGCGTTTCGCCGGAGAGGTCGAGGTTCTGGCCGGGCTTGCGGTGCTTCAGCGAGAGGTCGGACTGGATCCGGTCGAGGACCGGCACTTTGACGCCGCGGAATTCGGGCGTGTCCGTAGGCATGGTGTCAAGGATGATGACCTCGTTGTCGCCCTTCTTCAGCCAGCAGCCGGGCAGGAACAGCGTCTGCTGCGGCCCGATCTTCCAGTAACGGCCGAGGTTGTGTCCGTTGACCCACACCATGCCCTTGCCGAACTTCGACATATCGAGGAACGTGTCGCCGACGGTGTCGAGCTTGATGAAGGTATTGTACAGCATGGGAGTTTTCTCGTACTGGACGCCCAGGGGCGGGACAGCCGCGCTGACGGGAGTGAAGTAGTTGGAGTTTGTGACGATTTTCTGCATGAAATCGTAGTCGAACGGAATGCGGAAGACCTGCCAGCCGCGCAGGGCGGTCGCCTTGCCGTCCGCGCCGATCACTTCCACGGACTTCGTGATGCCCTTGCGGTCGATGATCGCCTCGCCGTAGTTTACGCGGCCGTTGTTGTCGACCAGAATGTCGAGCCGCACGTCCTTATCGAACGCCGGCAGCTTCACGGTGTTCTGGTTCAGGCGGCGGTCGAGGATGTTCTTCAGAGGCTTGCCGTCGATGAAGAACTGCGCGATGTCGTGAAGCTCGGTCAGCTTCAGCTGCTGTCCGGACGCGGACGCCGGGAGCGTGGTGCGGTACAGGATCATGCCGTAGCCGAGGTCGAATTCCTCCATCGGCTTGATCTCTTCGGATTCGACGGCTTTCCCCAAGCCGGAGAAGAGCGGCGCGGGCCGGCCCGCGCCCACGTTCTGCGCCGGAATCTCGATGAGCGGCTTCGGTTCGGGGACGTCGGCGAGCGTTTCGCCGTCGTTCAGGTAGTTCTTCAGCAGGTCGCGCACGGCGAAGAACTTGTCCGTGGTCCAGCCGGCCTCGGTGATCGGCGCGTTGTAGTCGTAGGACGCCACCATGGACGAGTACGGCGGCGCGTTGGCTCCGCCCCACTGCCCGAACGTGGTCCCGCCGTGCGCCATGTACAGGCTGAACGAGATGTTGCGGTCCAGCATGTCCTTCAGGCTGCCGATGAACGTTTCCACGCCGCGCGTCTCGTGCGGCTTGCCCCAGTGGTCGAACCAGCCTGTCCAGTATTCGCTGCACATGAGCGGGTTGTTCGGGAACTGGCGTTTGAGGTTGCGGAATTCGTTGTCGACGTTGGAGCCGGCGCCGAAGTTGATGCACGGGACCACGCCGTCGACCTTGTAGTTGTTGAAATTGGAGCCCCAGTCGCAGCGCATGAGCGTGACCTTGTCGAACCCGGCGTCGCGGAGCGTGTCGCGCACGCCCTCCATGTAGCTGCCGTCGTTCCCGAAGCACGCGTATTCATTTTCGACCTGGACCAGGATGATCGGGCCGCCGTTCTGGATCTGGTACGGGGCGAGCCGCTTGCCGACCTCGGTCAGCCATTCCTTCGTCTGTTCCTTGAAGAGCTCGTCCTTGAACGTGCGGATCTTCAGGTCATGCTTCTTCAGCAGCCACCACGGCAGACCGCCCATTTCCCACTCGGCGCAGGAGTACGGGCCGGGCCGCAGGATGCAGTACATGCCGTTCTCCTGGATCAGCTTCACGAACTCGACGATGTCCTTTTCGCCGCTGAAATCGAATTTGTCCTTCTCCATCTCGTGGTAGTTCCAGAAGAGATAGATGCAGACCGTGTTCATGCCGAGCGCCTTCGTCATCTTGATGCGGTGGTCCCAGTATTCGCGCGGGATGCGCGAGTAGTGGAGCTCGCCCGCGCGGACCAGGAACGGCTTCCCGTCCAGCAGGAACGCTTTGTCGCCCGCTTCGAATTGGTGCGGCCCGGGCGTCGCGGCACAGGCGGTGAGGAACGGTGCGGCCATTCCGGCGCAGCAGAAAAGTGTCTTCAGCATTTTTTTCAGCTTCATGGTTGTGGGGTTCCTGTCAGGGTGGGTGGTGAAAGTCGCGCCTTTCGGCATACTGCGTTGAGCGCATACGTTTTTTCCTACAGCTAATATACACGCCCGGAACGCGTTTTCAACCGCGATTCCGCCGAAAAATCGGGAAAAAACGACAGCTCTTTTCGATATGAACACAAAAGATGTCACCCCGTTTTGTGCTCGAAGAGATGAGGAGGTATCATCTGTCAATTCCCCACGACCCGCCGGAAACTACCGTTTTGTTCACGCACGTCGTGAAGAACGCGGCGATGTAGAAGACGAGCAGAAACCCGATTCCGGCAAAGATTGAGGCCGGTCCCAGATCGGAATAAATGTCCGCCACAAAAACGTCAAGCGGAGTGTACCTGATCGCCGCTGCCGCGGAACAAATGCCAAACAGAATGAACTGATAGAAAGAGTTGGCCGTTCTGATGAAGATGCCGAAGTCGAGGTACTTGTAGTACGAAATCAGGAACCAGTAATACCGGGCGGCATAGAGCCAGAGCGAGAGCAGAAACAATGCGTGGGATATGCGTTCGCAAAGCCGGTCTTTCAGCACAAACAGAAACAGCACGGCGAAAACCGGCACGGCGAGTACGGGGATGAACAGAAGCAGACGGTTCAGCCCCTTCGAAAAACGTATTGCGCGGTCGGGGACGAGAAACTTGCAAGTGAAGATGCTGTCGAGCAGGAGCGCTCCTGCAAGCAATGCCAGAGCAAACAATACCTTCATCTCATCCCCCTCGAAAGATTCTGTCCGGCGGTTCAGGCGATCAGGGTTGCTGGGCGACGGGCTGGCTTTTCCCTTTGTATTCCTCGTACAACCCGCCGTACTTCGACACGAGGAGCACGCCGTCGCTCTGGATGGCATAACGGTAGTTGCCGATGTGGCTGACATCCATGTCCTCCAGCAGGATGAACGGCTCGTCCTTCGCGGTCTTGCCCGCGCCGCTGTAGATGTAGTGGTCGGCGCCGTATCTCGCGGCCGCGGACGGCTTGTCAGGAAGCTCGTTCGGGAACTTGCCGTCATTGAGGTCGGCGTATTCGATGCAGATGACGTGGTAGTTGCGGAGGCAATCCCGGCAGGCGCTGCGGGCAAAATCCTCGGCGGGCCTGGCACTGCTCATCGGGATGGAGAAAACCAGGGCGGCGCCAAGCGCGGGAAGAAGTTTCAGGACATTGCGCTGCCAGTGGCGTTCCTGCTGCTGCATCAGGTACAGCAGGATGCCGACGGAAATCACGAGCGTGATCTGGAACGGAATGCGGGTCAGGACGCCCTTGTTCATGACCAGGTATTCCTGCCACTGGTAGAATGTTTCCAAGGAGGAGAATCCGGCCTTCCGGGCGTTCAGCAGTTTGAGCGCCATCCCGGAGTTCATGAAGAAGAGGAAGATGAGCGAAAGGAAGAGAAACATGTAGGGGTACGCATAGATCGACTTGAAGAGGAGCTTCAAATTGTCGCGGATACCCGATATGCTGAGGTCGAAGAGGTGGAAATGGCGGTGGTGATGATGGTGATGATGGTGGTGGTGATGATGGTGTTCGCCGTCCTTGTGTTCGCCGTGCTTGTGCTTGTATTCGTCAGGATTGGTGAAAGCCAGATTGTCTTTGGCTCCGGCCGGGGCGGTACTTCCCGTGACGGGAGCGGAAACGGACGCATCGGCGCCGGATTTTGCGTTCAGGTCTTGTTCGGACTGATTGGATGACTGTGTCATGGGAATAAAATCCTGATTGAAAAGCGATTCCGCGAGCGGAGACCGCGGCGCGGCGGCATCCGCCCTGTTTTGTGTAAAAAAGTCTTGAGACTATAATATAAGTTGAAAAATGATATTTGCAAGAAAAAAAACGAAAAACAGTCCTTTCCCGCACAAAGAATGAGCTGCATCTTTCGGGCATTGCGCCGGGCTCCAAAGCCGACGCACAGCATCCCGAGGGCGGACGGATCAGTGGCGTTCGCGCAGCCAGGCTTCGACAAACTGGTCCAGGTCACCGTCGAGCACGGCGGCGGTGTTGCCGGTCTCGACCCCCGTGCGGAGGTCCTTCACCATCTGGTACGGCTGAAGCACGTACGAACGGATCTGGTTGCCCCACGAGTTGTCAGTCTTCTCGCCGGAGATCTGCGCCGCCTGCTGACGGCGTTTTTCCTCCTCGAGTTCGTACAGGCGCGCCTTCAGCATCTGCATCGCCATCGCGCGGTTCTTGTGCTGGGAGCGTTCGACCTGGCAGGAAACGACCACGCCGGTCGGCAGGTGGGTGATGCGGACCGCGCTGTCCGTACGGTTCACGTACTGGCCGCCCGCGCCGGAAGCGCGGTAGGTGTCGACGCGGAGGTCTTTCTCGTCGATCTCGATGTCGATCTCGTCCTCGATCTCGGGGAACGCGTCGACGGAAGCGAACGAGGTGTGGCGGCGCGCGTTGGCGTCGAACGGGGAGATGCGGACGAGCCGGTGCACGCCGCGTTCGGCGCGCATGTAACCGTAGACGAACTCGCCGGTCACCTTCAGGACGGCGCTCTTGATGCCGGCTTCGTCGCCGGGCTGCATGTCGATGATCTCGTCCTGGAAGCCGCGGCGTTCGAACCAGCGGCGGTACATGCGGAGCAGGATGCTGGCCCAGTCGCAGGACTCGGTCCCGCCCGCCCCCGCGTGGATGTAGACGAAGCTGTTGCAGCGGTCGAACTTGCCGGAAAGGAAGCTCACGATCTCGAGCTTGGAAAGCCCGGCTTCGAGCTTGGTCCACGCATCGTCGGATTCCTCCAGGAACGACGGGTCCTCTTCCGCCAGTTCGGCGATCGCGAGGAAGTCGTCCGCCTCGCGTTTGAGCTTATTGAACGGTTCCACGATGTTCTTGCAGGAGGAAAGTTTCTGCACGGTCGACTGCGCCTTTTCCTTGTCGTCCCAGAAATCGTTCTGCGCCATGGTCTTTTCGATCTCGGCGATCTGGGCGAGCGTCTCCTCGACATGCAGGTAATTCGACAGCTTCGACAGGCGCTCCGTCAGATCCGCGCCGTGAGCTTTGATTTCGTCAATGGTCATGCTTGATCTCCAAAAGGCTTACGCCAGGCTGCGGACCAGCGCCACGGCATCGGCCACGGCCTGCCCGATGGCATCCCAGTTGCCCGCGCGCATATCGGCGGTCTTGCCGAGCCAGGTGCCGCCGACCGCCGCGATCTCCGGGACCGCCAGGTAGTCCGCGGCGTTCGCGCTCGTCACGCCGCCGGTGGGCATGAAGCGGACGCCGAGGTGCTTATAGGGGGCGATCAGGGACTTCAGGAACTTCACGCCGCCCGCGGCCTCGGCCGGGAAATATTTCAGGAACGTGCAGCCCAGCTCCATCGCCTGTTCCGCCTCGGACGGTGTGCAGACGCCGGGGGCAAACGGGAATCCGCATTTCACGGCTTCCTTCACCACGGTCGGGTTGAAGCCGGGCGCCACGGCAAACTTCGCGCCCGCGTCGAACGCCCGGTGCAGGTCGCGCACGTTCAGCACGGTGCCCGCGCCCAGATAGAGGCCGGGGAATTCCTTCGCCGCCGCGCGGATCACGCTCTCCGCCGCCTCGGTCCGGAACGTGATCTCGGCCGCCGGGAGGTTCTTCTCCTGCAGGACGGAGCACATTTTGAGGCCGTCTTCGAGGTTGTCGAGGACCAGGACCGGGACGATCCGAATCGCGCTCAGGCGGGCCAGCACATCTT
>JAEEQO010000151.1 GCA_016285335.1 Victivallales bacterium | reverse complement strand
GCCGCATGGATCCTGCTTCTTCTTTCCGTTGCGTTCTATTCCGTTCTGTTCGGCTCGCTCGTTTATTTCTGGCATCGATTTGTTCTGATGTTGAGGTCAAATGGGGAGGACCGACCGCATACGCCCGTGCCCGAAAACGAGTCCGAAAACCGGGAAAGCCAGGGCGAAACGAGTTCGAACCGCGAATCCGATGGTGTGACGAAATGGGGATGCGGCGTCAGTGTCCTGGTCGTCCTGCAGCCTCTGCTGTTTCTTTGCGGTTTTGATGACGGCGTCCTGGGATCGCTTTACATGAAGTATTTTTATAAGCCTGCTGAATGGCTGCTTCCCACTCACTCTAGTAATGATTGGGGGCTTAACACGGTCTTGTTGTTCACGCTTCTTGTAGTAGGCACGTTCTACTCCGTTGTAATCGGCTCGGTCTTTTATTTCGTGCGTTGGCTGATTGAGATAGTTTTTAACAAGAGGCAACATCGAGGAGAAGACAATGTCGATTCTGTCCCCGACCGGCGATCCGGCGAGCGATAAAAAGCTGTGGTGGCGCTGCGTCTTCATCGCGGCGGCCGTGCAGGCAGTCCTTTTCCTGTTGTCCTGCGCTTTCAAATCGACTATCCTGGGGCTGATCCTGCTCCTGCTTTTCTCTTTAACAAACCCGATTTACGCGTTTCTCGCGATTCTCGTGCTTGCAGCGTCGGAGAATCCATCTCCGATCCTTTGGATCATCTTGCTTTTATCTGGCGTGCTTTTTTCTTTCGTTCTCGGCACGGTCTTTTATTTCGGGGCCGGGATAGCCCATTTTTTTGAAAACGAGAAAGAACACAGACGATGACAGATCACGAATCAACAATTACCGAACGGGTCCGGAGAATCGCTGCGAACCATCAGGGGGTCGCCGAAGACGAGATCGCGGACGATACGCCGCTTTATCGGATACCTTGATTCGATGGACATCGACGAGCTGATCATGGCGTTCGAAGACGAATTCGGCTGCAGGATCCCGGACAGGGATGCCGCGGACCTTCACACCGTCGGCGATGCGATCGCGTATTTAGGGCAAATTTCACGGCGCGGCTCGGAATGAGCGGAAAATCGCCACGGCGGCGAAGATGAGGACGGCGATGATCGCCGCCGTGCAGATGATATTCCAGATATTTTCCGGGATTTTCGTCTTGCGTTTCATGGCCGGAACCGCAAATCAGGCGGGAACGCTCGCGCGCATCCGCGCGATCTCGGCGGCGTAACCGTCCAGTTCGTTCGGCGTTTCGAGTTCGAGCGGGAGACCGCGCACGGGCTCCAGCGCCACGAACCGTGCGAGCGCTTCAAATCCGATCTCGCCCTCGTCGAGCTTCGCATGGCGGTCCTTGTGCGACGCGAACGGCATCATGGAATCGTTCAGGTGAATCGCCTTCAGGCGGTCGAGCCCGACCACGCGGTCGAACTCCTCCAGCACGGCTTCCGGCTGATTCACGATGTCGTACCCGGCGCAGAAGACATGGCAGGTGTCGAGGCACACGCCCAGCAGGTCGCCGTATTTCGCGCGCGAAATGATCTCCGCCAGTTCCTCGAATCTCGACCCGACCTCGGACCCCTTGCCGGACATCGTTTCGAGCAGGACGACCGGCTTCAGCTCGCGGTCCATGACCAGGTCGAGCGTCTCCGCGATGAGCTCGATGCCGCGTTCGATCCCCTGCCCCACGTGGCTGCCGGGGTGGAAATTGTAGTAGACGCGTTCCACGGGGAACCGGTCCAGCAGTTCCAGATCGCTCCGCATGACCTCCCGCGCGAACCGCAGCGTGCTGTCGACCGCGGCGCACGGGTTCAGGGTGTACGGGGCGTGGGCGACCGCCGGGGCAAAGTCATGTTCGCGCAGGAAGACGCCGAGTTCGGCGAGCTCGTCGTCCGACGGCACGCGGCCGGACCCGCCGCGCGGATTGCGCGTGAAAAACTGGAACGTGTCCGCGCCGATCTGCAGCGCGTCGGCGCAGAGCTGGCGGTAGCCGCCCGCGACGGAAAGATGACAGCCGATGTGCATGGTTCATCGAATCCTTCTGAAGCGTAATTCATTCCGGCGGCGACCATTCGTGCGCAGCGGACCGGAACCGATCAAACGGAGATAAAAAAGAAAAGATGGAAGACAGCAGTTGCAGTTGCTGTCTCCCATCGGATGATCAAACTGTGTGGTAAATCACACCGTCTGAAGGATCGTCTCAACAGGTTCGATCAGAACTTGTCGGAATCCTTGACCGTGACGCCGGACTTGCAGAAGTTCTTGAAGTTGTTGTCGTTGTACCACTTGTTGTTGGCAGTGCCGTTGGCAACGCCGACGGAACCGTCGCCGCGGACGAAGCGGCCGGTGGAAGCGTGGTTGTCAGCGCCGTCGCAGGAGACGGGGGACAGGGTGGCGTTGCCGCCCATGAGTCCGTCACACCACAGATAGGAGACGTGACCCTTGACGGTCTGGTTCGGCTGAGCCTGCGTGACGCCGGCCTTGGACGGGCAGAGATAGCCCTTCGGGTCGGTCAGGAGGTCCTGGGTGCGGAGGAGTTCCAGGGATTCGCCGTCTTTCTTCCACGCCACGGTGGAGGACTTCGTCGGATACCAGTCGTCATAGCTCATGGCATACTGGAAGAAGGCTTTGCCGATCTGGGAAAGCTTGCTGGTGCAGTCGGCCTGTTTGGCTTTTTCCTTGGCCTGGTTGAGGGCGGGGAGGAGCATGCCGGCGAGGATGGCGATAATCGCGATCACGACGAGGAGCTCGATCAGGGTGAAGCCTTTGTCTTTTTGTTTCATGGTGTTGTGTCCTTTATGGTTGGTTGTGAAACAAGTCGTTCAAACGAAATTTGTGTTGGGGCGGAGAATTTGCACCTATTATTATACCTCATGTCCGGAAAAAAGACAAGAGGGAAAGCGGCGGAAAGGCTGTTTTTTTTGAAAAAAAGCCTATTTTTCCTTTATTTTTTGTTTTTTGCATCAAAAATCGTCTTTTTCGGGAGGTCGAAAAAATACGCGGACAGCGGTTTGGAAACAAGCCTTGACGGCCATTCGAATGCGTTTGCGGTGGACGGCGGTTCAGAAACTGTAATCGGTGTAGGTCTTTTCGTAGCAGAAATCCCGGAAATTCGGATCGTAGGTCCATGCCTTGGAATCGCTTCCATTGGCGATGCCGACGGAGCCTTCGCCGCGGACGAACCATCCGGTATAAACACTGTGGTTGTCGACGCCGTCGCAGGCAACGGGGGACAGCGCGGAGCTGCTGCCCTTGAGACCGTCGCACCAGTTGTAGGAAACATGGCCCGGAAGGCTTTGCCCCTTTTTCGCGGCTTTGATGCGTTTGTTGCCGGGGCAGAGATAGTACTCCGGGGGGCACAGCAGGTCCGCTTCGCGGAGGAGTTCGAGACTTCTGCCGCTCTCGGCATCCAGCCATTTCGGCGCGCTGATCCCGGCGGAAGTGGTCGGATACCAGTCGTCATAGCTCAGAGAATACTGAAAAAAAGCCTTGCCGATCTGGGCAAGATGGCTGACGCAGTCCGCATGTATGGCTTTTCCCGACGGCCTCCCAATGTTGAGCACGGTATGCAGCGTGAATGCGAGCAAGGCGGCGGTCGCGATCGCGATGAAAAGCTCGTTTCGATTTTTCATGGGTGTGTCCTTGTTAACAAAGGCGAGAGGGAAAAAGGTATGACGTCGGATTTCGTAACTGCTTTAATATATCCGCGTTTTCCAAAAAATCCAAGAAAAAAGCGACGGAACTTCTTTTTTTTTCCAAAAAAGTTTCCGTCCGTTCAATTCCGCGATTCCAGGATCGCCTGTTTCACGGCTTCGAAATCGGCGCAGACGGCGTCCGGCTGGAACTTGTCCGGGGCGCCGTAGCCGTAGGTGCAGTGAGCGGTGCGGAATCCCGCCGCGTGCCCCGAATCGATGTCCGTCCAGTTGTCGCCGACCATCCACGATCCCGCGGCGTCGGTCCCGGTCGCTTCGAGGATATGAAACAGCGCCTCGGGCGCGGGCTTCAGCGGGAACCCGGAATCCGCGCCGACCACGACCGGGAAAAAGGCGTCGATGCCGAGCCCCTTCAGGATGAACAGCGTGGAGCCGTGCGGCTTGTTCGTGAAGACGGCCAGGCGGAACCCGGCGGATTTCAGGGCTTCCAGTCCCTCGGGGACGCCGGGATACAGCCGCGTTTCGTCGATGAGGTGCGTATCGTATTCGTGACGGTAACGCCGGAACGCCTCGTCCTGGTCCAGTCCGGGGGCGTCCGCGGTCGCCCGCGCCACAAGCACACGCGCGCCGTTGCCGACCATGCGGACAACGGCTCCGCGCGGAAGCGGTTTCAGCCCGAACGAGGCGCGCATGCGGTTCGCGGCGGCTCCGATGTCGGCGGCGGAGTCGATCAGCGTACCGTCCATGTCGAACGCGACGACGGAGCTCACGGGCGGACCTTGTCGAACCAGATGGGAATGGTCTGGTTCAGAGGCAGACGCGCCTGGGCGTCGAGGTCGGCGGGCGCGGTCACGCCGCGTTTCCAGTAATGCCAGCCCAGACCGCCGACCATGGCGGCGTTGTCCGTACAGTATTTTTTGAGCGGCAGGACGGCGCGGTAGCGTTTCGGGACGGTAGCCTGGAAGCGGTCGCGAAGCGCGCCGTTGCATGCCACGCCGCCGGCGAGCACGATGGAGCGGACGTCGAAATACTTTGCGGCGTCGAACGCCTTCCTGCAAAGCACGTCCACGATCGCCTCCTGGTACGAGGCGAGGATGTCGAACAGCACCTGGTCGCGGATGTTCTCCACGCCGCCGAGGTTTTTCACGTGGTAGAGCAGCGCGGTCTTCACACCGCTGAAGCTGAAGTGGAAACGGTTTTCGGGCGCGACGGGCTTGCCGGAGGTGGGCGTGAGCGAACGCGGGAAGTTGACCGCGTGCGGGTCGCCCTGCTTGGCGAGGCGTTCGATGACCGGGCCGCCGGGGTAGCCGAGGTTCAGGATCTTCGCTGCCTTGTCGAAGGCTTCGCCCGCGGCGTCGTCGAGCGTGGTCCCGGCGAGCGTCATTTTGCCGTCGCTGCCGACCACGACCAGCGCGGTGTGGCCGCCGGAAACGACGACCGCGAGCATCGGGAAGAGGTCGGGATCGCCGAACAAGAGGTCTTCCTGTTCGAGGAACGCCCCGTAGATGTGGGCGGAGAAATGGTTGATCGGGATCAGCGGCAGATCGTTCGCGGCGGAGAGCCCCTTCGCGAAATTGAGGCCGACGAGCAGCGCGGGGATCAGCCCGGGCGCATGCGTCACCGCCACGGCGTCGAGGTCGCGGAGCGTCACGCCCGCGGTCTTCAGCGCCTCGTCGAGCGTCGGGCGCACCGCGGTCAGATGGGCACGGGCGGCGAGTTCGGGGATCACGCCGCCGTAGGGAGCGTGCTTCGCGATCTGCGACGCCACGGCGTTGGAAAGGACGTTCTTTCCGTCCTCCACGACCGACGCGGCGGTCTCGTCGCAGCTGGATTCGATTCCCAAAATCAGGCTCATGTTCTGCCCCGGGTCCCTGTTAATCGGTTGAAATTCAAATGCAATCTAATAATATAGCATTTGAACGGGGGGAAATCAAGCCGGAAGCAGAAAAACGGCAGGGAATCCGCACGGAAAGCACGGATCCCTTCGGGTCGGATCGAGCTCGCAGCGGCTTCGGACGGCGTCCGGCGGTCAGCGGGTGTTGTACTGCTCGTCGTAGGTGCGGACGGCGACGTTGTGCAGGCCGCGGAACGAGCACAGGTCGAGGACCTCGACCACGCGGCTGAACGCGACCGCCTTGTCGCAGTCCACGCGGATGCGGCGGTCCTGGTTCTCCTCGGAGAGCTCCAGCAGGATCTGGTGCAGCTCGGAGATCGTGACCGGACGCCCGTTGTAGAACAGCATCTTCTCCTTGTTCACGCCGATGACCATGGTATCGTTGTCCGGCGGCACGTCGAGCGAGGAGGTCGAGACGGGCAGGTCGATGTCGATGTCGCGGTTCTCCTTCTTCGCGATGGTGGTGACCAGGAAGAAGATGAGGAGCAGGAACACGCAGTCGATGAGCGACGACATGCCGATCTCGAGCTTATCCTCCGATGATCGTTTGATGCGCATGGGAGACGGGTCCTGCCGGTTTTAGCGCTGGGCGTCAAGCGCGGCGAACATGGCTTCGAGCGCTTCCTCGATGGCGAGCTCGGCGATGGAGAGTTTCTGCTTCAGGTAGTGGTAAGCGCCGAGGGACGGGATGGCGAGCACGAGGCCCATGTCGGTGGTGATGAGCGCCTTGCTGATGGAGTCCGCCAGCAGCGCGGCATCGCCGGTATCGCCGAGGATGGCGACCTTCGAGAACGCCTCGATCATGCCGATCACGGTGCCGAGCAGGCCGAGCATCGGTGCCATCGTGGCGATGATCGCGAGCGGATAGCAGCGCTGTCTGTGGCGTTCGATCGCGCGGGCGGCGGCATCCGCGACGGAGGTCTGGAGACGCGCTTCGTCGACGGCGCGCTGCTGCGCCTGATGGGCGCGGGAACGGTGCTCCACGATGTAGGCTCCAGCATCGGCGAGGATGCTCGGTTTCGCCTCGGCTTCCCTGATGATCGCTTCGTCGTCCCCCTTCGCGAGCGCGTCGGCGAAGAAATCGGCGTAGTAGGCGGGCGCCAGGTATTTCTTCCGCATGCGGATGAGGCGTTCGACGAGGAATCCGATGGCGGCGGCGCTGAGGATCAGGAGCACGACGGAGGTCATGCCGCCGTTGATGATCTCCTGGATCCAGTCGATGGTCAGTTCGTCGGCGGGCGCGGCCGCTTCCGCTGTTTCTGAGGAGGTTTCGGCGGCGGTCTGGGCGGCGAGAAGTCCCGGGATGAGGAAGAGCGCGGCGGGGACCGAAGCACGGATGGGAAGTTTCATGGAGAACCTTTCGTTGTTTACTACGTTATTTATGTTTTTGTGTGTTCAGCGGATGATGGAGGAACCGTTCGGACGGAGCGGCGTCGTGCCGGTGCGCGTGGCCTGGGGCTGCGTCGGCCGGGATTGCTGATCGTTTCGGCGCTGTTCGGCGGCGCGTTTGGCGGCGTCCGCGGCGGCCTTGGTCTCCTCGCGGACCATGACGAACGAGAACTGGCATTCGTCGGGGCCGTTTTCGACGCAGAAGAGGATGGTGTTCCAGCCCTTGCGGAAATGCACGTGGAGGATGTTTTCGTGGAGGCCCCAGGTGCTGAGCTCGTCGTCGAGCCAGACCTGTTCGCCGTTGATCCAGAGGACACTGGCGTCGTCGGTGCCGATCATGGCGAGGACGTCGGTGTCTTCCTCGAAATGAACGTCTGTATAGGCATAGTAGATCGCGTTGTCCATCTTGTCCGGCGTGCGAATGCAGTTCGTGTCGGTCTGGACATAGCGCCAGCGGAGGCGGATGGGCTTCTTCGTGACCGGGTCGAGCTTGCCGTCGTATTCGGCATCGAGGTCGATCCTGGTCTCCGGCTCCCGTTTCACGCGCTCGGCGATGTGCGTGTACCGGCTGCCGTCGTAT
>JAEEQO010000150.1 GCA_016285335.1 Victivallales bacterium | reverse complement strand
TCAACAACCTCCGCGACCTCGGCGGCAAGCCCGTCGTGATCGTCGGCAACCACATGAGCCTGCTGGAAACGGCGGTGCTTCACGCGATCATCCGCGAGCACGTCGACTTCTCGTTCGTCGTGAAAAAATCCCTGCTGGACATCCCGTTCTTCCGCCACATCCTGCTCTCGTTCCATGCGATCCCGGTCGGCCGCACCAATCCGCGCGAAGACCTCCGCACCGTGCTTTCCGAAGGAAAGAAGATGCTCGAGGCGGGCCGCTCCATGATCGTCTTCCCCCAGTCCACGCGCACGGAAACGTTCGACCCGTCGCAGTTCAACACCATCGGCGTCAAGCTCGCGAAATCCGCCGGCGTCCCGGTCCTGCCCATGGCGCTGAAGACGGATTTCCTGTCCACCGGCAAATATCTGCGCGACCTCGGCCCGCTCCACCCGGAACGCAGCGTGCGGTTCGAGTTCGGCCCCGCCATGGACGTCGACGCGAACGGGCACGAAACGCACCAGAAGACCATCGAGTTCATCCAGGGGTGTTTCGACCGCTGGGCGCAGGAGGAAAAGAAGTAAGTTCGCCCTCCCCTTCACCTCGAATCGCGACACAAAAAACTTCCCGTCGGACTCTCTACCGGCGGGAAGCTTTTTTTGAGCGGGGTCCGGGCTGGTTTCAGTTGCCGGATTCGAACGCCTCGCGGTAGGTCAGGTTCACGAGCCCTTCGGGGCGGATGGAGGACACGCGCGTGAAGTTCCGGCCCTCCGGCATCACGCGGACCCGGAAATCGGCGGCCGGGAGCTTGGTCTCATAGAGTTTCACCCGGAGCGTCACGGGCAGGAGTTCGCCTTTCGCGCTGGAGATCTCGTCTTGCTTCACGGGAAACAGCAGACGGTAGTATTTCAGCGGGTGCGGCTTCTTGATGATCCACTTGTCCGGGTCGACGGAATAGCCGTCGGCGCCCTCGGCGACCGCGAAGCACGCGTAATTGCCGTTCTTGCCGATGAGCTCGTAGTCGAACCGGCTGATGCTGCGGCCGTTGTCGAGCTTCACGATCAGCTCGATCCACGCGGGATTGTCGATCGCGGGCAGGTCGAACGGCGATTCCACGTCGAACGACGGTTTCTGGCGGCTGAGCTCGGCGGAGAGGATGGTCCCGGCGCGGAACGGCACGGAGGTGGCTTTCGAACTCTTCGCGGCGGGAGCGGCGGCCGTAGTCGCCGGAGCCTGCGCCTCGACGAACAGCGGCGCGGCGGCCAGAAACGCGGCCGCGATCAGGACAAAACGGAAACGAAGCATAAGTCGGAAACTCCTGTTTCGGTGATAAGAACAAAAAATGCTGCGGCCCGCCCCGCGGAACGACACGGGAAAGACCATTTTATTTAGTATAACTCCGCATCGGAATAAAATCAAGCTTCGTTTCGTTTTTTTGTGGAAAAAATGAAAACTCAACTGGAATAATCCGCGATTCGGCGTTATTGTAAAAGGGCCGGGAATCATGCGCGCATATCACGCGCGCCTCCGCACACACGTTGTGCGCGGAGCTCGAATTCCGGCCGCACCCCTCCATCATCCGGACAGGAAACCATACGCATGAACGACTACGAATCTGAACACGAAACGATGTTCGAAGGCGAATGTATCTCCGAGGCCATCGCGACCATGTCGGAGGCCATCTGCGAGCATATCGCAAACGATCCGCCGGAATCGGTCGCGCTGATCGGCATCCAGGCGGGCGGCGTCCCCCTCGCCAAACGCATCGCGCGCTGCATCCGCGACCGCTTCGGACGCGAGATCGACGTCGGCGCGCTCGACATCTCCATGTACCGCGACGACATCGGCAAGCGCAAGACGCTCCCTATGATCCGCGAGACCACCATCCCGTTCGACATCAACGACAAGATCATCATCCTGGCCGACGACGTGCTCCAGAGCGGACGCAGCGTCCGCGCCGCGCTCGACGCGCTCACCGACTTCGGGCGTCCCGCCCAGATCCGCCTCGCCGCGCTCATCGACCGCGGCGGCCGCGAATTCCCCATCCATGCCGATTACGTCGGGATGAAAGTCTCCGTCGGCCCGGAGTGGCGCGTCTGCATGGACTGGGCCGAATGCAACGGCACCGACAGTGTTTTCAAGGTCAAAAAACAATAAGGACCATCCCCCTATGGATTTTCAATGGACCAAAAAGGACCTGCTGGACCTCTACGACCTCTCCCGCGATGAGATCCTCCACATCCTCAACACCGCCGAGGAGTTCAAGAAGGTCTCGCAGCGGAACGTGAAGAAGGTGCCCGCGCTCCGCGGCCGCACCGTGGTGAACCTCTTCGTGGAGCCCAGCACCCGCACCCGCGTCTCCTTCGAGCTCGCAGAACAGCGCCTCAGCGCCGACATCATCAACATGAACGCCGACGTGAGCAGTTTCCGCAAGGGCGAGACCCTGCTCGACACGCTCAAGAACATCCAGGCGCTCCAGGCCGACATCGTGGTCATGCGGCATCAGGCCACCGGAGCCCCGAACTTCCTCGCCCGCGAGCTCGACATGGGCGTGGTGAACGCCGGCGACGGCGCGCACAGCCACCCGACGCAGGCACTGCTCGACATCTTCACCATGCGCGAGAAGAAGGGCCGCATCGAGGGCCTGAACGTGGTCATCGTGGGCGACATCCTCCACAGCCGCGTCGCCCGCAGCAACGTCTGGGGCCTCATCAAGCTCGGCGCGAACGTCACGTTCGCCGGACCCGCCACGCTCGTCCCGCGCGAATTCGAACAGATCGGCGTCCGCGTCTGCCACAATCTGAAGGACGCCCTCGCGGAAGCCGACGTCATCAACCTGCTCCGCATTCAGCTCGAACGCCAGCAGCGCGGCTACTTCCCCAGCCTCGGCGAATACTCCCGCTTCTTCGGCATCCACCCGGAGACGCTCCGCTACATCAAGAAAGATGCCCTCATCATGCATCCCGGCCCCATCAACCGGGGCGTCGAGATCGACTCCGAAGTCGCCGACGGACCGCAGTCCGTCATCCTCGAACAAGTCACCAACGGGCTCGCCGTCCGAATGGCGGTCCTCTTCCTCGTCGCGGGGTGCCTCAAATGAAGAAAAACAACACCTGGATCCTCAAAGGCGGACGCATCATCGACCCCGCCAACCACATCGACCGCACCGGCGACCTCTGGATCAAAGACGGCATCATCGTCGAGCCCGGCTCCTTCGATCCCGCCCTCGCCGAGACCGTCAACCTGAAGGGACTCGTCGTCGCGCCCGGCCTCATCGACATGCACGTGCATCTGCGCCAGCCCGGCAACACCGACGCGGAGACCGTCCGCACCGGCACCATGGCCGCGGCCGCCGGCGGCTTCACCTCGATCGTCGCCATGCCGAACACCTCCCCGTGCGCCGACAACGCCGGCAGCATCCAGTACATCAAGGATGTCGTCGCCCGCGAAGGCATGGTGAAGGTCCTGCCCTCCGGCACGCTCAGCGTCGGCCGCAAGGGTGAGGAAATGTCGCCCGTCGGCAGCCTCAAAGCCGCCGGGGTCGTCGCGCTCACCGACGACGGCTCCTGCATCCAGAACAACGAGCTCATGCGGCACGTAGTCGAGTACGCGGGCAACTTCGGGCTCCCCATCCTCGAACACTGCGAGGACAAGTTCCTCGCCGGGGACGGCGTGATGCACGAAGGCTACTGGTCCGTCCTGCTCGGCATGAAGGCGATGCCCGCCGCCGCCGAGGAAGTCATCGTGGCGCGCGACATCATCCTCTCCCGCCTCGCGAACTGGAAGATTCACATTCAGCACGTCAGCTCCCGCAATTCCGTCAAGATGATCCGCGAGGCGCAGGCGGAAGGCGTCCGCATCTCCGCCGAGGCCACCCCGCACCACATCGCGCTCACCGACGTCGAGATCAAGCGCTTCGACACCAACTACAAGATGAATCCGCCGCTCCGCGCCGAAGAGGACCGCATGGCAGTGATCGAGGGACTTCAGGACGGCACGATCGCCGTGATCGCCACCGACCATGCCCCGCACACGCAGACCGCCAAGCTCGTCGAATTCGACCACGCGCCGTTCGGCATCATCGGGCTGGAAACCGCCGTCCCGGTGGCGCTCACCGAGCTGTACCACAAGAACTATCTCTCGCTCTCGCAGGTCATTTCCAAGTTCACGGTCGGGCCCGCCACCATCCTCGGCATCAACGCCGGCACGCTCTCCGTCGGCGGCGCCGCGGACATCACGGTCATCGCCCCGGAATGCGAATACACCATCGACGTGAACGACTTCTACTCCAAGTCCCGCAACACGCCGTTCAACGGCTATGCCGCGAAAGGCCGCACCATGGCAACGTTCGTCGACGGCGTCTGCATCTATTCGCTCCTGAAGGATTCCGGTTCCGACGACGAGGAGACCCGATGAACTTCGACATGCCCGGATTCGCCGCGATCCTCGCGCAGCGCCTCCCCGTCCGCTCGGATTCCCCCGAGGGCACCGAGGCCGCGGCCGCCGCGATCGCCCGCCAGCTGCCGCCCGGCACGGTCATCGCGCTCCACGGCACGCTCGGGGCGGGCAAGACGGTTTTCGCGCGCGGGTTCGCCCGGGCACTCGGCATCGTCGAGCCGGTGAGCAGTCCCACGTTCACGCTCGTGCAGGAGTACCCCTTCCCCGGCGGCATCCTGTACCACCTCGACCTCTACCGAATCGACAACTCGACCAACGCGCTGGCGTTCGGCGTGGACGAATACCTCTACGACAAACGCGCCTACACGCTCGTCGAATGGCCGGAACGCATCATGGACATCCTGCCCCCGCACACGCTCCATCTGCTCCTCCGGCCGCTTCAGCAGGCAAACCAGCGGGAGCTTTCGCTCGCCGGATATTGAAACCGCACTGTTCCGTTCAGTTTGAATTCGAACCGAAAGAAAAAAGCAAAAGGAAAATCAGAACTATGAAAAGCATCGTCATCGAAGGCCCGGCGCGCGTCTCCGGCGTCATCACGCCCGGCGGCAACAAGAACGCCGCGCTCCCCATCATCGCAGCCGCCATTCTCACGCGCGACGAAGTCGTGATCCATAACATGCCGGTCATCCTCGACGTCGAGGTCATGCTCGACCTCGCCCGCGACCTCGGCGCGACCGTCACGCGCGAAGGCTCCACGGTCGTCATCTGTGCCCGCGACATCGACTCCGCCTCCCTGCCCCCGAAAAAATGCGCCGCGCTGCGCGCCTCGTTCATCTTCGGCGGCGCGGTCGCCGCCCGCTGCGGCGAATCCTTCATCGGCCTGCCCGGAGGCGACTTCATCGGACGCCGCCGCCTCGATTCGCATTTCTACGGCCTCGAAAAACTCGGCATCGGCAAGACGTTCGACCAGGACACCTTCACGGTGCATTTCCAGGTCGGCAAAAACGGCCTGTCCGGCGCGGACATCTTCCTGGACGAAGCCAGCGTGACCGCCACCGAGCACATCCTGATCGCCGCCGTCCTCGCGAAAGGCAAGACTGTCATCCGCAACGCCGCCGCCGAGCCGCACGTGCAGCAGCTCGCCGAGTTTCTGAACCTCATGGGCGCGAAGATCTCCGGCATCGACTCCAACACGCTCTTCATCGAAGGCGTTTCCGAGCTCCACGGCGCGGAATTCACCCTCGACTCCGACCACATCGAGGCCGCCAGCTTCCTCGCGATGGCCGCGGCCACCGGCGGCGGTCTCGAGATCACCGGCAAACTCCCGCCCGCCCACTACTGGATGGCGAAACGCGTTTACGAGAAGTTCAACATCAAGTTCCGGTTCTACCGCGACCACATCATCCTGAAGCCGGACCAGAACCTCCGTGTGCAGAACGACTTCGGCAGCGCCATCCCGACCATCTCCGACGGCCCCTGGCCGCAGTTCCCCAGCGACATGATGAGCTGCATGATCGTCGCCGCCACGCAGGCGCGCGGCACCTGCCTCTTCTTCGAGAAGATGTTCGAAAGCCGCATCTACTTCGTCGACCGCCTGATCTCCATGGGCGCGAACGCCATCGTCTGCGACCCGCACCGCGTGGTGATCTCCGGCCCGTCTCCGCTTCACGGCGGAGAAATGTCCAGCCCGGACATCCGCGCCGGCATGGCAATGATCGTGGCTGCCACCATCGCGCACGGACGCTCCGTGATCCACAACGCCGACATGATCTTCCGCGGCTACGAAAACCTCCTCGAAAAACTCACTTCGCTCTCCGTGAACGCCAAACTTGAGGAAACCTGACCCCATGGCTTTTTCCAGACCGCGCCGCCCCGTACGCCGCGACGCTTCCAAATCCGCCCCGGACGACAAACGCTCCTTCCCCGCACGCAAGGAAACCGCGCCGAAAACGCAGGAAGTGCCCGGCGGCGCTTCGGAATTCCTGTTCCAGCACGCCGTCGCGCTCGCCGTTTCCAACGCACAGCTGGAAGGCAAGCTCGACGCGGAGCATCCGCACGAGATCCTCGCCCCGCTCGATTACGCCGACGAATGCCGCGTGAAGACCGATGCCGTCCACTCGTTCTGGCAGGTCCATGGCCTCCCCGCGCAGCTGGTCCGGCCGATCATCCCGTCGCCTCTGCCCCGCGGTTACCGCGCCACCTCAAAACGCCGTGTCTACGTGTCGCGCGGCGGCGTGCTCCGGTTCTGCATGGGCTACGGCGCCGAACGCGAGGAAACGCTCCGCTCCACGCTGGAACCCGACTCCCACAACGACGTCTACAGCTGGCTCCGAAAGACGCTCGTTTCGCCCGCGTACCGGACCGTCGGACGCAGCCTGAACTTCATCGTCGTCCGCGGCGGCTCCGACAAGCTGACGCTCATCCTGAACTTCTTCCACCTCGACGCCGCGGTCATGCACAAGGTCAAGCTGCTGGCAGAACGCGTCCGAGCCGAACTCCCGCAGGTCGCCGCGATGTTTACGTTCCTGGACGAGACCCGCTCCGAGTTCTACCTCGAATCGCGTTCCGCCGGGGCGCATCCGTTCAAAAAGCTGTTCGGCTCGGAATATCTCGACCTCACGGTCGCGGGGTGCAAGTTCCTGTATCCTCCTTCCGCGTTCTCCCAGGTCAACGAATCCATTTTGAACGCGTTCGTCACGGAAGCGAAAAAGCTCCTGAAGCCCGGCCCTGATTCCACGCTCATCGACCTTTTCTCCGGCTACGGGCTCTTCGCCGTCGCGCTCGGTGACACCCCGGAACGCGTCGTCGGCATGGACTTCAACGGCCCCGCCATTCACGCGGCATCCGGCAACGCCATCCACAACCGCCCGGATGCCGACATCGAGTTCGTCGCCTCCGCCGTCACCCCGTCCGCCATCGAAAACAAGCTTCCTCCCTGTCCCTCCGACCTGTACGGCGCGGACGAAGAACAGCCCGAAGGCGAACTCTTCATCCTCGATCCGCCCCGGAGCGGCGTGCGCCCGAACGTGATCGCCGCCATCGCGAAACGTTCCCCGGCGCGCGTCCTGAACGTCTTCTGTTCCGCCGACGAGGTCCCGCGCACGCTCGCGGCGTGGAAACACAACGGCTATTCCCCCTCGGCCGTCCGCGTGTTCGACATGTTCCCCGGTTCGCCGAACG
>JAEEQO010000149.1 GCA_016285335.1 Victivallales bacterium | reverse complement strand
GGCAAAAACGCCGATCCCGACGGACAGGGATTTGATCGTTGACATGAGGAGGAACCGCCTTTCTTTTGAAAGAATGAAAATATAGTCGCCGAAAAAGCCGTGCCTAATATAGCATGCGGCAGACGCGTTTGCAAGCGGAAGACACGGACAAACAAGCTCGGTTTTTCTAAAAAAAACGCGGAAAATGGAGAAAAATGCTTTAATTTAGTTATTTCAAGTTGACTTTTCGGAAAAATGATGTATCTTGTATATTACAAGTCCAACAGTCCAACAACGTGGAACGGGAACGTTTCTCCTCTTGCTCAAGATCCATTTTCTTTTCGGGAGTTTGCATTCCATGAAAAAACATATCTCTGTCGCGGCTCTTCTGATCGCGGTCTGCTGCGCCCTCTTCTGCCTGTGTGCATGCAGGAAACCAGTTCAGGTCAAGAAGTCGGTCAGCCCGGAGACCCTGCGTCTCATGCAGAAGACCCAGGCGGAACTCGACGCGTGCGTCGAACGCTGCCGGTCGGCCGCGAAGGAATCCAAGGACCGCGAGATCTATCTCGCCCTCGCAAATTCCCAGGAGGTCCTCTCCAGGCGCCATGAAACGATCATCAGCATCCTCCTGAAGAAATACAAGCTCGAACGCACTTCAACCGTTTCCTATCCCATTGAACTGGACCCCCGGACGATGGTCCTTCCCCCCGTGGAAGAATACAAGGAGTTTCTTGCAAAAGCGGACCAGCGCTTTGTCCTGCGCGAAGTCCTGATCGCCCTTGAGATCACGAACAAAGTGCTCGAATCCGATGCGGGCATCTGCTCCCTGATCGACCCTGATTCCGAAGAAGGGATCGACCTGGATTTCTACCTCTGTCCCGTCTGCGGATGGCTTTCCCTTCAGAAATTCGAAGAGAACTGCCCCATCTGCGATTCCGACAAGGAACGCAGCATCAAGCTGAAAAACGGCGAAATCCCGCCGCCCGAAAGGGAATCGTTCATCATTGACGAGTGAACAAACACGTCAGAGTGTTCTTTTTACGTCGGCTGTCATTCGCATCCGGCGTTTTTTATGCCCTGCGTTCCATTCCGCCGGGCTTCACCGAATCCGGCACTTCTGACGGCTTTCCCGTGCCGTCGAACAATCTGGTGTGGTACAGGATCGCTCCGCCGATCACCAGCCCCGGGATCAGAAACGGCAGCGATTCCATGAGGCACGCCACGATGCCGAATCCCAGCACCGCCGGACGGTGTTTCGCGACCTGCCGTTTCAGGACGGACACGGGAAGCCCCTGCCGGATGGCGCTGTCGTGAAGATACGACCGCCCGCAGATGGCGCGGCGAAACAGGAATCCGACGACTGGCACCCAGAAGATCAGGAACCAGACCAGATAGCCCTTGACCGTCAGGAGGATATACCCCGCCGTCAGGCGGACGACGTGTCCGTACGGCTGGTCCGCGCCGGGATGATCCGGGTACGCCTCCTTCTCGAACCTGTCGACCAGAATGTCGAACAGCATGTTGCCGAACATCTCGTAAAACGAACCTGTGAGCAGGAGCAGAAGCAGCGGAACGATCACCCAGAAGAAGAGCTTCAGGCACCAGTCAAGCACAGACTGAAGCCAGGACAGCCATCCGGGGAAGGAGATCCCCTGCGCCCAGGCATGGAGCCCGGGGACGATCCAGAGAAGGACCGCGAAAAAGATCAGGGCGTAAAGCAGCAGCACGCAGAGCAGCGGCGGCACGGCATACGGCCACAGGCGCGGCCGCGTGAAGAAGATGCCCGTCCCGCGGATCGCGCACTCCGCGCCGTATGTCAGTTCGTCCAGCAGCTTCTTCATGCGGGGAAAAGGTCCGATCCGGCGTTCACTTCCCGTCGGCGAAGCTCGTCCAGAGGTGTTCCTCCTCGTCCTGACGCTGCGGCGTTGCGGCTTCCATACGAAGCATCCGCGCCAGATTGTGCGCCAGCGTGCGCATGGTCTGGAGTCCCTCGGCATCCTTGCGGACGTCGTCCGGCGTGAATCCGTGGACGGAGTTCCAGTACTGCGAGGAAATGACCGGCATCTGGTTGATCGTGAAATACTTGTTCAGGCGGTCGAAGGACGCGCTCGCCCCGCCGCGGCGGCAGCTGACCACGGCCGCGCCCGGCTTGAACTTCAGAAATTTCCCGGCGGAGAAGAACAGGCGGTCCAGCAGCGCGCAGAGGGCGCCGTTCGGTCCGGCATAGTACACGGGCGAACCGATGACCAGCGCGTCGGCACGTTTGACGGCTTCGACGAGCGCCGGCAGGGCGTCGTCCTGGAACGCACATTCGCCGCGTTCGCCGCAGACACCGCAGGCGACACAGCCGCGGACGGGCTTTTTGCCGAGCTGGAAGATCTCCGAGGTGATGTTTTCCGATTTGAGCGTGTCGGCGATCTCGGTGAGCGCGGTGAAGGTGCAGCCTTCGGCGTTCGGGCTGCCGTTGAGCAGGAGGACGTGCATGGTTCGTGTTCCTTTCGGGTAGTGCTGGGAAAAGAAATAGGGAAAGGGCCGGAAATCAGCCCGGCGTTTGATTCCGCGGTGAAAACCTTAGTTACTATACATGCGGAAACGGAAAAAACAAGGCGGACCGGGAGAAGAAAACCTAAAATCTCCCGGTCCGCGTTCTTCAGAAGAAGACTGTGTGACTGTGTTATCTGTTCGTTCAGGCCCCCTGCCCCGCCGCCTGATGGATGTGGCGGTGGTATTCCTGAAGGCAGCTGACCTCGAACCGCCCGAATTCGAGCTGGTCGCGCAGACCGTCTACGGCGGCTTCCGCGCCCGCGATGGTCGTGGTGATCGGGATGCCCGCCGCGATCGACTTGGAGCGCATCCGTATCTCGTCGACCATGGCTTCCGCGCCGTTTTCCGAGGTGTTGATGACCCACTGGACCTCGCCCTCGCGGATGAGGTCGAGCAGGTTCGGCCGCCCCTTCGAAATGCGGAACAGCGCGTTCACGCGGATGCCCTCGTTGCACAGCAGCGTGGACGTGCCGAGCGTGGCATACAGCTTGAATCCGAGGTCGACCAGCTTGCGGGCGATGTCCGCGATGCGCGGCTTGTCCTGGTCCTTCACCGACAGGAACACGCTGCCCTGTTTCGGCAGGCGCGACCCGGCGGCGAGCTGGCTCTTCAGATAGGCGATGCCCCAGTCGGTGTCAAGGCTCATCACTTCGCCCGTGGACTTCATCTCCGGGGTCAGCACGATGTCGACGCCGGGGAACTTCACGAACGGGAACACGGCCTCCTTCACGGCGGTGTACGGCAGGACGACTTCGCGCGTGAACCCGAGGTCGGCGAGCTTGCGCCCGGTCATGCACAGCGCTGCGAGCCCCGCCAGATGCACGCCGATCGCCTTGCTGACGAACGGGATGGTGCGGGACGCGCGCGGATTGACCTCGATCATGTAGATTTTGCCGTCCTTGACCGCGAGCTGCATGTTCATGAGGCCGTTCACGTGGAGCGCGGCGGCGAACTCGTGCGCGTACACGCGGATCTGGTCGATGATCTCCTTCGACAGGCTCATCGGCGGCGTCACGCTGGCGGAGTCGCCGGAATGGCATCCGGCGGGCTCGACGTGCTCCAGAATCGCGCCGATCACGGTCGTTTCGCCGTCGGAAATGCAGTCCACGTCCAGCTCGATCGCGTTTTCGAGGAACCGGTCGATCAGGATGGGCTTGCCCTCGGCGACGCGGGCGGCCTCCTCCACGAACTTGCGGAGATATTTTTCCTTGTAGACGATGACCATGCCGCGTCCGCCGAGCACAAAGCTGGGGCGCACGAGCACGGGGTAGCCGATCTCCTCGGCGATCTTCAGCGCTTCGTCCACCGTGTGCGCGATGCCGCTTTCCGGCTGGAGGATGCCGATCTTCGAGGCGAGCTGCTTGAAGTAGTCGCGGTCCTCCGCCAGGTCGATGTCGTCCGGGCTGGTGCCGATCACGTTCGCGCCCGCGGCCTTCAGCGCCTGCGCCAGGTTCAGCGGCGTCTGCCCGCCGAACTGCACGATCACGCCGGCGCACTCCTCGCGTTCGTAGATGTGCATAATGTCCTCGAGCGTGAGCGGCTCGAAGTACAGCTTGTCGCTGGTGTCGTAGTCGGTGGAGACCGTCTCCGGGTTGGAGTTCACCATCACGACCTCGTATCCCGCCTTGCGCAGCGCAAACGACGCATGGCAGCAGCAGTAGTCGAACTCGATGCCCTGTCCGATGCGGTTCGGGCCGCCGCCGAGCACCATGATGGACTTTTTGCCGTTCTTCGGGCGGACGGGTTCGCCGCTGTCGGCGTAGGAGCTGTAGTAGTAGGGCGTCACCGCCTCGAATTCGCCCGCGCAGGTGTCGACCGCGCCGAAAGTCGGGACAAGCCCGATGCGCTTCCGGGCGACAGAGACTTCGTTTTCGGTGGCGTGCAGCAGGAACGCGATCTGGCGGTCGCTGTAGCCGAACTCCTTGGCCTGCCGGAACAGTGCTGGATCGGCGGCGAGATTGTCGAGCGTTCCGGCGGATGCGATCTCGTCCTCGAACGCCGCGAGCTCCCGCAGGTGGCGCAGGAAGAACCGGTCGATCTTCGTGAGCGCGAAGACCTTTTCGACGTCCCAGCCGCGTTTGAACGCCGCCCGTAGCCAGAAGATGCGCTCGGCGTTCGGCGTGACGAGCTTCGTTTCCACGGTTTCGTCGTCGGCGTTCTCATAGGCGGTGTCTTTGCCGTCCGCGCCGAACCCGGAACGCCCCGTTTCGAGCGAACGCAGCGCCTTCTGCAGGCTCTGCTTGAAGTTGCGGCCGATCGCCATGACCTCGCCGACGGACTTCATCTGCGTGCCGAGGGTCGGATCGGCGGCGGGGAACTTCTCGAACGTGAACCGCGGGACTTTCGTGACGATGTAGTCGAGCGCGGGCTCGAAACAGCTCGGCGTGGTGCCGGTCACGTCGTTGCGGAGTTCGTCCAGCGTGTAGCCGACCGCGAGCTTGGCGGCGATCTTCGCGATGGGGAATCCGGTGGCCTTCGAGGCCAGCGCGCTCGAACGCGACACGCGCGGATTCATTTCGATGATGATGCGGCGCCCGGTGTCGGGATTCACCGCCCACTGCACGTTCGATCCGCCCGTCTCCACGCCGATGGCGGCCAGCACGCGCAGCGAATCGTCGCGCATGTCCTGATATTCGCGGTCGGTGAGCGTCTGGATGGGGGCGACCGTGATGGAGTCGCCCGTGTGGACGCCCATCGGGTCGAGGTTTTCGATGGAGCACACGATCACGCTGGAACCCTTCTTGTCCCGCATGACCTCCATTTCGAATTCCTTCCAGCCGAGCAGGGATTCCTCGATCAGCACCTCGTGATTGAGGCTCGCCTCGAGGCCGCGCCGCACGATCTCGCGGAATTCGTCCTCGTCGTGCGCGATGCCGCCGCCGGTGCCGCCGAGCGTGAACCCGGGGCGGATGATGAGCGGCCACGTGCCGATGGTGCGGGCGATGGCTTCCGCCTCGCTTTCGGAGTGGGCGGAGCCGGACTGCGGCAGGTCGAGCCCGAGGTCCTGCATGGTTTTCTTGAACAGCTGGCGGTCCTCGGCGCGCGCGATGGCTTCGGCGTTCGCGCCGATGAGCTCCACATGGTAACGCTTCAGGATGCCGTTTTTGTGCAGCTCCATCGCCAGGTTCAGCGCGGTCTGTCCGCCGAGCGTCGGCAGGATGGCGTCGGGACGTTCGCGCCGGATGATCTCATGTAAAATATCGCACGTGAGAGGTTCGATGTAGGTACGGTCGGCGAGCTCGGGATCGGTCATGACCGTCGCGGGATTGGAGTTCACGAGCACGACCTCGAATCCGTCCTGCTTCAGCACCTTGCACGCCTGCACGCCGGAGTAGTCGAACTCGCACCCCTGTCCGATGACGATCGGGCCGGACCCGATCAGCAGGATTTTCTGGATATCAGTGCGTTTCGGCATTTTGACGACCTTTCAGCGCAGCTTCCACGAGACCGTCGAAGAGCGGATGCGCCTTCATGGGGCGCGACTTGAATTCGGGATGGAACTGGCAGCCGATGAAGAACGGATGATCCGTGATCTCGACGATCTCGACCAGGCCGCGCTGCGGGTTCACGCCGCTGACGTGAAGCCCGGCGGATTCGATGGCGTCGAGGTATTTCGGGTTGAACTCGTAACGGTGGCGGTGACGTTCCTGAATGTGTTTCTGCCCGTAGAGGCGTTCGGCGAGCGAGCCCGGCACGATCTCGCAGTCGTACGCGCCGAGGCGCATGGTTCCGCCCTTGTCGTGGATATTGCGCTGTTCGTCCATCAGGTCGATCACCGGATGCGGCGTATTCTCGTCGAACTCGGAGCTGTTCGCGTCCGCATATCCGAGCACGTTCCGCGCGAACTCGATCACGGCGCACTGCATGCCGAGGCAGATGCCGAGGAACGGGATCTTGTACTTGCGTGCGAACTCGACGGCCTTGATCTTGCCGTCCACGCCGCGCATGCCGAACCCGCCGGGCACCAGCACGCCGTCCACGCCGTCCAGCAGCGCCGCCGGGTCGGACGTCATGAAGTCCTCGGATTCGATCTTCTTCACCTTCACCTTGCATGAATGCTTGATCCCGGCATGGCTGAGCGCTTCGTAAATGCTCTTGTACGCGTCCTGATGGCGGATGTACTTGCCGACGACCGCGATGGTGCATTCCGTCTTCGGATGAAGCACGCCGTCGAGCCACGTCTTGTATCCGGCGAGGTCGATCTCGCGCGGTTCGAGGTGAAGCAGCTCCAGCACGCGCGTGTCGAACTGCTGTTCCTCCAGCTCCAGCGGCACTTCATAAATGGAATTCTGCACGTCCAGCTCCTCGATCACGCAGTTCCGCCGCACGTTGCAGAAAAGCGACAGCTTGTCGAGGTGTTCCTTCTCCATCGGGATCTCCGACCGGCAAACGAGGATGTCGGGCACGATGCCGATGCTGCGCAGCGCCGCCACGGAGTGCTGGCTGGGCTTCGTCTTCAGCTCCTTCGCCGCGCGGATGTACGGCACGAGCGTGAGGTGGATGAAAATGGCGTCGCCTGCGGGGGCTTCCAGCTTGAACTGGCGGGTGGCCTCCTGGAACGGCAGGCTTTCGATGTCGCCGGTGGTGCCGCCGATCTCCGTGATGGCGATGTCGACGTCCGGGCTGTCGAGCGACCGGATGGCGGCCTTGATCTCGTCGGTGATGTGCGGCACGACCTGCACGGTCCCGCCGAGGTAGCCGCCGGCGCGTTCGCGCGCGATCACGCTGCCGTAGATGCGGCCGGAAGTGTAGTTGCTGGCGTGGGAGCAGGTCACGCCCGCGATGCGCTCGTAGTGGCCGAGGTCCAGGTCGGTCTCCGCGCCGTCGTCGGTCACGAAGACCTCGCCGTGCTGGTACGGGCTCATGGTGCCGGGGTCGACGTTCAGGTACGGGTCGAGCTTCTGCATCGCCACGCGGTAGCCGCGCTGCTTCAGGAGGAATGCGAGGGCTGCTCCGGTGATGCCTTTGCCGAGACTGGAAACAACGCCGCCCGTGATGAAGATGTGTTTCGTTTTCATGCTTTGAAATCCTCCATGAGGTTGCGGAACGCGGCGAAG
>JAEEQO010000148.1 GCA_016285335.1 Victivallales bacterium | reverse complement strand
CAAACGCCGCTGGTACTACTACCGCGAGGTGTTCGGCGGCGTGAAGCACCCGGAATGGCCCGTCGAGGGCACCCCGGCGAAGGTCGTCCTGACCTCCGACAAGGCGGGCATGTTCGCCGACGGCACCGACGACGTGCAGCTGATCGCCACGATCGTTGACGCACAGGGCAGAGAACTCAGCAACTGCCCGGACGTCACGTTCCGCGTGGTCTCCGGCCCCGGCGAATTCCCCACCGGCCGCTCCATTACGTTCAACAAGGATTCCGACATCGCCATCCGCGACGGCAAGTGCTCCATCGACTTCCGTTCCTACTACAGCGGCACGACCGTGATCGAGGCGACTTCGCCCGGACTCGAATCCGGCCGCATCGAAATCGCGTCCAGGCGCGGCCCCGGCTTCCGGCCCGGACAGTCCGTGGTCATCGAGAGCCGCCCGTACGTCAAGTTCACCGGCGAGCTCGTCGGCACGAAACCGCTCGACAAGCCGCTGAACATGGCGCTGGACAAGCCCACGCTGGCGTCCGAATCCGTCGACGGCCATTCCGCCACGTGCGCGGTCGACGGCCGCCCGGACACGTTCTATCAGGCGAAGTCCGCGGACAACTGCTTCCTGACCGTCTCCGCCGAACGCATCATCAGGCCGAAATCGGTCCGCCTCGTTTTCGCGAAGGAAGCCGCCTGGGATTTCGTGGTGGAATGCTCCGTGGATCAGGAGAACTGGACCCGCGTCGCCGAGGTGACGGGAACGGATGCGTTCACGGAGAAATCCATCCCGATGGATGGCAGGTTCGAGGCTCTGTTCTACCGCGTGACCTTCCGCGCGAAATCCGGCCTCCCGGCTCCCGCCGTCTCCGAGTTCGAGATCATGCTCTGAGGCGAAACAAATACAGTTCGAACACAACGACGGACGCGGTTTTCCAGTTTTATCGCCGGATACCGCGTCCGATCTTTTCGGGGGAACAAAAAACGCCCGGGAAGCGGTCGCGATGACCTGCCGCCCGGACGTGTGTTTTTCGGAGGGGCAGGGGATCCGTCAGCCCTGCTTGATGCAGTATTTCAGGTACTGCGGATAGAGTGCGTGCAGGATGCCGAATTCGAGGCCGCGAATCTCGGCGAGGCCCTTCATGCGTCCGAGCGCGGAGTAGCCGGGCGTGATGGGCGCGGTGGCGTTGAGGTCGTTCGCGATCACGTGGCCATGGTCCGGACGCATCACGATGCGCCAGTCCTTGCGGCCGGATTCGAGGCGGCGGATCTGCTCCTCGACGACGGCCTTCACCATGTTGTACATGTCCACGACGCCTTCCAGGTGGTTGGCCTCGTAGAAATTTCCCTCGGGGGTGTGCTCGGTGCTGCGCAGATGCACGAATCCGACCCGGTCGGCGCAGCTTTTGAACATCGGCACCAGGTCGTTTTCCGCGCGGCCGCTGAAGGATCCGGTGCAGAAGCAGACGCCGTTGGCGGGGCTGTCGTCCATGGCGAGGAGTTCGGTCACGTCCTGCGCCGTGCTGAAGATGCGCGGGAGACCGAGCATCGGGAACGGCGGATCGTCGGGGTGAATGACGAGCCGGCAGCCGGCTTCCTCTGCGGCGGGGCAGACGGCGTTCAGGAACGCCTTGTGATTGGCCTTAAGCTCGTTACGGCCGATGTCGTCGTAGCGGGACAGCATGGCGCGGACGTCGTCGAGCGTGACGCCTTTGAAGCCGGGGAAGTTGTCGACGATGTCGAGCTCGAACTGCTTGGCTTCCTCGCGGGACATGCTCTCGAAGAGCTTTTTCGCGCGCTCCACGATCTCCGGCGCGAAGTCCGCCTCGGCGTTCTTCCGCTGGAGGATGAAGATGTCGAACGCCGCGAACTTGGTGCGGTTGAAGAAGAGCGTGCGGGAGCCGTCGGGCAGCTCGTAGTTCAGGTCGGTGCGGACCCAGTCCAGCACGGGCATGAAGTTGTAGGTGATGACGGAAAGGCCGCACTGGCCGAGGTTGCGCAGGGAGATGCGGTAGTTTTCGTACAGCTCCTCGTAGTTGCCGGACTTCGTCTTGATGTTCTCATGGACGGGCAGGCTTTCGACCGCGCTCCAGGTCAGCCCGGCGCGTTCGATCATTTCCTTGCGCTCCATGATGTCCTTCACGGTCCAGACTTCGCCGTAGGGGATCTGGTGCAGCGAGGTCACGACCCCGGTCGCGCCGGTCTGGCGGATCGTCTGAAGCGAAACCGGGTCGTTCGGCCCGAACCAGCGGAACGATTCTTCCATCAGCATGGCGGTGTCTCCTGAGGTGCGGGTGAGGTCAGATGCCGGAGAAGGAGGAGAAACCGCCGTCGACCGGGATGATCGCGCCGGTCACGAAGCTGGCGGCGTCGGAGAGCAGATAGTGGATGCAGCCGTAGACCTCGCTCTGGTCGCCGAAACGGCCCATCGGGGTCTTCGCGACGACCTGCTTGCCGCGGGCCGTGTAGGAGCCGTCCTCGTTCACGAGGAGCGCGCGGTTCTGCTTGCCGAGGAAGAAGCCGGGGGCGATGGCGTTCACGCGGAGTCCTTCGCCGAACTTCATGCCGAACTCCATCGCGAGCCAGCGGGTCAGGTTGTCGATCGCGCCCTTCGCGTTCGAGTAGCCGATGCCGCGCGAGATGGCCTGTTTCGCGGCCATGCTGGAGAAGTTCACGATCGCGCCCTTCTTCTGCTGAACCATGGCCTTCACGAACACGATGGTCGGCAGGAGCGTGCCTTTCAGGTTCAGGTCGAGGACCTTTTCGTACTGGTCGAACTGGAGGTCGAAGATGGTCTGGTCGGGATTGACCATCGCGCCCGCCATGTTGCCGCCCGCGCCGTTCACCAGCGCGTCCACGCGGCCGTGTTCTGCCATGACTTTTTCATAGACGGATTCGATCATCGCGCGGTCCAGCACGTTGCACGCGTAGCCGGACACCTTCGGCGAGATCGTGGCCTTTGCGTCGGCGACGACCTGGTCCACGACTTCCTGCTTCAGGTCCAGCATCACGACTTTCGCGCCCTGGCTCAGCAGATAGCGGGCAGTCCCGCCGGCGAGCACGCCTGCGGCTCCGGTTACGACGATGACGCGGTCTTCGAGATCGAACAAACTGTTTTTCATGGGAAAACGCTCCTGTTCCAAAAAAGAAAATGGGTTGGGTGTAATATTGTGTTTCAATGATAATAATATACACCGGAAGCCCCTTTTTTGCAATCTTTTTTCGTCTGTTTTGATAAAATATTACATCTTTTGCGCGATTTAAGACAAAACAGGCGGTTTTCTCCGTGAAAAACAAGGAGCATCAGGTGAGGGCAGGGGGCATCTCCCGAGCCTATTTGCCCGGGTCGCTGATGCGGCCCATGAAGAGGATCAGCCCGGTCCATTTGTCGCGGATGAGCACGAGGAACGGACGGTCGGCGCGGAAGATGTTCTCCGGCAGCGGCTGGGACGGGAATGCTCCTCCGCCGAACCCGCCGATGATGGCAGTGGCGGCTGCGGCTTTCGTGGAATACTCGTCCATCTTCAGAGCGGTCTTGTGGATGACCTTTTCGATGTAGAACCGCTCGTCGCCCGGCATTTTGGAGTAGTCGAACATGCCGGAGAAATCGGCGGCGAAGGGGCTGAACGGCGAGGGCATGCCGAGTTTTACCAGCGGGTCTTTGAGCTGCATCGAGTCGGTCAGATCGACCTTCGGCAGATAAACGCGGGTTTCGTAGGGAGACGGATCCGTGAGCCAGGAATCGAGCTTGTCGCCGATCTTCGCAAGGATGGACTTCATGGCGGCGCGTCCCTGGTCGCGGCCGGGCTTGACCGGCATCAGGGCAACGAGTTCGAACCGGTCGTTCTCGTAGGGCAGCACGACGGCGTGAACATTGTCCTCCTCGCAGGAATAATAATCGAAATAGCGTTTCTGGTACATCATCGGGACCTGCTTCGAGCCGCCGCCGAACAGGTAAAACGGCGTCGGCCGAGTCGCTTCCTCGGGGAACGGGTACAGCCATTTCGCCTCGAAGAACAGGGTGTTCAGCAGGATCATGCGGGTCCGTTCGGTCAGGTCGTTGGGCGCGATGATGTCTTTGATCATGCCTTTGGTGTTTTTGTCGACCAGGGCGTTGACCTTGTTCACGACGGAGTCCTTCTTCCTGAAATCCTCCACATAGAATGCGCCGCCGTAGTATGTTTCGATCGTCTTGTAATAATCGGGGCGGATCAGGTCGGTCACGCGTTGGTCGACCCAGACGGAGTTCGAGACGAGGACATCGGCGTCGTGCTCCGCTTGGTACTGCGCCGACATCAGGAGAAAGAACGTGTCGGCGTCGGCGGGATCGGCGGGCATGCCGAGCACGGCGCGGATCTCTTCCTGCGTGCGGCCCTTCGCCCCGGTGTACACCATGCCGAACGCGCTGTCGATGCTGTACGGGGAAATGAACTTGTTTTCGGCCTCTTTCCCTTCGCCGAGGCTCTGAAGCAGCCGGAATCCCTGCCGGTTCAAATCGGCGGCGATCGCCTGACGCGCCACCAGAGACATTTGCTTCTGCTTGTCCGGTTTCCGTTCGGACGCGGATGCGGCGGTTTTGTTCGTCGTCGCGGCGGCAGGCGCGGGCTTCTTTGCTTCGTTCGCGCCCTGCGCCCCGCGGGCGGCTTCCTCTTTCAGCTTTTTGATCGTCCGGTCGAATTTTTCTTTCCGCTCGCGCATGATGTCAATTCGGTGTACCACCGGAATGGTCTTCACTTCCGCCTGCTCTTCGTCTTCCCGCTCCTGTTCAAGAGCCCGGATCTGCGAGTCCAATTCCGCGCGCAGCTCAAGCGCTTTCTGCAAACGCTGTTCGGCCGTCAGCGCGGCGGATTGGGCGGAAGCGGCGGACGGGGCGGCGGTCACCGCGGCAAGGAAGACCGCGACGACGGCGAAGAAAGCTCTGCGGAATATTTTCGTTTTCATATCGGGGCCTCCGAAATATTTCCTGTTATAACGTTACATATAATAACGTTTTTCCGTTCGCCGATATTGTGTCGGACGAAGGAAATCCGTTTTGGATGGAGCGGGGGAGGGCGGTCATTCCCCCCTCGGGACGTCCCGCCGCGTGCTTCACGGCCTCGGCAGCGCTATCGCCATCAGGATATAAGCACAGCAGAGGAATGTCAGCACAAGATACGCGGCGCAGATGAGGGACGCGGACCCCAGATACAGGAAGCGTTTCCGGCTGGTGAACGATACGATCACGGCCGGGACCAGCATCAGGAACAGAAGCGGATTGATCCAAAGGGAGAACATGAGCATCTTCCCGACGATGCTCAGCACGAAATGCGCCGGCAGCAGGAAGCTCATCGGAAACAGGTACACTCGCGCGTCCTTGTCTTTGCACTGGAAAAAGAGCACCCACAGCACGACGGTGCCGACGCTCATCGTCAGGAATGCAGCCAGGAAAAGAGGCAAATCCCTCGCCCAGTCGCACATGCTCTCCCAAAGCATGATCCACTGGCCGATCCCCAGCCAGGACAGCGACCGGACCGTGACCAGCACGCACACGGCGGCGACCGCGATCTTTCCCGCCAGAATCAGGTATGCTTTCTTTTTTATGTCAAGTTCCATGTCAGAGTTTCTCGCGGGTGTCGGGGTCAGTCGGCCGGGGGCGGGTTGTGGTCGGTTCGGGATTGGGGATGGACGGTTCGTCTTTATATAGGTTCTTATAATTGCTATCCGCTTCTTTATATTTTTCCAAGGCTTTTTGAGCCTTTTCTCTCGCCTCTTTTTCCTCAAGTTTTACTTTTTCCAATTCTTCTTCTTTTCCTTCTTCCCGACCGAGCATGTACAACTCGAAAGCTTTTTGTTCTGCATGCAATGATGCCTTTGCCCATTCCTCCCTGGCAACATCAAGTTCTTGATACAGTTGTTTGTCAAGCTGTTGTATTCTATCGTTCTTTTCCCGTATTGCCTGCTTTTTTTCCCCTTTTTTCGATTCTTCATAATCGTCATCGTACAGCTTGTTTTCCTGCACGAGCTTGAAGATCCAGTATGCGCCGTAGTAATCGTTGCGGTTATCGTCCGTGAGTCCGGGGAGCGCTTTCCACGCCTTTTCGAAGGCGAATTCCCGTGCATCGAAATCGGGGATTTCCCAGAAAGGAACGACTTTCACTCCGCGTTTCGCATAATCCTCCTTTTCCTTTTCGCCCTGAGCGATCTCCTCCGGCGTGAAAACGTAGGGCTCCGGGATCGTTCCGACCCTTCGCCGGAACTCAAGAAACGCCAGACTGTCATCAACTTTGCTCCCGACCAGTCCGAGCAGGAATTTGTAGTGGAATTTGACGTCCCACTGCTCCACGGCAGTGAACGGGCGCGAAGTGATCTTGTCTTCGTCGTCGATGAAGAATTGCAGATCGTCCGGGAGACGGCTGCGCTTTTTTTCGCCGGAAAGAATGCCGACGTATTCGCCCTCTTTCTGCGTTTTCCGCAGCTGCTTCGTTGCTTCGGCCAGTTTTTTGTGCCAGGCGGCGAACGCCGGTCCCTGAATATCGTCTTCCCGGTCCCCGTTCGTGCGCGGCGGACCGAATTTCGGATCGGGCTTGACCTCTCCGAGCTTGAACACAGGTTCCGGTGCTTCGGAGTTCAGCGCAGGGATGCCGATTTTCGTGTAGATATCGATGTTTTTCAGCAGGCGCGGCACGAGCTGTTCCAGCGAGGCCATCGGATAATCGTTGTCGGAGAGCAGATACCCGATCGGGATATTTGCGAGGTCCTGAAGACGGTAGAAAAGCCATAGATTCCCGTAACCGCCCGCGCTTCCGATCCAGTCGGCGAGGTCCAGCAGCGTCCGCGCTTTCGCCTCGCGTTCCTCGTTCGTCTTCAGCGCACGAAGTGTCCGGCTTTCCTCTTCGAGCTGGACCAGCCAGGCGCGCCCGAACTCCCGTATGGCGCGTTCGACCTCGGCTCTTGACTCGGAGACCCGCGCGATCCGTTCGTCGACGAACCACCTGGAATAGATCAGTGGCGCGGGAGTCTGTTCCTCGCGGATTTGGTTCAGGAGCGCTTCCGGGCCTTTTCTCGCGACTTTCCCGAGCTCGGTCCATCGCAGGACTTCGTCGGGATCGATCGGCGTCTCAAATCGTTCCGTCAGGTCGGAGTAGCCGGGAGTTCGCGTCGCGGTCGCAATCTCGGCGGTGAAGACCGTGAACAGCGCGGCGGCCCCGCCCAGAATACAGCAGAATAGTAAAGCGATCAGGAAAAATCGGTGTTTCATATTGTTTTTCCTCCGTGGTGTCGGGGGTAGTCGGCTGTTAATCCGTCGCAAGCAGCCGGGATCGTTTATTCCGGAGCGGATGCGGCGGGGGATGGGTTAACGGCATCGGGATCCGGAAGGGGTTTGATCCGCGTGCGCAGCTCCTGGAACCGGGATTCCAGCGGGGAGCGCAGCAGATTCCAGAGGGCGATGCGTCCGTATGGGTCGATGACGAAATACACCGGGATGCGGTGTTCTTTCTGTTCCCCGTTCTTCCTCCGGGTTTTCCACTTGACATCCGTTTTCGCAAGCACCCATTCTGCGTGGGAATCCAGCAGGTCCATTTGGAACACGGGCGGGATCATCCACCCGGACGGAACGGACAGAATGCTTTTGGATATCACGACGTCGGAGTAATC
>JAEEQO010000147.1 GCA_016285335.1 Victivallales bacterium | reverse complement strand
ACGGCGGCATCGTCCGGGAAGACAGCCGAAACGTTCACGGTCCCTTCGATGAGCCCGGTCGTTTGCACGTCCGAAGCGGCGGACGGGGCATCCGGCGCGACCTTGTCGATGTTGTCCACGGTGTAGCAGACGGTCCCGGAGTAATTCCCCGACAGGTCGGCCCCGCGGAAATACACGGTCCCGTTTTCGGTGAAGACGACCGGGCCGGTGTACGCCAGCCAGTTTTCGCCGTCGAGGCTGTATTCGTTCGTTGTGGAATCCGCGCTGAAGACCGCCGAGACGGTCACGTCGCGGTTGGTGGCTTCCGTTTTGTCCACCAGGATTTCGGGCTCGGCCGGGGGTTCCGTGTCAATGTTGCTGACGGTATAGCTCGTGACCGGGGAATAGTTCCCGACGCTGTCCTTTCCACGGAAGTACACGGTCCCGTTTTCGGTGAAGACGACCGGGCCGGTGTAAGCCAGCCAGTTCTCGCCGTCGAAGGAGTATTCCCCGAAGACCGAATCTTCGCCGAACTCGGCCGTCACATGCACTTCGCCGTTCGTGTGGTCGGTGACGTCGGCGTATGCCTGCGGGTTGAAGGGGGCGGTCTGGTCGATGTTTCTGACCTCATAGATCGCGAAGGAGCTGTTGCCCGCGGAGTCGATCGCGCGGAACGTCACGTCCCCGTTCATCGTGAGCACGACGGCCCCGTCATAGGGCAGCCAGGTGTCGTAGCTGGAGTAACTGATCCTGTACTCGCGGCTCACGGAGTCTTCGCTGAATTCGGCGGAGACGCGCACTTCGCCCGCCGTGACCTCGGTGACATCGGCGGACGCCACAGGCTGGGCGGGCGGGACCTTGTCGATGTTGCCGACCATGTAGCTCGCCTCGGCCGTATTTCCCGAGATGTCGACCGCCAGGAAATGGACCGTGGTGTTCCCGCTCACGGAAACGCCGCCTGAATACTTCGTCCATTCGCCGCTTTCGCCGATCCTGTACAGCGCGGATTCCAGTTCGACGTCGTCGTCGAAATCCGCGGTGACCACGACGTCCCAGTTGGTCGGGGCGGTGGTGTTGGCGCGGATGTTCGAGATGGTCGGTGCGACTGTATCGGGCGGCGGCGCGACGCTGCCGGACACGGTCAGCGTCAGGTTGCCCTCATCGAGGTTCAGACCGTAGGAGGCGCTTCCGATCTGGAGCGACTGTCCGGCCACGACGGTGCCGAGCGTCTTGTCGTGCGTATTCCGGACCGTGATCGAATCGCCGAATCCGTCCGCGCCCCGGGCGAGCAGATAGGTGCCGTTCGTCTGCCCGTCGCCGACGGTGATGACGTATTCCGGCAACCCCGTGACGACCGAGAGGTTGTTGACGATCGCGTTCGGGCCCGGCGCGAGTCCGGAGACATCGAAGTTGAGCACCGCGCCGTCAAGATCGACGGACGCGTGCTCGTCGAACGTCATCCGGCCTGTGACCATGCCGCCAGCCGCAGCATACATCGTACCGCCGGAACTGACTGTGGCATTTTTCGCCGTGCCGCCGCTGTAGACGTACATGTGGCCGCCGGAGCTGACGATGGTGTTGCGGGCGATGCCGCCGCTGGAGAGGAGCAGGAACCCACGGTACTGGACCAGAGTGTCGATCATCTGTCCGTTATTCTGCACTTTCGCCGAGGCGAGCACGTCAGAGAACTTGCCGCGAAGCGTGGTATTGGAGGCAGTGCCGCCATTGACTTGAATGCTGACCACGGCAAAGTTGGCGTCGTCGGCCTGGGTCACGAGGATATCAGTGGCGACGCCTCCGCTGGAAATGGAGAGGAGGTCCTTGTTGTTGACCACGATGTTCGTCGCCGTTCCCCCGGACTGAATGTACAGGTGCCCCTGGTTGAGCCGGGCGCGTTCCACCAGTGCGCCGTCGTAGACAAAAACGTTTCCGAAGACTTCGGCGGTAAGGTCGTACAGGATCGAGCCGGAGTGGAGGGTCATGGACACCACGGTCGCGGTATATCCGCTGATCGTGTTCGGGATGAAGCTCAGGACCGCGCCCTCCTCGGCGACCACGCCGCCGCAGTTCTCGAGGATGTTCAGGGCGGTGCCGCCGCTGGAGACGTAGAGCATGCCGCCGCTGTTGAGCGTGACGCCGTCCGCGACGGCTCCGCTGGAGATGTGCGCGAACGCGCCGTTGTTGAAGGTCGTGCCGCTGATCCTGCCGCCGTCGTAGACATAAAAGGCCCCCATTTCGCCGAGCGTGGTGTCGAGCGCGGTGGTCCCGGAGTGGATCGTGGCGGAACCTCCGCTTATTGTGATCCCGCTGAACGTGTTCGGCGCGAAGGTGATGTTTTTCCAGGTGGTGTCCACGTAGCCGCCGTTTTCGAAGAGGTTCGTGACGACGGCGGGATTGGCGATATTGATGATGGCGCCGAAATCGACCGTAAGGCTGTCGATCTGCGCGTCGTCGAAAACGAAGAGACACCCGCCGGACGCTACGGTGACATTCTTCGCGCTTGCGCCCGCGCTGAGCGTCATGGAACCGTCCGGGCTGATGTTCACGTTGTCATACGACGCGCCGGGCGAAAGAACGAGCCTTCCTCCGAAGTTGATGTTTGCGCCGGATCCCGACGCGCCGGATTCGAGCAGGACCAGGCCGCCGTCCCGGATCGTGGTCATCATCGCGGTGCCGCCGCTGGAGACATAGAGTTTCCCCATGCCCTTGACGTTCGTGCCGGACGCCGTGCCGCCGCCGGAGACGTACAGCCAGCCGTTGAATCCGAGCGTGGTGTCCAGATATGTCTTGCTCGCGAAAACCGCCTTGGAATCGTTTTTCACGGTGAGCCCGCTGACGACGTCGGGGGCGTCCTTGTCGATGTTCGTGATCTCATAGCCGACGATCTCGGACTCGTTCCCCGCGGTGTCGACGGCCTTGAAGTAGACCGTCGCGTTTTCGGCGAAGACCAGTCCGCCGGTGTAGTCCTGCCATTCGCCCGTTTCCCCGATCCGGTAGAGCGTGGACGCCAGCTTCACGTCGTCATAAAACTCCGCCGTGACCGTGACGTCCCGGTCGGTCGGCATAATGTTGTCCACCCCGACGTCGAAGACGATCGGCGCGACCGTGTCCGGCCGCTCGCCGTCGCCGGAGATCGTCACGACCAGCGTTTCGCCGTCGAGGGACAGCGTGTAGTCCGCCCCCAGGAACGTTTCGGTCGCGCCGAGCGAGATCGTGCCGTGCTCGAAACCGGACGAGTCCCGGACGGTGATCGTCTTGTTGAACGTGGAAGCGTCGCCCGCGAGGATGTATTTGCCGTTCTGCAGCGCCGAGGAGATCGTGAGCGAGTAATCAGGATGATCGTTCTCGTAGAATCCGATGGTGTTCACGAGGGGTTCGTCGTCGGGCGCGGTCCGCGTCAGGTCGAAATCGAGCGTGGCTCCCCAGAAGAATCCGCCCGGATGGCCTGCGAACCGGATCCGGCCCGTGACGGTGCCGCCGCTGGAGACATGGAACCAGAGGCCGTCTTCCACATCCAGGTCCCGGACCACGCCGCCGTCGTAAACGTCGAGATTGCCGCTCTGAAGCTTGACGCCGCTTGCGACGCCGCCCCTGCTGACGGCCATGACGCCGCCCAGATCGATGACGGTGTCGGCCATGACGCCGCCCCGGTTGACGATGCCGGAGCCCCCATGGCAGAGCGTTGTGCTTTTCACGATGCCGCCGTCGGAGACGTAGAGCTGGCCCGCGCTGACCGTGTTGCCGACCGCGGTGCCGCCGGACATCACGTACATGGAGGTCTCCCAGCCGACATCCTTCCCCGCCATGACACGGGCATGGGAGAGGATTTCGTTCTTCGAACCGTAATAGACCTCGGAGATTTCATTGGTGTACCGGACGACGGCCCCCGACTCGACCGTGCATTTGCCCTGGCCGGGCATCCAGTCGATGTCCGTCGCCGTGGCGCCGCTCTGAACATACAGTTCGCCGCTGACGATGGCGACGCCGGACACGAGGCCGCCGCTGGAAACGCACATATAGCCGCTGCGACCGAGGGACACGTCGTACGTCTTCGCCCCGCTGCTCACATAAATGGGCGTGTTCCGGACGGAGATATTTTCCAGCACGCCGCCGGCCGCGATCACGGTCCAGCCGAAGAGATCGACGTCCTTCACATACCCGCCGCGGAGGAGGTCGAGCTGAGCGAACGAATAGTTGTACCCGGTAAGGCCGATCACGGACGTGCCGGAATGCACCGTGATGACGCCTCCGGTTATCACCAGTCCGCTGAGCGTGACCGGCACGAACGTCACGTTCGCGCCTTCCTCGACTCCGACGGCGCCGCCGTTTTCGGTGATCCGCACCGCCGTGCCGCCGCTCTTGATCGTGGCCGTGCCGCCGGCGGAGACCACGATGTCCTGCACCGCGCCGCCTTCGGAAACCTGAAGCAGTCCGTGCTTGACGACCTCGATATGGTCGGCCCGGCCGCCGGAGTAGACGAGGAGGCTGGTCCCCGATGTGACGGTCATGGAGCTCATGGAGTCGGCTTTATCGAGGATCCCGTCCTTCGTGCCGCCGTAGTACACGTTCGCCTCGCGGTCGTAGAACATGACGACGGCGTCCCGTTCCGCTGTATAATTCCGTTTCCACGGGTTGAAGTCCAGGATCGCCGTGCCGCCGCTGGAGATCGTCAGCTTGCCGTCCATGGCGATCTCGACGCCCTCCAGCAGGCCGCCGCCGGAGACCGTGACGCTGCCGCCCGCGGAGATATAGACCTTCGACGCCGATCCGCTGTAGCCGATCCCGAGGCTGCCGCCGCGGTCGATCCGGAGATCGCCCGCCGTGCCGCCGAGAATCGTGACTTTACCGCCGCTTTTGATCTCGGTCTTCTCCGCCATGCCGCCTTCGGAGAGGAAGAGGCGGCCGCCCTCGGAGACACGGATGTCGTCCGCCGTACCGCCGCTGAAAATATGGAGTTCGCCGTCGAAGCTGAGCGCGACGCCGGTCGCCGCGGTGTTGGAGTGGATCGTGGCGGACCCTCTGGAAAGATACATGCCGGAGAGCGTGTTGGACCGGAATTCGACGTTGTCCCCGCCCCAGCCGAGAATGTCCACGTATCCGCCGTTTTCGAGGACGTCGGTCGCGGATGCCCCGCCGTTGACGATGAGCGTGCCCAGGGAATTGACCTCGACGCCGCTCGCGAAGCCGCCCCAGCCGAGCCGTGCCGTGCCGCCGAAGTCGATCTCGATCTCGGTCGCCGAGGCTTCTTCGCCGATCTCCAGCATGCCGCCGCGCCTGACGGTCGCGCCGTCGACGGCCTGCCCGCTGGTGACGAAGATGCTCCGGCCCGCGTCCACGGTCATGCCGCTCGCGGATCCGGTCGGTTCGCCCCAGATTTCGAGATACAGGTATTCGTCGGAAAGGTCCAGCGTCCAGGTCTGGCCGAATAATTCGAGCGTCTCACCCACGGAGATCGTGCCGAGCACGCTGCCGTCGAGGAAATTCACCACCGTGATCGTCTTGCCGAACCCGGATGCGCCCTCCGCGAGCATGTACGAGCCCTCCTCCTGGAAACAGGACACCGAAAGCGTGAAATCGGGTATGTTTTCGAAGACAGAGAGGTCCCGGAACAGCGCGTCGCCGTCGGCTTCCACGCCGGCGATGTCGAACACGACCATGCTGCCCGATTCCGCGAAGACGCTCGCGCCGGAGAGATCGACCGGACCGGAGATCGTGCCGCCGCTCAGAAGATGCAGTTCGTTCGCCCCGATGACCGGAGCACGCAGCGCGCCGGACACATAGACCGTCCCGGTTCCGGCAAGCGACACGGCCGAAAGCGAGGCTCCCGCCGCGATGCTGATCACGTCGAACCCGCCGATGGATTCGACGTGGCTGGAGCCGCCGGTCACGTTGAGCGTGAAGACGCCGGTGTTGACCGACGGCTTCTTATACCTCACGGTGGAGACCGGATACAGGTTGCCGCTGAAATACGTGCCGCTGAGATTGTATGTCACGTTCCCGAGGAGCGCGTCGCCGTCCCCGGAATCGTGGTGTACGGCGAGCCCCATCGTCCCGTTGTTCCCCAGCCGGGAATCGACAACGTTGAACGTGACGTCCGCGTAGGACGATTCCGGCTCTTTGCTGTTCGAGATCCAGAACCATTTATCGTTCGATGCGACGACATGGTCCAGCGTCAGGGTGATCGAGGCGGGTTTCGCCTTGGTTCCGATCACGGAATCGTGGATCAGGCTGATGTCTTCGTCGATCGCGGAGTTCCGGATCGTCACCGCGATGCTTCCAGTCTTGCTTCCGAAGGTGCAGGATTCGGCCAGGATGAACTGCGGCGTGGGCCTGCCGGTGTACGTGGCGTCTCCGAGGACCGATCCCTCGATCAGCACGGACACGCTGCCGTCGAGCGTGCCCAGCTTGCCCGCCAGATAACTCGTCCCGGCGGCGATCGTGCTGCCCAGGATCGCGATGTCGAGCGCGCCGGACGCCGTCGTCTCCGCCGCGACCGGGCCGACCGCGAGGACCGGAGCCGTCGAATCCGTCAGATGCAGGCTGACCGGAACCGCGACCGAAATGTCCGAGGTGAGGCCGTTGATATAAAGACTGTCGCCGGAGTGAAGCGCGGGGACCGCTTCGTTCAGGACGGCGAACGCATTGACGCCGTAGTTCAGCACTTCCCCGGTCGTTGCATGTGTTTTCCCTGTGATGGCCGCGGTGTAGGATGGATCGACGTAAAAGGTTTGATTTGACATAGCGGTACCTCCGATTATTTCATGGGTTCCGGGAGAAGTGTTTCCGTTCGTTTTTGCCGGACCGGGAAAATGGCGCTGGTGCGGCAACGATCTTCCCTGTGCAGGCAAGCCGTAAAAAAACGATGGATTGCTGATTCGTGACAGCGAATACGCCTTTCGTTATTGGTTAGAGAAAACACTTTTACTATATCGTATTTATTACGATTTGTCAAACAAAATCCATTATTATATAGGTAAAATTATAAAAAGTTCATTCACGGCGGCCTTCCAGCTCATTTTCGTGGAGAAAAAACCGTGCTCAGTACAGTATTGTCCAACCGTCGCAAGACGTGGAACCGGTGGCCGTGGCCAGCTCCGTTTTTCCGTATCTGATTCAGTTTGCAATACCCCTTTTGTTGAGGGGATTGAATGCCTTTCGATCAGGGGCATGCCACCCGACCAGCAAGAACGCACGTTGCCCCGAAAGCGAGCGATGGTTGCCGAAATTTGAATAGCCCTGGCGTTTAGAATGCCAGGAATCCAAACTGGCTTTGCGCGACAGACGGCTCCGTTTGAACGTGGCCGCTACCTGGTGTGAGTTTCCGGGAAAGGCATAACTGAGCGGAACTCAGACCATAGGTTTTCCGTTCAGTCCTGTTCGGCCTGCGCAAGAACATCCGACAGCACTTTCCACTTCCACGGCTTCGCACTGAGGTGCAGGTCGCACGCCAGCCAACGTCCGTCCTCGAACAGATAGGCGTACTCCGCCCACAGGCATCCCTTCGCCTCTTCCGCGAACAAATCCTTGTCCTTGAACTCGACTGCAGGTTGAAGTGGCTCCTTGCGGTCGCGGTGGTAGGCTACCGTGACGCCCGGCTGCGGATTCGTCCAGGAGTGCGGAGATGCCGGGCACTGCCACCGCGCGA
>JAEEQO010000146.1 GCA_016285335.1 Victivallales bacterium | reverse complement strand
CGGCGAGAGCGGTCAGGCCGTTGAGTTCCGCCATCTTGTTGATGAAGCGGTTCTTCAGCACGTGGCACTCCGCGCCGAGCGGCGCCAGTTGTTTTTTGAACGAGTCGACGTCTTTGACCTTCAGTCCTTTGTAGGTCACAAAGAACAGGTAATCGGAACCTGTAAGGAGGGCAGCGACGTCCTGTCCGAGCTGGATGCGTTCCTGTCTCATGCTGTCTCCTTCACCGATGCTTCGCGAATGTCGACCTTCACGCCGGGGGTCATCGTCGCACTGAGCGTGATCGACTGGATGTAGACACCCTTCGCGGAGGACGGTTTCGCTTTGATGAGAGCTTTGATGACCGCAACGGCGTTCTCGACGATCGCGTCTGCATCGAACGAGAGTTTGCCGATCGGAACCTGCACGCAGGCGCCGCGGTCCGCACGGAATTCCGCACGGCCGGCCTTCGCCTCGCGGACCGCGTCGCCGATCTTCTCGGTGACGGTGCCGGTCTTCGGGTTCGGCATCAGGCCGCGGGGACCGAGCTGACGGCCCAGCGGGCGGATCTGGGACATGGAAGAGGGAGTCGCGATGAGGACGTCGAAGTCAAGCCATCCGCCTTTGATCTTGGAGATGATGTCTTCGAATCCGACGAAGTTCGCTCCGGCGGCCTCGGCCTCCTGGCGGAACTTGTCGTCGTCCGCGATGACCACGACACGCACATCCTTGCCGGTACCGCGCGGAAGCGCCACGGCTCCGCGGACGGTCTGGTCGGTCTGCTTCGGGTCGACGCCGAGCTTGAATGCGATTTCGACGGTCTGGTCGAACTTCACGCTCGGGAGTTCCTTCAGCAGCGCGGCCGCTTCGGCCAGCGTGTAGCGTTTGAGCTTGTCATAACGCTCCAGCTGTGCTCTGTAAAGTTTGCTTCTTTTAGGCATCTACCACCTCGATACCCATGCTGCGGGCAGTTCCCTCGATGACGCGCATCGCGGCTTCCTCGCTTCGGGCGTTGATGTCTTTCTTTTTCATTTCCACGATCTGCTTGATCTGCGCGCGGGTGATCTTTCCGGCCGATTCGCGGCCGGGGTTGTGGGACCCGCTCGGGATGTTCGCCAGCTTCTTGATGAGCTCAGCAGCCGGCGGAGACTTCGTGACAAATGTGAAAGAACGATCCTGGTAGACGGTGATCACGACCGGAATGATCATCCCGGCCTGTGACTGAGTCGCAGCGTTAAACTGCTTGCAGAAGCCCATGATGTTCACGCCGGCCTGGCCGAGCGCGGGGCCCACCGGGGGCGACGGTTTCGCATCGCCGGCCGGGATCTGCAAACGGATTTCCGCAGTTACCTTTTTCGCCATTTCTGTCTCCACACCGCAAGCTGGTACGAACCGGCAGGTGTTCTTCCACCTTGCGGACTACGATATGTTTAGTGTTTTGTCCGGCCTGTGCGTCAATCTTCGCACGGACCGACCTGCCCAAACTCCAATTCAACAGGAGTATCCCGCTCAAAGATCGAAATCATCAGTTTGAGTTTCGCATGTTCGGGATCAACTTCGATGATTTTGCCGTCGGAACCGTTGAACACGCAGTCGCGGTCCTCGACGCGAACCCGGGCGCCGACCACGAGCCAGGTCGGCGGCGGCGGAAGCGTCGCGCCTTCCTTCAGCGTGTCGACCGTGTGAAGGAGGTCCTTCACTTCGTCGTTCGAAATCGGCATCGGATGCTCCGGGTCGCCCACGAAACGGGTCACGCCGGCGATGCCGCGCAGGAAGTACCACACGACCTCGTTGATGGTCTCGCCGTCTTCCTTGTAGAGGTCCATCCGCACGTAGATGTAGTTCGGATGGATCTTCGTCGTGACGATGCGTCCGGTCGCTCGGTCGATGTATTTGCGGACGGGGATGAGGACCTCATAGACCGGAACCGTGCCGGGCTCCTGCATGAGTTTCCCCTCGATCGCTTCCTTGACCTTGTTTTCGCGGCCGGTGCCGGTCTGGATGACGTACCACTGGCCTTTGCTGCGGTCAACAGGTTCGAGCTGCTTTTCTTCGTCTGTCTTCATGCGAATTCCCGGCCCCGGTTCAGAAAGAGGTTAAAAACGTGATGATGTGATAGAGGATCTGGTCGACTCCGGCGATGTAGGCGGAGGAGACCGCCATGACAACGAGCACGAGCACCGTCGACTCAAGAAGCTGTTCCCGGGTCGGCCAGGTGCACTTTCTCATCTCATCCATGGTCCGCTCAATGAAGGACCGTATTTTGCCGAAAAAACTGAGGTTGTTGTCCATAGCTTGCAAATGATTTCCGCGGCTTGCGCCGCCCGGATCCCCTGCGGGACCCGCTGCTCGAATCCTCTGTCGAAAATGAAATGGCAGGAGCGGAGAGTCTCGAACTCACGACCTGCGGTTTTGGAGACCGCTGCTCTACCAACTGAGCTACACTCCTGCGTAACGAACTGAAAATGTCACGGAACATCCGGACACCGGAGGGCGCGTCCGAAGAGCGCCCGCAGGGTCAGCGGCATTCCTTGTGAATGGTATGCTTCCGCTCAAACTTGCAGAACTTCTTGATCTCGAAACGGCCGGGAGTGTTTTTCTTCTCCTTGGTCGTCGTGTAGTTCCGGCGTTTGCACTCGGTGCATTCAAGAATGATGATTTCGCGCATGGCGGTTTCTGCTTTCTTCGTCCGAAGGCTGATTCATGCCGCCGGCCCACCCGGAGAGGGGAACCGGCGGCTGAAAACCGAACGGACGGAGTTGATGTTACTCGGTGATCGTGTCCACGGTACCGGAGGCAACGGTGCGGCCGCCTTCGCGGATGGCGAAGCGCTGCTTTTCTTCCATGGCGATCGGGGCGATCAGCTCAACGGAGATGGTGACGTTGTCGCCGGGCATGACCATTTCGGTGCCTTCGGGGAGCGTGATGACGCCGGTCACGTCGGTCGTGCGGAAGTAGAACTGCGGACGATAGCCGTTCATGAACGGGGTCTTGCGGCCGCCTTCCTTGTCGGAGAGGACGTAGATCGTAGCCGTGAACTTCGTGTGCGGGGTGATGGAACCCGGCTTCGCGAGGACCTGGCCGCGCTGGACTTCTTCCTTCTTGGTGCCGCGGAGCAGGCAGCCGATGTTGTCGCCGGCCTGGCCCTGATCGAGGCTCTTGCGGAACATTTCGACGCCGGTGACGGTCGTCTTGGCGGTCTCGTGGATACCGACGATTTCGACGGGGTCGCCGACCTTGACGATACCGCGTTCGACACGGCCGGTCACGACGGTGCCGCGGCCTTCAATGCTGAACACGTCTTCGATCGGCATGAGGAAGGGCTTGTCGATGTCGCGGACGGGATCCGGGATCCAGGTGTCGATGGCGTCCATGAGCTCCTGGATGCACTTGCAGGCGGGATCGTCGGGGCTGGTGGCCTTCAGGGCCGGGAAAGCGGCGCCCTTCACGATCGGGGTGTTGTCGCCGTCGAAGCCGTACTTGGAGAGGAGTTCGCGGACTTCCATTTCGATGAGCTCGACGAGCTCGGGGTCGGCGAGGTCCATCTTGTTGAGGAAAACGACGATGCGGGGCACGCCGACCTGCTTGGCGAGGAGGACGTGTTCCTTCGTCTGGGGCATGACGCCGTCGGCGCCGTCGATCACGAGGATCGCGCCGTCCATCTGGGCAGCGCCGGTGATCATGTTCTTGACGTAGTCGGCGTGGCCGGGGCAGTCGACGTGCGCATAGTGGCGGTTGTCGCTCTGGTATTCAACGTGGGAGGTGGCGATCGTCAGAATCTTGGTGGCGTCGCGGCGGCCCTGGGATTCGGAAGCCTTGGCAACCTGATCGTAGGGGATGTAGTCCGCAAGACCCTTCATGTTCTGCACATGGGTGATCGCAGCGGTAAGAGTGGTTTTGCCGTGGTCGACGTGACCGATGGTGCCGACGTTGACGTGCGGTTTCGTTCTTGCAAACGTTTCCTTTGCCATTTCCTGGTCTCCTTGGAGTTTTTCGGCAGTCTGCCGAATGTTCGATTTTGGTTATGTGTTTAAAGGTTAAGTCTGTATCATCCGGGGGAAAGTGGAGCCTACGCCCGGAATCGAACCGGGGACCTCATCCTTACCAAGGATGCGCTCTACCAGCTGAGCTACGTAGGCATCACACGTCACTACAACCGAAACTGAAGCTGAGAGCCCCTGTTTCGAAGCGTAATGAAAAGATAATATATCATGGATTCCGGGAAATGCAAGCTCTTTTCGATATTTTTTTCGGTTTTTTTCGTGTTTCCGGGCATCCGGACGAAAAAGCGAATCCCGCCTTCCCTGAATCCGGCCGACGAAACGGACCGGACTTTCGAAGCGCCGGCGTTACAGACATTCCGCTCCGCGGCGTTCTCAGAATCTCATGTCTGTCCGGGCGAACGAATTTCCCGGCAGGCATGAAAGCCTGAAAAAAATCCCGGGCCCTGCTGGAGAGCCCGGGAGAAAGTACAGAATCGAACTCAGTCCGAATTACTTTTTGTACTTGATCGCCGTGCCCATCAGCTTGACGGTGACGGTGTTGATACCGCAGATGCAGTTCATCTTGTAGTCGACGCGGACGTCGGTGATGTCGTTGGCATCAAGACCCTTGAGAGCCTCTTCGCGGAGGGACTCGAAGGAAGCATCGCCCAGATTGACGCAGGTGAAGAAGCTGGTGTAGGACTTCTCAGCGGAGACGCCGGACTTCACGACGGTGTAGTCAGCGCTGCTGACATCGCCGACGAGGGCGTTGACAGCGATGGTGGAGAAGAAGTTCGGGCCCATGGCGACGGGAGCGGGCATGCCGTTGTTGGCAGCGACGCCAGCGCAGCTGGTGACGATGGCGGCGGCGAGGATGGCGCCGGCAGCAAGGATCATCTTTTTCATTTGAGAGTGACCTTTCTATTGGAGGTTTGTGTAGTTTGGAAACCCGGACCCGAGTGGTCCAGGTTTTTAGCTTGCGGGAAATAATATAACGCGCATTTCTAACGTTGTCAAACGGTTTTTACGAAAAAAAAAGTAAAAAAAAGGAAAAAAAAGGAAAAAAACTGCAAACATGGATTTTTTCGCCTCAAAAATTATTAAGTGAAAACCACGCCGGAAAACCTGAGTTTCGTCTTCGCGTCTGTCCCCGGCGCCGCGGAAGGTCTTCGGATTTTCGCGGCATATCGGAACCGTGGGCGGGAAGAGCTTTCGTCCATTTCTGCGTTTTGAGCTTGACTTTTCGCTTCCGGCAGCCTATATTATGCAGGCAGTCAAGCGGACGCGGACCCCGTTTCCCGCGAAGCGCCGCATCAACGTCAAGGACAAATACAGCTCATGAATTCACCCGAGGCCCAAATCATAGAAAGTTATTTGATGGAGCGTGCCCGCATGTTCGCACGCAACCCCGCGCACGCGGCCTCGAGGGCTTTCTACGAACTTTGGGAAAAGCTCTGCTGTCCGCAGCCGTTCCCCGTTGCGAAAAACACCCTGATCCTGAACGGGACTCTGCTCAGATTTCCCCGCCACCGCGGCACGGACGCAGAGGGCGTGTACTGCTGGGATGAGGCGGAGGGATGTCCGCGTTTGCGCGTCCGGACCGCCGAATGGGAAAAAAGCTATCTGATCCGCCTCCGGCACGACGGTGCGGCGCTGTGGGAGGAGCAGGAGACGGTCCAGCTCACGGGCGACGGTGCGGCGGAGCTGGTCGACGCGATGCGGGAGATCGCCCGCATGATGAAGGAGGACGGAAAGGCCGCCGACCCCAAAGTCAGGCTGAAGGAGCTTCACGAATATGCCGACCGCCTCGCGGATTATTTTCCGGACAGCGCCGTGAAGTCCATCCGCGCCCTCACTGCCCAGCAGGCGCACGAGCTCATGCAGAGCGCGCTGGCCGACCTCGCGGGCGACGAGCTCGACGACCAGCTGGTCCTGCCCCTTGACGGGACCTATGCGCGCGAACTCGACGGAGGCGATACCTATTTGAAAAACCAGCGCGACGCCGTGTGCTCGGAAACGCTCTGGCGCGTGAGGCAGCGCCTGGAACTCATCGAACGCTCCGCACGGCTTCAGGCGGAACTCGAACGCGATTTCACGCTGCGTCTTGCCGACGCCGGGCTGCTCCGCACGAGCGGGCTCGAGTTCGTCGTCGAGCTTCAGGCGCAGCCGGATGCGCCGGTCCGCCAGGACGATCTTCTGTCCGTATGTTCCGCCGACGGCGAGCGGGTCGGGTTTCTGCACGTGGACCTGGCCGATGGCGACCTGATCGTGGGGCGTCTCCGCACGGATCGCAGACTTGATTTCGAGCAGGAAAAAGCGCACCTGACGGCACGGATGCCGAAAAGCCCGCTGGAACAGTATGCGAACAGTCTCCGCGACCTCAAACTCGAACTGGAGCACGGAGGCGCGGATTCATTCGGCGCGGCCGCCGGCCTGCTCGGCCTGACCTCGGTCCCGTTCACTGCCCCGCCGTGCCCGCCGCCGGCTCCCGGCAATCATCTGAACGCCCCTCAGCGGGCCGCCCTGGAAGCGGCGTGTTCGGGCGCGAACAGGGTCGTCCTGATCCAGGGGCCGCCCGGCACGGGCAAGACGTATCTGCTGGAACAGATCGTGAGGCGGATGCAGCGGCAGGGACTCCGCATTCTCGTAGGCGCGCCCTCGCATGCCGCGGTCGACAACCTCTGCCGCCGGATCATGGACCTGCCGTTCCTGCGGTGCGCCCGCAATCGTGACAACGTGGATCCCATGCTCATGGAGGGGCACTGGGTCGGCACGCCGGGCAATTACCGGAAGATCCGGTCCCGCTGCGGCGAAAAGGCCGCCGGCATCATCTTCGCGGGCACGCTGCCCGGTCTGCTCCGCGACTACACGATCGAAAATTTCCAGAAGACCGGCACCGAGTTTGACGTGATCCTCATCGACGAGGCCGGCATGGCCGCGCCCGACGAATCAATCCTCGCGGCACGTCTGGCGAACCGCATCGTGCTGCTCGGCGACCACAGGCAGCTCCCGCCGTTCCCGCGTCACAAGAGCGTGCTGGAGGAGATCCTGCGCGACAACCCGGCGCAGGACAGCGAGGCCGCCACGCTCGCCACGAAGAGCATCATGGAGTGGCTCATCAGCTACCGCAAGTTTCCGGTTTACGTGCTCAATCTCTCCTACCGCTGCCGCAATCCGCGCCTCCTGCGCTTCGCCTCCACGATGTTCTACAACGCCGAGCTCCTGCCGAACCCGGACGCCGACTACTACAAACTTCCGCCCGGCGAACGCGAACTGCAATACCCGAAATCCACGCTTCAGATCATTTCCACCTCGCATCTGCCCGTCAGAAAGCGCGCGGAACGGTTCGTCTACGAGAACGGCCGTCCGGGCATCTGGAACCCCGGCGAAGTCAGGATCGCCGCCGAAGTCTTCCGGTCCATGCTCGAACGCCACGCGCTGGAGGACATCACGGTGATCAGCCCGTACCGCCGGCAGATCGTCCTGCTGCGGAAGACCTTTTCGGACATCTTCGGCGGACGTTTCGCGACGGACCGCTGGAACCGCTTCCTTCAGAAGAATATCGCGACCGTGGACAGTTTTCAGGGCGGCGAAAGCGAGGCCGTGATCATTTCCTACGTGCGGAGCAGCGAACGCCACGGGATCGGTTTCACGGACAATGCCAACCGCATCAACGTGGCGTATACCCGCTGCCCCAGCGCACTCGTGATCATCTGCGACC
>JAEEQO010000145.1 GCA_016285335.1 Victivallales bacterium | reverse complement strand
TTCGGGGTTTTCGGTCTCCTTCGGACGGTCCAGCAGACGGTTCAGTGTGGTTTCGACGATGCCGTGCATTTCGTCGCGGAGTGCCCATGCCTCGGTATTGAACGGGATGAGCACGGACGTCGCGAGCGGGGATTTCGCGTCGGCGGCCTCCATGTCGCCCGCGCAGGAGACGAGGAGCGCGGAGCGGACCTGCGGCGCGGCGTCGAACACGCGCATGGACTGGATTTCGGCGCGAAGCGCGCGGAGCTTGTTTCTCCATTCAGCCACTTCATCGGCGAGCGCCGGGTCTTCACGGCGTTTTTTGTCGAGCGCCTTGTCCGAGTAGACCAGGATGAGCTTGGACGCGATGTTTGCATTGTATTCGCGGCGGCGTTCCGACGGCGGATCCGGGTCCTTGCGGACGGCTTCGAACGCGCGTTCGAAATACGGGATGGCGTCGTCGACGCGTTTCTCCTGCACGAGGAGTTCGCCCGCGGTGAGGTTGAGCTCGCGCGAATCCGGGTTCCTGTCCGTGAGTTCCAGCAGACGCGGCAGGACTTTGTCGTGAAGGTCCGGCTGCGTGACGGCCTGGACGAGCGGCGAGAAGATCGCTTCGACGTCCGGGTGCTTTGCCGCCATTTCGAAGAGCTTGTCGAGGTGTTTTTCCTCGAACTTCCCCTCGAGCAGCGGATGGTCAAACATCCGTGCCAGGTCGCTCAGAAGCTCGGCTTCCTCCTGCGCTTCGTGCGACGGAAGCAGTTCGTCGAAGAACAGCGTGGTGTTCGGCAGCCAGTCCGATTCCATGTCTCCCTGCGCGAAGACAATGCACGGCAAAGCCGCAGCGGCGAGCGCAGCACAGAGATGGAGCCTGAAAGGAAGGAACGGAGTCATGCCGGACGGAACTTTCTGTTTCTGAAGCGGAAATAAGAAACGCGCCTGAAGTGCCGGACTGGCACCGCGTGGCGCGTTCCATTCGTCCCGGACAGCGCCGGGTGACAAGGGCGGGACAGCCGCTTACTTGTTTTTATGCCGCATGGCCTTCAGCAGTTTTTTGCGTTTGTGCTGAGCGATTTTGCGACGGCGTTTTTTTCTCAGATTGCCCATGTTGAAGATTCCTGGTTGTAGGTTTCCTGTTGGAAAAAATTATTGTAAGAATATAGCATGAAATTCTGAAATGGCAAATGAAAAACGTTTTTTTCTCCAAAAAAAGCGCATTTTTGATGCCGGACGGCGGGTCAGACGTCGAAACCGCCGCGGGAAATCGCCCACATGTACATCTTCGTGTCGACGCCGAAACCGTCGGCCTCGGCCTGCCGGATGAAGTCGGGAAGCTCGTCTTGCGCGACGAGGAACTTTTCGATGTACTCCGACTCGTCGAAGTGCGTTTCGAGGTCCGGCTGGTTTTCCAGGTCGACCGTCATCTTCACGAGGTGGACGAACTCCGAAGACAGCCCCGGCGAAGTGAAGACTTTCGGCGAGCAATAGTCCACCGTGCCGGTGTAGCCCGTTTCTTCCTTGAGTTCGCGGACGGCCGCTTCGACCGGGTCTTCGCCGGGATTGATGAGCCCGGCGGGGAATTCGTACACGAGGCGTCCGGTCGGCGGCCGGAACTGCCGGATGATGACGAGCTTGTCGCCGGGACGCGTCACGGGGATCATCATGACGGCTCCCTGCGAATGGATGCGGGAAGCGGACTCCCACGTGCGGACTTTGCCGTCGTGCCCGAGATAGCGGATCTTCTGAAGGGAGATCCAGCCGCCGGAGGCGATGGTCGTGCTGTCGATGATCTTCATGGTTCAGCTCTCCTGCGGGACGGGGGCGATCGCGCCGAACTTGCAGACGGATTCGCAGAGACGGCAGCCGGAGCACATGTCAGCGGCGATGGACGGTTTGCCGTCCGCCGTGACGACGATGGCAGGGCAGCCGCACTTGAGGCACGCCTTGCACTTTTTGCACTTGGCTGCGTCGATGGCGCGGACCGGGCCGGTGCGGCGGCGGAGTTTGAGCGGGCAGGGGGCCTTTGAAATGATGAGCGAGGGCTCGTTCGCGGCGATCTCCTCCGCAAGGACCTTGTGAAGCTTTTCCTGATCGAACGGGTCGCAGACCGTGACGCGTTTCATGCCGCAGGCGCGGGCGATCGCCTCGATGGACGCGGCGGGCGCGGGTTCGCCGGAAATGGTGTGTCCCGTGCCGGGGTGCTCCTGATGTCCGGTCATGGCGGTGGTGGAGTTGTCGACCACGATGAGCGTGGACGTGCCGCCGTTGTAGACCACGTCGAGCAGGCCCGTGATGCCGGAGTGGAAGAACGTGGAGTCGCCGAGCACGCCGACGACTTTCTTCTTCTCGCCGGCCTTGTCGAGGCCGTGCGCGAGCGTGAATCCTCCCCCCATGCAGATCAGCACGTCGGTGCGTTCCAGCGGCGGGAAGACCGCGAGGCTGTAGCAGCCGATGTCGCCCGTCACGATCACGTCGAACTTGGTGAGCGCGTAGAACAGGGCGCGGTGGGGGCAGCCGGGGCAGAAGACCGGGGGCCGCATCGGGAGGCCGTCGGCCTGCGGGAACGGCTTCGGCAGTTCGCCGCCAGTGCCGCGGAGTTTTTCGCGGATTTCGAAGATTCGGTCCGGCGTGAGCTCGCCGCAGCGCGGCACGACGTCGGATTTGCCGGAACACGCGATGCCGAGCGAACGGACGTGTTCCTCCAGGATCGGGTCGCCTTCCTCGATCACGACGATGCGTTTGACGGAGGCGGCGAATTCGCGGATCATGGTGTCGGGGAACGGGAACGGCCAGCCGAGCTTCAGGATCGGGGCCTCCGGCATGAGCTCGCGGCAGTACAGCGCGGTGATGCCGCATGTGATGATGCCGAGGTCGGCACTCGTGCCGGGCATTACATGGTTCAAAGTCGGATGCGAAGCGGCGTCGAGCGCCTGCGCGTCGAGGCGTTCCTCGACATTCACGCGGAGTTTGCGGCCCCAGAGCGGCAGCGGCACGAAGCGAGACGGTTCCTTTTTGAACTCGGTCACGTTGTGCGGACGCGCCTCGCCGCATTCGACCAGCGCGCGGGAATGTCCCACGCAGGTCGTGGTGCGGAGGATGACCGGACAGCCGTATTTTTCGGAGAGCTCGAACGCCTCCAGCATGAAGGCACGGGCGTCGACGGCGTCGGCGGGGTCGAGGACGGGTATCTTCGCGAGGCGGGCGTAGTGACGCGTGTCCTGCTCCGTCTGGGACGAATGCTGCCCCGGGTCGTCCGCCACGATGACCACGAGCCCGCCGCGGACGCCGACGTAGGAAAGCGTCATCAGCGGATCGGCTGCCACGTTCAGACCGACGAGCTTCATGGTCACGATGCAGCGCGCGCCGCCGATGGACGCCCCGGCGGCCGCTTCCAGCGCGACCTTCTCGTTCGGGCTCCACTCGCAATAGACGCCGTCGTATTTGACGAGGTTTTCGAGGATTTCGGTGGACGGGGTGCCGGGGTAGCCGAATGCCGCCGTCACGCCGCCTTCCCACGCGCCGCGAGCGATGGCCTCGTTTCCGGTGAGGAGCAGACGCATGGGGGATTACCTCCGGACCGAGGCCACGGCGCGCTTGAAGGACGGGAGCGAATCCGTGATGGTGCGTTCCGGCACGCAGAAGGCGAGGCGGATGAAGCCAGCCATGCCGAATCCGACGCCGGGGACTGCGAGGATGCGTTCCCCTTGCAGGATGCGCACGAACTCGACATCGTCCGCGATCGGGGTCTTCGGGAAGAAGTAGAACGCTCCGGGCGGGAGGTAGAACTCGAATCCGGCCTCGCGCAGGACGTCGGCCATCATGTCGCGGCGGCGTCCGTACAGGACCGGGTCGACCTCGCAGTCGATGCACTTGTTCAGCACCTTCTGGCCGATCGCGGGGGCGTTCACGAATCCGAGGATGCGGTTGGTCATGGTGATGGCCGCGATGAATTCCTTCACGCCGTGGAAATACGGGGCGGCGGCCACGTAGCCGACGCGTTCGCCCGCAAGCGAGAGGTTCTTGGAGAATGAGCCGATCACGATGGAGTCGTCGTAGAGCGAGAAGAGCGAGGGGATTTCGAGATGTTCGAAGTTGAGGAAGCGGTACGGCTCGTCGGAAATGAGCAGGATCGGACGGCCGTTCTTTTCGGACTGTTCGCGGAGGGCGTCGGCGAGCGCGGCGAGTTCTTCACGGTTGTAGATGCGGCCGGTCGGGTTGTTCGGGGAGTTGATGATCACGGCGCGCGTCTTGTCGCTCAGCGCGGCGCGGAATCCCTCGATGTCGAGCGAGAAATCCTCCGGGTGCGACGGTACGGGGCGGAGCTTGCCGCCGAAGTTCGAGACGTAGAAGCCGTATTCGACGAAGTAGGGCGCGGGGCAGAGGACTTCGCAGCCGGGCTCCAGCGTGGCGCGGAAGACGGCATTCAGGCCGCCGGCGGCGCCGCAGGTCACGATCACGTGCGAGGCGTCGATCTCCGCGGACTGCTCCTGCGAGACCTTGCGGGCGAGTGCGGTGCGGGTGTCCGCGAAACCGGCGTTCGGCATGTAGCCGATGGCGTAGGGCCGGTCGGCGGTCTGCGCGAAGTCGAGCAGCGCGGCCTTCACTTCGGGCGGCGGGGGCATATCGGGATTGCCGAGGCTGAAATCGTAGACCTGGTCGTCGCCGTATTTCTTCTTGAGCTCGATGCCCGCTTCGAACATCCTGCGGATCCAGGAGGAATGCTCCATGTAGCCGAGGATTTCAGGTGAAACGACGCTTTCCATCATTTGCCTCCTTCGGTTTTGTTCTCTTCGCCGACCGTTTCGTAGAAGATGCGCTTGGCCTTGCCTTCGGTGCGGGGGAGTTCGCCGGGCTTGTAGATATCGCCTTCCGGCGAGAACCCGAGGTCTTCCTTCAGCTGTTTTTCGACCATGTATCCGGTCACGCCGGGCTCGGCCTCCACGTTCACGCGCAGGCTCTTGATGCCGTGGTCGTCGCGGATGATGATCTGGTAGTTCGGGAGCACGCCGGGGACCTTCAGCAGGGACTGCTCGACCTGGTTCGGGAAGAAGTTCACGCCGGAGATGATGAGCATGTCGTCGAGGCGGCCGCTGATGGTGTCGAGGCGCAGATGGGTGCGTCCGCAGACGCATTTTTCGCGGGTCAGGATGCGGCCGCGGTCGCCGGTCTTGAAGCGGATCACGGGGAGCGCTTCGCGGGTGAGGCTGGTGACCGTGATCTCGCCGAATTCTCCGTCCGGGACGGGCTCGCCGGTCTCGTGGTCGACGACTTCGACGATGTACTCGTCTTCCCACATGTGGATGCCTTCGTGGGCGGGGCAGTCCATGCCGCTGCCGATGCCGCCGGTCTCGGTCATGCCGTAGATGTCGAACGCATCGATGCCAAGTCCGTCGCGGATGCGCTTCTTCATGCCGGGGGAGAACGATTCCGCGCCGAAGATGCCGATCTTCAGGTCGGGCAGGGACTGATTGGTCTCGGCGAGGATCTCCATGATGCGGATGGAGTAGGACACGACGGCGACCATCACGCGGGTCTGGAAGTCGCGCGCCAGCTTGATCTGGCGGACGGTGTTGCCCGCGCCGGTCGGGACGACGAAGAGCCCCGCCTCGCGCGCGCCGTGGTAGCAGCCGAAGCCGCCGTTGAAGAGGCCGAAGCCGGGCGTGATCTGGCAGGTGTCGCCGGGATTCGCGCCCGCCATGACGTAGCAGCGGCCCATGCAGCGCGCCCACTGCTTCAGGTCGGCGAGCGTGTAGGGCATCACGACCGGGGTGCCGGTGGAGCCGCTGGACATGTGCATTTCGGCGAGCCGGTTGCGCGGCACGCAGGACATTCCGAGCGGGTACTGGTCGCGGAAGTCCTTCTTGGAGCAGAACGGGAGCTTGTGGAGGTCGGCGAGGCCGCGGAAGTTCGCGGGATCGATGCCGGCGGCCTTGTAGCGGGCGGCGGACCAGGGAGAGTTCTTCGCGGTGTGGGCGACGATCTCCTTCAGGCGTTTGTTCTGGAGTTCGGTGATCTGGGCGCGGGAGAGCGTTTCGAGTTCTTCGTTCAAATATCGGAACATAGCATTCTTCCTTTCGTGAATGCGGTTAAGTTTGCTTCTTCAAACCCTTTCTTGACGCGGGCGAGGAGGCCTGCGCGCCAGTGGTCTTCGTTGATCTCGGGGAGCCCGCGGGAGAGCGCGCCCGTCAGGATCGTGTTCGCGAGGCGGACGTTGCCGAGCTCCTGCGCGAGGGCGTTGCAGTCCAGGTACACGAGGCGCGGGAAGACGGCGTGCAGGCGGTCCTCCACGTCGTCGGGATAGGTGCATGCGCCGGTCGTCACGGTGACCGGGATCACGCTCGTTTTCGCGACGACCGCGAGTCCGCCGGGCTTCAGGCAGTGGGCGTAGCGGACGGCTTCGATGTGCTCCATGGCGGCGATCACGTCGATGCCGCCGGAGACCGCGAGCGGGGCGAACGAGCCTTCGCCGTAGCGGACCTGGGCGGTCACGCTGCCGCCGCGCTGCGCCATGCCGTGGATCTCGTTGGTCGTGACGTTGAATCCGGCGGCTTCGGCTGCGGACGCGATGATGCCCGCCGCGAACAGGATGCCCTGTCCGCCCACGCCGGTCAGTAAGATGCTTTTGATCATGTTCGATGGTGCTCCGTCTGGTGCGGCGTTTTCCTTTAATTTGAGGGAAACGGAAATCGCGCGCAATCCTATCTTCAAATACAAAAACCTAATATAGCATAATTCTTTTTAAAAATCAAGCTGAACACGTGCGCGAAGACAAAAAAACACCGGGACGGTATGGTTTTCGTCCCGGCGGGAAATGAGGGCAGGCGGAGATCAGTATTTTTCGATGCCGCAGTATTTCGCGAAGGCTTCGGCCTCGTCTTTGGTCAGCATGATGACCGCACCGTGCTTGGCTCCGGTGAAGTTCGTGGTCTTCATGACGCCCTGGTTGAAGCGGCCGAGGTTCGTGAACTCGCGGAAGTCCGTGGTCTCGCTGAACGCCATTTCGTTCGGGAAGCTGTAGTTGTCGAACATGAGCACGTACTTGTCGGTGCCGATGCGGCGCCACACGTTCGGGGCCTCCACCGCGCCGCCGGTCTTCGCGCAGTTCTCGTCGTTCACGTACTTGTAGCCGTAGAGCAGATGGTCGGACTCGGCGTGCTTGATGCCGCTGTCGTAGTCGAAGAGGTGGAACTTGCCGTTGCCGTAGGAGAGGTCGCCGTCGATGTAGGAGTGGTCGCCCAGGTCGGGATCGAATCCGAGGAGCTTCGGCACGGTCACGAGTTTTGTGAAATCCTTGTCCGTGTAAGAATAATAGAGCTGCTTCACTTCACCGCCCTTGAGCCCGAGCGTGAAGTAGACGAAGATCTTGCCTTCCTCCGGGTCGTAGGCGGTTTCCGGGGCCCACGCCTGGCTGATGTCGCCGAGCTCGGGGAACGCCGCCGCGACGTCGAAGTGCGTGCTGGTCCAGTTGATGAGGTCTTTCGACTTCATCAGGACGAGGCTGCGGTTGTTGCCCCAGCCGTATTTCTGGCCGTCGCGCTGCCACTGGGTGGAGCGGAGCCCCTGCCGCTGGGCGTAAATGTGCAGGTCGGTCGCCGCCATGTAGAAGCCGTCGGGGCCGCGGAAGATGTGCGGATCGCGGATGCCCTTCTGCTCGGCGAGGTCGATGCCGAGGAGCACGGGCTTGTTGTTGTTCACGTCGGTGAACGTGTAGCCGTCGCTGCTGAGCGCGGA
>JAEEQO010000144.1 GCA_016285335.1 Victivallales bacterium | reverse complement strand
CACCGCGCCCACGCCTCCACCGCCGTCATCACCAAGTACATCGGCACCTCCGTCGCCGGTTTCCTCATGGAAAAGGAAATCGCGTTCCTCGGCAACGCCGTGAACAACCCGGTCCGCCCGTTCGTCGCCATCCTCGGCGGCGCGAAGGTCTCCGACAAGCTCGCGGTCGTGAACAACCTGCTCACCAAGGTCAACACGCTCATCATCGGCGGCGGCATGGCATACACGTTCCTGAAGGCGCAGGGCCACAACATCGGCAAGTCCCTCTGCGAGGACGACCAGCTCCAGTACGCCCGCGACATGATCGCCAAGGCGAAAGAGCTCAACGTCCAGTTCCTGCTCCCCGTCGACAACCTCGCCGCGGACGCTTTCTCCAACGACGCGAACATCCAGACCGTCACCGACGACATCCCGGAAGGCTGGATGGCCCTCGATATCGGCCCCAAGACGATCGAGCTCTACGCCAACGCCATCAAGGGCGCGAAGACCGTCGTCTGGAACGGCCCGATGGGCTGCTTTGAAATGTCCAACTTCGCGAACGGCACCATGGGCGTCTGCCAGGCCGTCGCCGACTCCGGCGCCACCTCCATCATCGGCGGCGGCGACTCCGTCGCGGCTGTCAACAAGAGCGGTCTCGCCTCCAAGATGACCCATATCTCCACCGGCGGCGGCGCTTCCCTCGAGTTCCTCGAAGGCAAGGACCTCCCCGGCGTCGTGGCTCTCTCCGACAAGTAATCACCTCGCGGACGCGTCCGGCGGCTCCCCTCGGGCTTTCGCCGGACGCCCGCACCACTCCACTACAGGAAATCTGCTACTATGGCACGCAAAATCTTCATCGCGGGCAACTGGAAGATGAACAAGACCGCGGCGGAAACCGCCGAACTCGCTTCCGCCCTGAAAGCCTCCCTCGCGCAGTTCGCCGGCAAGTGCGAAATCGCCGTCTGCCCCACCTTCACCAGCCTCGCCACCGCCGTTGAAATCCTCAAGGGTTCCAACGTCAAGGTCGGTGCCCAGAACATCCACTGGGCCGACAACGGCGCGTACACCGGCGAAATCTCCGGCGCCATGCTGAAGGAAATCGGCGTCGAATACGTCATCATCGGCCACAGCGAACGCCGCCAGTATTTCGGCGAGACAGACGAGACCGTCAACCAGCGGATCAAGGCCGCCCTCAAATACGGCCTGAAGCCCATCGTCTGCATCGGCGAAACCCTCGCCGAACGCGAAGGCGGCGTGACCAACACCGTCCTCGAAAAGCAGATCCGCGGCGCGTTCGCCGACATCACCGCTGCCGACATGGACGCGATCACGATCGCCTACGAGCCCGTCTGGGCCATCGGCACCGGCAAGACCGCCACGCCCGACGTCGCGCAGGAAACGCACGCGTTCATCCGCTCCGTCCTGACCGCCCTCTTCGGCGACAAGGCGCAGGACATCGTCGTCCAGTACGGCGGCAGCATGAAAGCCGAAAACTCCGGCGCGCTCGTCTCCAAGCAGGACATCGACGGCGGCCTCATCGGCGGCGCGGCCCTCAAGGCCGACTCCTTCACTGCGCTCATCCAGAACGCTCTGAACGCCTGATCCCGGCTTCTTTCAGGGAGCCTCCGGCCGAGGTCCCCTGATTGCCTCTTGGTTTTCCCCGGCGGATTTGTCCACCGGGGATTTTTCTTTGCACGGAAATCGTGTTTGATGTCGGAATACGGCTGCTTGACTTTTCCATCTTCTGCGATATAGTATAACAGCTGCAAGTCCTACGGAGCAATGACATGACCTCGAAAAAGACACTCGTCCGCGATTTTCTGTTCGCCGCGCTCGTCGTTGCGGCAGGATTCTGCTTCACCGGGTGCTTCACGGCCGTGACGCTGGATGAACTCGGCTCGACCCGATCGTACATCGCCGGAGAGCATTACGAGTTCTCCCCCGACCGCGGCGAAATCGTGTTTTCCTGCCGGAAGGAAAAAGATTATTACTGCATCCCGTTTCTTCATGCGTTCGGCGTTGCGCCGACCGAAACGGTTCGGACTTACGAAAAACGCATCCCGCTGAATCCCGTCCCGGACGATCTGATACGCATTGAGCTGAACGTGATACCCGACGCCTCCGCCGCGCGGGCGGCGAGCTCGCCGTCCATCGGTTCGGGAGGCGGGTTCCGGGCTCCTGACGGGATCATGGAGTTTCCTTCGCCTGCGGAGTGCGTTCGCGGGAATGCCGATCCGTCCGCTCCTGGGCCGATCCTTTCCGCCGGGGAAACACTCGAACTGCGGGCGCAGCCCGACGATCTGCCTCTCCTGTCCGAACCGTTTGCGGTTTCCTTTCTCGCGCCGTTCGATCAGGTGATGAACGAGTTTTATCCCGAGTATCGCACGGTCTCCGGCGGCGCGGCGGAGTCGGAGGTCGGCCATGACGCCCATGAACAGAATGCCACGGTACATCTTCTTGTTTTTCCGTACGAGCGGGACGGCGCCCGCTTTCAGGCGCTGACGGCTGCGGATTTGGGGTTCCGCAATCTTCATCCGTTCTCGCGTGAGCTCGAAGCCGAGGCGAAACAGGACAACGAACAATCGACCGGATTCTTCGGCTGGTGCTGGAAGATATTCTGGGTTCCCGCGGCATTCGTCGCGGATGTCGCATGTCTCCCGTTTTATCCGTTTTACCTGATTTACTGTGTCTGCTCCGGCGAATCCGTCCTGTGAAACACCGAATGCCCCTGCGGACTCGCCCTCTTTGGGATTTTCTTTAGTTTCTTTCACTAATTCATTTTTTCGAAGCGATTATGTAATTTTTTTAATTTTAACGCTTGATTTTTTTTTTTTGCGGTATATTATATACTAACGGAATCGGGCCCGCGGGGCCGGAAACCGTTCATCCCGAACCGCATATTATCGCAAAAAAATCTATAAATCGCACCAAGCAGGAGCCGCACCATGAGACAAGACAATGTTCCTTCCCGCTTCGCTCCCGGAGCAGAAGCCCGTACGAGACACAGCAGGTTCACCCTGATCGAACTTCTGATCGTGGTGGCGATCATCGGCATCCTCGCCGCCATGCTTCTGCCGGCTCTCGGGTCCGCCCGCAAGTCCGCGCTCGCCGCGGGCTGCACGAACAGCGCCAAGCAGCTCGGCACGTTGTCCATGATGTACGTGAACGACACGCAGTACTACATGCCCGCCACGGCGAAGGCGTCGTTCGTGTACGACTATTCCGGCAGCGGCTCCTACGACTCCCTGTGGGACCGCGTGCTCATCAGCTACCTGCCCGTCGGCAACGAACTCGTCCAGAAGCTCGGGTACCAGGGCGCACCGGAGGCCAGCCTCACCAAAAAAGGCAGCGTATTCCAGAACATCAAAATTTTCGCCTGCCCCGGCGACAATATCCCGCGCCATTCCAATCAGAAGGACAAGTACCCGCTCCGCTCCTTCGGTATGAGCCACGCCGCGGGCGCCGACGGCCGCACGCTCGCGCACATCTCCACCCCGTTCAAGGCCACCAGACGCGCCATGGTCCCGATCCCGACCCGCACCATCCTGCTCGCGGAATGGGCTCCGATGACCCGCGGCGACCTCGGATTCGTGACCGCCACCTACAGCGCCATGTCCGCCGCCTGTACGCAGACGCTCGGCATCTATGCCGACTGGGGCGTCGACCAGGCCGGCAAGAACTTCCGCGTGGCCTCCGAAAACAAGATCCCGAAGTCCGACTACTTCTCCCCCAAGTCCCTGCACAACCACAGCTGGAACTACCTCTTCTGCGACGGCCACGTGGGCATGCTGCATCCCGGCGCGACCATCCAGCAAGGGCATGAGACGATCTACGACGCTCCCGACCACAACATGTGGACGATCGACCCCACCGACGACAAGTAAGTGGAAACGCGGCGTTCCGCCGCACGCTTTCGCTTCAGAATGTTCGAAGCCTCCTCGAATCCGGGGAGGCTTCTTTCTTGCTCGATTTCTTGTTCTGTTTGAGGGGAATTTGACCGGAGCGGAAACCGGAAATCCGCTTCGGACAGGGACAGATTTCCGTCCGCGGTTCAAAACCGGGCTCAGTCTGCGGCGACGTCTTCCGTGTCCGCACGCAGAACGATCTCCGTGATCTCGGAGGGAACGCCGAGGCGGAACAGGAAGCCGTTCCAGAGGCCCGCGCCGTTGCTCACGTACAGAGTCATATTTCCGACCTGATACAGGCCGGACACGAACCCTTTGTTCGCGAGCTTGACGAGGAACGCCGGCACCCCGGCGATCATGCCGCCGTGAGTATGGCCGGAGAGCTGAAGCCGGATGCCGCCGTGCGCGGCATAATCGTGCGCGAGCAACGGCTTATGCGCCAGCAGGACGACCGGCGCGTCCTCCGGAGCTCCGGCGAGCGTCTTGTCCAGGTCGGGCCTCTCGCGCCCCACGTACCATTTGTTGTCCGGCGCATCGTCCGGGACGCCGGCGATCACGAGCTTCGCCCCGCCGTGTTCGATCACGACGTGCCGGTTGAGCAGCGATTCGATGCCGACGGAGTCGAGGAATGCGATCCATTCGTCGAACCCGCGGTAATATTCGTGGTTGCCGGGCGCGGAGTAGACGCCGTACGCCGCGTGCAGGTCGCCGAGCTGATGCATGTACGGCTTGATCTCGTCCGGCTTCAGGTCGCCCAGGTCGCCGCCGAGCAGGACCACGTCCGGACGCAGGGCGTTGGTGCGGCATACGATCGTCCACAGGTAGAGCTTGTGGCTCGTTCTGCTGATGTGGGTGTCGCTCAGGTAAACGATCCTGAACCCGTCGAGTCCGGCCGGAATGCCGCCGCGGATCTCCACGTGCTTGACCGCGGGCGGCGTGACCGCGCAGTATTCGCCCCATGCCGCGAGCGAGCCGGACAGGACCAGGATCGCCGCGATCACGTATTTCTGGTTCGGGATGCGTTTTTTCGCGAGGCGCAGACCGAGCAGGACCAGGTCGCGCAGGAAGAAGAACGGCGTGGCGAAGATCAGTACGCCGGAGAACCACGCCGCGGGCAGGAGCACGGCACGCGGCAGGACGCCCGCGAACAGCAGGACCTGGACGCCGAGCGTGAGGAAGAACAGCAGCAGCGCGACGAGCGACCGCCAGCGCCGTTTGACGGGCAGGGAAAAACCGATGCTGCACGGGGCGTATGCGACCGTGAAAAGAATCAGGGTGAGCCAGAACATGAATACCTCGGAGAAACAGGGCGGAACGAATGAAAAAAGCCTCGGAAAAGGCCGACGCAAAAAGATTTCTTTAATTTAGCCGCATTTTCCTCTTTTTCAAGGTTTGAAATTTCAGTTTTTCATAGTATATTGTAGGAAAAAACGATTTTTCCACCCTGCAAGACCAAGAAACGAGGTGCGATATGAAATTCCTGACTGCCGCCGCCGCCATCCTCTGCGCCGGAGCCGCCGCGTTCGCCGCCGACTCTCCCGACGTGAAAAAGTTCACATTTTCCAACGACGTGGAAGTGTACGCCATCCGCGACAAGGCTACGACGATGAAGGGGACCCTCTTCACCGACTATACCAAGACGTCCTCCCTGAAAGCCGACAAGCTGAAGAAGGAATACCCGGCCTCCGTGAACTGCTTCGTCATGCGGTACAACTTCAAGACGTTCCTTATCGACGCGGGCAACTTCGACCCGAAAGGCTCGCTCGTGACCAAGCTCGCCGCCGCAAACGTGAAGCCGAAGGCGGTCGACTACATCCTCCTCACGCACCTGCACCCCGACCACATCGGCGGGCTCGTGGACAAGGACGGCGCGGCGGTGTTCCCGAACGCGAAAGTGTACGTGACCTACGAGGAGTGGAAATACTGGAGCGCTCCCTCCAAACAGAAAGAAAGCGAAATCCTCCGCAAGTTCATTTCGGCCTACAACGGACGCATCCAGACGCTGAACTTCGGCGAGCCCGTCGTGTCCGGCGTGTACGCTGTGAAGGCGGTCGGCCACACCCCCGGCCACTGCTACTACCGCCAGGGCAAGCTCCGCTTCGTCGGCGACGTGGTCCACGCGGCCGACCTCCAGATCGAACATCCCGAATACTGCGCTTCGTTCGACAACGACAAGAAGCTCGCCTACCAGACCCGCGTCTCCTTCCTGGAGACAATGAGCAAGGAAGGCAACATCGTCTTCGGCGCGCACATCCCGTTCCCCGGCGTGGGCTACATTTCGAAGGAAAGCGGCAGCTACAGATTCGACCCGTACAAACCGGCAAAGGAATAACGCAAAAACGTTTGAAATCCTATACTATCCGGGAAATGGCGGTACTTTTCTTGGAAAAGGCATAGTTTTTTCCGACTTTTTAACGTTTTGCCATTTGCATTTCTCAAGAAATCCGGTATAATATATAGTGCTGGACTTTCCCCCGGGAAATTCCGCACCCGCGACTGACAACGATCAAACAATACAAACCATAAAACAACTTCAATCGAAAGGCAAGCACAAAATGAAACAATGCAAACACGCATTTACCCTGATTGAGCTGCTGGTCGTCATCTGCATCATCGCGATCCTGGCGTCCATGCTGCTGCCCGCCCTTCAGAGCGCGCGTGAAAGTGCGAGCACCGCCACCTGCGTCAGCAACCTCGGACAGATGTCCAAGGCATTTCAGATGTATGCCACCAGCTTCAACGACTTCATGCCGGCCCTCACGGCCATGATCCCGTCCGGCGGCAGCTGCGGCTGGGAAAACGCCCTCATCGACGCCCTCGGCCAGGACCGGAACAACTCCCCGTTCCGCAAGTCTTTCTTCTGCGACGCCGACTCCTCCAGCGACAATCCGGGCAACAACAAGAAGTCCTACAGCCTCAACAACCTGCAGGAAGTCATCCATCCGAAAATCTCCCTCACATTGAACGCCAACGGCGGTGAATCCACCGCGGACGGCAAGGGCGCCATCAGCGGCAACAAGACCACCTCCGTCTACACCGCATCCTCCCTCATCATCATCGGCGAAAACGTCTCCGAAGGCAACACCATCGGCAGCGCCTCCTTCTCCAGCACCAGCCTCAACAGCCCCGGCTCCGCCAGCGCGGTCCATCAGCAGGTCTCCATCTACAAGCGCATGACCTCCCACAGCACCGCCGGCGAGCTCTACCTCGACGGTCACGTGAAGCACGTGAAGCCGCAGCAGACGTTCCCGGCCTCCGGCACCTACAACATCTCCAAGAAGACGACCTACTCCGACTCCAGCCCAACCAAGGGCGCCACCACCGGTTTCGGCGACTGGACCGACTGCCCGAAGCGCAAAACGGGCGACACGAGCTGCGCCGGCGATTCCACCTGCCACGCGAGGAAGTGATCCATCGCGTTTTCGGCACGGCATAGTCCGTTGCAACGATCCGTATATGCGGCATCCGATTTCCCCGGATGCCGCTTTTTCTTTGAGGTGGACGGCTTTTTCGCGTGAGGCGGAAGTGTTTCTTTCCGCGAATGTACCGGGCTTACCTGAAAGACGTTTTCCGTTTCCGGTTCAACGGCTTCAGAAGATAAGGCCGTGTTTGTGCGAAAATGACATCCGTCTTAACGATATAGTCTTTAAAAAAAACGGAAATCGTCGGAAAAACGACGGAAAAACGCTTGAATTTCTTGCAAGCTGAGATATAGTATTGTAAAGGGAACCTCTATCAATTCATTTTCGCGATAGTGTTCGGCTGTTAACGGATAAGAACCGCCGGATGCGATTCTTCGTTACCATAAAATAAGCCTTTGTTATCGTTTTGTCAAGGCTTGAAGACAGGAA
>JAEEQO010000143.1 GCA_016285335.1 Victivallales bacterium | reverse complement strand
ATAAATTTACAGAGTGAAATATATCACATCAACACGGAAAGACAAGTTGAAAAACGAATTTTTACCGAAAAAATCTGTCAGAAGCTAAATGTCCGCGCCTCTTTCGCGGCATCCGGGGCGTCTTCAGGAGGCGGGCTCGGGAACTTCGATCCTGACACGCGAGATGCGGCGTCCGTCGAGGTTCAGCACGGTAAAGCGCAGTCCGCCGATCATGGCGGCATCGCCGATCTCGGGGATATCGTCGAGTTCCGCCATCAGAAGCCCGCCGACGGTATCGGGACGGTGGTCGTCGTCCGGGAGTTTCCGGTCCAGCTGGCGTTCGACCTCTGCCACACGCACAAGTCCGCCGGACTCCCAGACGAATTCGGAAACATGGATGAACAATTCCTCCGGTTTCTGCGGATGAAGCGAACCGACAAGCTCTTCCAGCAGGTCGTCGCGTGTGACGATGCCCGCGGTGCCTCCGAACTCATCCAGCACGACGGCGATCTCGAACTCATCTCGCCGCATATTGTGCAGCACATGCTGCAGCGTGGCGCCCTCCGGCACGAAATGCGGCTTTTTCATCACATCGGCAGGTTTCGGGGAGCAACCGTTTTTCTGCTTGAAGCGGAAATAGTCCGCCACGTACAGGATGCCGACGATCTGGTCGATGCCGCCGCGGCAGACGGGATAGGCGGCAAAATCCTTTTCGACCAGCAGCTTTTCAACGTTTTCGGGGGGATCCTCTTCCTCGATCGCGGAGAGCACGCCGCGCCGGGTCATGATCTCGCCGCAAGTGATGTCGTCCATCTCGAATACGTTCTGGATGATGCGGCGTTCCTCGGGCGCGATGAGGCCGTCCTTTTCGCCCATGTTCACGAGCGAGCGAATCTCCTCCTCGGTGACTTTCTGGTTGTTTCCCGGCGAACCGAACGGCTTCATGACGAGGTTGACGGAAGAATTCAGCAGCCAGACCAGCGGAGACGTGATGCGGGAGAGGACATGGACGGGGATCGCGGTGTTCAGGGCGATCGTGGAGGTATACCGGAGCGCGATCTGCTTCGGGACGAGCTCGCCGAAGACCAGCGAAAAGTACGACAGGACGATGGTGATCACCACCACGCAAATCTGGTCGAGGGATTCGAATGAGAGGCCGGCATACCCCTGCAGCCACTTCGCCAGAGGATCGGAGAATGCGTTGGATGCGAACGCGCTGGCGAGGAATCCGGCGAGCGTCACACCGATCTGGACCGTGGCAAGGAAACGCCCCGTGTCAGAAGAGAGCTGACCGAGGGCTTTTCCGCGTTTCCCGTGTTTCGACAGTTCTTCCAGCATGACGGGTTTCAAGGAAATCAGCGCCACCTCGGCGGCCGAGAAAAAGGCGTTGCAGATGACAAGGATGATCAGAAAAAAGATTTGGGTAAGCAAAATATGATCCGGGGAGTTCCGTTTCGGGGGTGCGGGCGGGAGGAGGCAGAACTCTGCCTGATAATAAAATACAGGAAAAACGGTAGAAAGTCAAGTGTTTTATCTTGACTTTTTACAAAAAAGGCATATTGTTCTATGATTCCGTTTGCGATTCCGTTTTTCCCGACGCGGGAAAGGTCTTTTCGCAAACGGCACGTCAAATCAACGCGGGGAACCGGTCCCCGCCAACCCCATACGCAAATACACCTTTCGCAATAAGGAATCATTCCATGAAACACACGAAACACCGTCTGGCAGCAATCCTCATCGGCATCGGCATGCTCTTCAGCGCTTCGGCGTCCGTCCATGCGCAGTCGCAGTGGGTCGACAAGGTCACGCTTTATTTCCCGAACCGCGTTCTCGACCTTCTGGACGTTTTCTCGCTCAACATCGGCGTCGGCCTGACGGCGCACGCCAGCCTCCGCGCCACGCACGAACTTGAGATCGGCGGCGGCGTCGCCACGACAGCCCAGATGGTCAAGGACTACAACCGCCAGTACGGATTCGCCAGCCGGAACGGCTACTACAGCGGAGCCGGCCCGTTCGTCTCCACGAACATGGAACGCCGTCCGGCGGTCCTGCTCGCGAAGGAATACTGGTGGGACAAGGACGGGCTTGTGACGCCGTCCGACGAGATATTCCTGCCGAAGGAGGGCGCGATCGACTTCTGGGAGATCGGCGGCTCGCTCGGGCTCGGCGTGATCGAGGCCGACGTGTCGATCCATCCGGTCGAGATCCTGGACGCCGTGCTCGGCTTCTTCTTCATCGACATCACCGACGACGACCTCACGTTCGAAAACTTCCGCTGAGCAGCCGGGTACGATCATGGCTATGCTTAAGATCAAAGGCGTCTCCAAATCCTACGGCGGGACGCCCGTGCTCCGCGGCGTCGACCTCTCCGTCGAAGCCGGTGAACTCATGTTCCTGCTCGGCCCCTCCGGCTGCGGCAAATCCACGCTTCTCCGCATCGTCGCCGGGCTCATCCGGCAGGACGCCGGCTCGGTCGTGCTTGACGGGCGCGACGTATCCGCCCTGCCCCCGGAGTCCCGCAACACCCCGATGGTGTTCCAGAACTACGCCCTGTGGCCGCATCTGAACGTCGCCGAAAACATCGAGTTCGGCCTCGGCATCCGGAAGCTCCCGCGCGAGGAGATACGGAAGACCGTCGAGGAGATGCTCGCCGTGGTCGGCATGTCCGAGTTCGCGAAACGCAAGGTCAACGAGCTTTCCGGCGGCCAGCAGCAGCGCGTCGCCCTCGCCCGCGCCCTCGCGCTCAAAGGCTCCATCCTGCTTCTCGACGAACCGCTGTCCAACCTCGACGCCCGCCTCCGCGACCTCATGCGCACCGAGATCCGACGCATCTGCAAGGAACGCCGCCTGACCGCTCTCTACGTCACGCACGACCGCCGCGAAGCGCTCAGCGTGGGCGACCGCATCGCCGTCATGAAGGACGGCGTGATTCTCCAGATCGACGCGCCCCGGACGCTTTACACGCGGCCCGCGACGAAGTTCACCGCATCCTTCCTCGGCGACGCAGATTTCCTGGATGCAACGTGTACCGGGACCGGGAACGGACTTGGCGTCTTCAAAACGCCCGTCGGCGAATTCCGCGTCCTGCTGGACGGACAGCCCGTGCAGCCCGCTCCCGGCGACGTCTGCACGCTTATGATCCGTCACGAGGCGGTCCGCCCCGGAGCCGCACCCGATTCCGTCAACGCGATCCCGTGCGTAGTCCGCGACAGTGTGTTCCTCGGCGAGACGACCGGACTCACGCTCGACGCGTCCGGCTTCACGCTTCACGCCAGCGAATCCGCCGCGCCCGAACGCCATCCCGGCGACAGCGTCGTCTGCGCCGTCCCGCCGGAAGCGATCGCCGTCCTCCCGCCCGAAAACGCCCGGTAGCATCAGGAAATCACCCCCATGAAACGCATTCTGCTCGCCCTGGTTGTTCCGGTCCTGCTCGTCATCCTGCCGCTTGCGCTGCGTCCATCCGCGGACTGGAGCCCGTCGGCGCCGGAACGCCTCGTGATCATCACGCCGAACTCGGAGCAGATCAAGTACGAGTTCGAACACGCGTTCCGCGAATGGTACAAGGCGCACCGCGGGCACGACGTGATGATCGACTGGCGGAGTCCCGGCGGCACCAGCGACATCGTGCGGTACATCAACGACCGTTTCGAGGCGGAGTTCCGCCTGTACGCGCTTCAGAACGGGCTGGAATGGAACAAGGAGACCGCGGCGGCGTTCAAGGATTCCAAGCTCAAAGCGGAGGACAACCCGGCGCGTAAGCTTTTCCTCGAATCCGACATCGGCATCGGCATCGACCTCTTCTTCGGCGGCGGCACCTACGACCAGGGGAAGTTCGCCTCCATGGGCTATGCGGTCGACGCGGGCGTGAAGGAACGCCACCCCGACTACTTCACCGACGGCGTGATCCCGATGAGTTTCGCCGGCGAGCAGATCTACGATCCGCAGGGGCGCTATTACGGCTACTGCCTGTCGTCGTTCGGCATCGCATACAATTTCCGGCGTATCCGCGAGCTCGGCGTCGAATCGCCGCAGAACTGGATCGACCTCACGAAGCCCGCATACTTCGGCACGCTCGTGCTCGCCGACCCGACCAAGTCCGGCTCCATCAACAAGTGCTACGAAATGATCATCCAGCAGGCGATGGCCGAGCTTGGACCGGAACAGGGCTGGCTCGAGGGATTCCGCCGCGTCAAGCTTCTCACGGCGAACGCGCGGTCCATCGCCGACAGCGCGGGCAAGGTGGTCCGCGACGTCTCCTCCGGCGAGGCCGCGGCTGGCGTCTGCATCGACTTCTACGGGCTCAGCGAAGCCGACTGGTCCCGCATTACGACCGGAGCGCCGACCCTGACCTACGTCATGCCGCGCGGCGGCACGGCGGTCACCGCCGACCCCGTCCAGCTCCTCCGCGGAGCGCCGAATCCGAACGCCGCCAGGGACTTTATCGACTTCCTGCTGTCGGAGGAAGGCGCGGCGATCTGGCTTCAGAAACCCGGTACGCCCGGCGGCCCCGTCCGCTATGCCCAGCTCCGCCCGACCGTCCGCAAGGACAGCCCGGTCAAGATCCCTGCGGAATACCAGAGCATTCCCGACTACCGCCCCTACGACCTCGGCGGCACGTTCGAATACCGCTCCGACTGGACGGGGCGCTATTTCAGCCTCATCCGCGTGCTCATCAAATGTGCCGCGCTCGACCCTGAGGACGACCTCCGCGCCGCCTGGAAAGCCATCCTCGACAACGGGGGCCCGGCTGCGAATCCCGAGGCCATGGCAGAACTCCTCACACTCCCCGTGCCCTATGAAAAGGCGGCGGACGAATCGAAAGCCCTGAGCGGCACGCCCGCCGAAGCCGCCGCGGCCCGCATCCGATGGACCGAAGCCGCGCGCGAAAGCTACCGCCGCGCCGAAAAAATCGCACGGGAGAAAGGAGCCCGGGCCCGATGAAACGCTTCCTCTCTCTCTTTCTGGCGCTGGCGGTCCTGGCCTTCTTCGCGCTGTTCCTCTTCCTGCCGCTCTTCACGGTCGTGGCGGAGGGCTGCGACCCGGCGGTCATGCGGGAGGTCTTCCGCAGCCGTCTGTACCTCCAGGGCATGATAAACTCGCTCGCCGTGGCGGTCGTGACCACGATCATCGTCTTCCTGATCTCCATCCCGCTCGCCGCGCTCTATGACAAGTACGACTTCCCCGGCAAAGCCGCGTGCTCCGTGCTGATGATGGCGCCGATGATCCTGCCGCCTTTCGTGGGCGCGCTCGGATTCCAGCAGCTCCTCGGCCATTACGGCCTTCTGAACAGCATCCTCACCGCCGCCGGCCTGCCTCCGGTCGACTGGCTCGGCGGCAGCGGCAGGTTCTGGAGCGTCTGCGTGATCCAGGCGCTGCACCTCTACCCGATCGCCTACCTGAACCTCATCACCGCGTTCGCGAACATCGACCCGTCGCTGATCGAATCCGCCCGCAACGCCGGGGCCGGCCCCTGGCAGAGGTTCCGCCGCATCACGCTGCCCATGCTCCGCCCCGGACTCCTCGCAGGCGGCAGCATCGTGCTGATCTGGGCGTTCACGGAACTCGGCACTCCGCTGATGTTCGGGTACAACACCGTCACCCCGGTCCAGATCTACAACGGCGTGACCGAGCTCGGCACCAATCCCGCCGCCTATTCGCTCGTGATCGTCACGCTCGGCATTTCCTGTCTGCTCTACCTCGGGGCGAAACTCCTGCTCGGACGCGGCGCCGCCGCCTCGGCCGCGAAAGGAACGCCGGGGGCATCCGCCCGCACGCTGAACGGCCCGGCCCGCTGGATCCCGCTCGCTGTCTTCATCGGGTTCACGTTCATCGCCGCACTGCCCCACATCTGCCTCGTGCTGATCGCGTCCTCCACGAGCTGGAGCGGGACGATCCTGCCGGAACACTTCTCGCTGATGCACTACCGCAACGCGCTCGGCGACCACCTGGTCGTTCCGAGCATCATGAACAGCTTGAAATACGCGTGCCTCGCGACGGTGCTGTCTCTGTTCGCTGGCGTCCTGACCGCGTTCCTGACCCGCCGCGCCAGCCTCAAGTTCGGCTGGCTGCTTGACCTCGTCGCCATGACTCCGCTCATGATCCCCGGCGTCGTGATGGCCGTCGGCTTCCTTGGCATGTCCATCCGCTACCAGTGGGCGCACACGCTTTTCGATCCCGTCGCGAATCCTGTCTTCCTGCTCGCCGTCGCCTACGCGGTCCGGCGCGTGCCGTACGTTCTGCGGTCCGTCGCAGGCGGCCTCGACCAGACGCCGGAAGAACTGGAACGCGCCTCCCGCAACGCCGGAGCAAGCGGCGTTCGCACCCTGATGAAGATCACGCTGCCGCTGGTGGCGGCGAACCTGGTCGTGGGCGCGCTGTTCGCGTTCAGCTTCTCCATGATGGAGGTCTCCGACTCCCTGATCCTCGCCCAGAAAGCCGAATTCTACCCGATCACGAAGGCGATCTACGAGCTGTCGCAGTATCTCGGATCCGGGCCGGACACTGCCGCCGCGTTCGGCGTATGGTCCATGTGCTTTCTGGCGTCCATCCTCGCCGCGGCGTCCGTCCTGCTCGGGAAGAAGATCGGCTCGCTTTTCAGCATCTGATGCCCGCAGAAAAACCGTCACTTGTCAAGGTAACTGCACGTTTGTCAGAGTAAGCGCACAATGAGGGGCGAAAACGTGCGTTTAGTTTGACACGCACCTGAATCCATTTCGGGACCGGTTCCCGCTCGTCCGCCCAATAGCGAGAAAACTTGAATATATATTTCATGCCGGACGGGGATTCTTTCCTTGATTTTTTGTGTTTGAGGGTGTAAATTGTGCGTATCACGAAAAAATGCTAACACAAGTTTCCCTCAAACAAAGGATAGTCGTCATGAAAATCAATCCTGTTCTTGCGGCGGCGCTCAGCAGTTTGATCCTGCTTTCCGGCTGCGACGAAGAAACGCCTGAAGAAGTTCAGATCGTGCCTGCGGTCGTTGTCGAACCTGCCATCGAAATGGAATTCGCCGATACTGTGACCGAGATCGGAGAGGTTCAGGCATTCGAGACCGTCAATCTTTCCGCCAATGTTTCCGGATTCCTGACCGAAGCAAATTTCACGGAGGGAGATCTTGTAAAAAAAGGCACCAAGCTTTTCCAGATCGACCCCGCGGTTTATGAGGCGGCGGTCAAAAAAGCGGAAGCCTACGTCAACAGATGCAATGCGGAACTGACCAATAAAAAAGTTGAATTCGAGCGGCAGGAATCGCTTTTGAGAACCAATGCGACCTCCCAGCGCAATTATGACGCGGCGGAAATGGACCTTCGAACAGCAGAGGCCGAACTGAAATCCGCCGAAGCGGAGCTGGCCGAGAAGAAAGTCACCCTCAGCTACACGCAGATCATGGCTCCGTTCGATGGTTATATCGGGTTCAAGACCTACAGCGTAGGCAACATGGTAGGTCCTTCCAGCGGCCCCCTCGCCACCATCACGTCCGTAGGCAATGTCAAGATCTATTTCTCCATCGATGAACTTACCGTGCTGAGGATTTATGAAAACTATCCCGTAACGAAAGAAGATCCCGAGACAAGCCCCAAAGTGAAGGTATTCCTCCCGAACGGCAAAGAATATCAGGAGAAAGTCTGGATCTCCGCATGGAACAACAGGGTGCAGGACGGCACGTTCCGTGTTCAGGCTACGGCGGAAAATGAAGAGGAACTGCTGGATTCGGGGATGTATGTCAAAGTCAACGTCCAGGTCGCCCTGCCTCAAAAACGGGTCATGGTCAAACAGGCGGCGATCCTTCGGGAACAGCTCGGCGATTTCGTTTATGTCGTCGATTCGAACAACCGAATCGAACGGAGGAAAATCGTCGTCGGGAT
>JAEEQO010000142.1 GCA_016285335.1 Victivallales bacterium | reverse complement strand
CCATTACAAAAAGAAAGCGGAAGAATTGAAGACCACCAAGTCGCAGGAGATGGAGCTCATGGATGAAATGATCGAAGACGCCCCCGAAAGCCTCAATGAACCGGAATCGGAAGGAAATGCGGACAATCCTTCCGATTGAAATTTACAATCGTCAATCTCTAACATGTTTTGCGAAAATGGACCGGATTCAGCTTGACTTTTTTCAAAAGGATGCTATATTGATATATTGCCGATGATGATCGGCATGTCGGGATGTAGCGCAGCCTGGTTAGCGCGTTTGACTGGGGGTCAAAAGGTCGTGAGTTCAACTCTCATCATCCCGACCATTTTTAAGCTCAAAATCACCCGTTTTCATGTCTCATGATAGCGGGTGTTTTTTTATGATTTGAAACCGGAATTACGGAAAAATTACGAAAAAATTATGCGACGCGTTGGGCTCAAAAATGATCGATTTCAGAAAAAGCATGTCTCGACGGGGCACTTTTCCGGAAAGAGATGATAAGAGGATCCATCGATTCCCCTCTCCACCTCAAACGCCGAAACAAAAGGGGCCTTTTTATCCGGTTTTCCGTAAATTTTCCGTAATCTGAACAGGGCTTGAGGTGAAAGACTGGCAGTCTGGACAGGCAGACAGGACTTCTATCTGCCCTATCGGAAATTCGCTGTTTCATGTTGACTGCTCCTGATAACTGCCCCATAGGTTTATCCTGTTATCTCCTACGTGTACGCGCATTTTGAAAACCGGAATCGGACAAGATGGGGTAGGAGAGAGGGAATTTTCATATAAGCGATATAACTGCCTGTTCTCCTGTCTGCGACCGGGAATCTACATCGTAAAAAAAACGCCGGAGGGAAGGCTTGCACTCCTTCAACCTCCGGGATGCCGATTATTACGACACGGCTGCATCAAAATCCGTATCGTTCTCCGACGTCAGGCGAAGATCGCGGCTTTTCGTCCGTCCAGGCCGAAGGCCCGGTTCAACGCCAAGTAGCTGTGATCGACGCGCTGCGGAGAGTACTTCTTGATGGTCTCTGTAAACGCGTTCAGCAAGCTCCAGCGGGTCGGCTCCCTGAACTCCTCGTGCGACGGCTGCTTGAACTCGCGATAGACCGGCAGGATGTCGCAGGAGTTGATGACGCACAGCTCGGCAGCTCTAACGATGCAACTTCTGGCTTCATCATCGTCCCGGAGATAGGCGTCCTTCAGCTCTTCGGAAACGGTCTCCACGGTCAGGAAGTCATCCTCCAGCGAAGCGACAGCCCGGTCGATCAACTCAGCCAGAACGATCCCACTGGTGTGGCGGCGCTTGATGACCGTCGTACCACCAAACGCCATGTTCGTGCAGACGCAGACGACGATGCCTGCGGACAGACCGACCGCGAAACTCTTGTCGTGGCTGTTGCGGATGCCGATGCAGCGATGCCATTCAGGAGAAGACGATTTGGCGATTTCCATCACGCCGAACATCTTCCGTCCCTCACTGGCGAGGCCGAACTTCTCGCCTTCGATACTCCAATCGTGCGCCTTGATGACCTCGGTCACGGCCTCGATCACGTCGATGTGCGGAACCGGATGCCATGTGTCGGTCGAACAGGGCGTGTCGATTCGCGCGACTTCATCGCGGCTGACGAACTTGCCTTCTTGCATGATGAGTCCCATGTGTCAGCCCGCCTTTCTATGAACCGCTTTGCAACGGCTGCTATAGGCACATTCAACACAGTTCATGCACGACTCCACCGGGACGAACACGCCCGTGTTCACTGCCGCCTCAATTTTGTTGGCGAGGAAGACGAAACGGTCGAAATCATCGTTCGTCCTGAGCGTGTAGAGTTGCTGGTGAACCGGATTCTTCGCCTTCGTGAACACGTCGAACCTGAACAGCGGATTCACGCCGTACTTCTGCTGGTAGGCATAGGTGAACACGGTCGCCTGGAGATCACGGTCGGCTTTCCTGTTCGGCCACTTCACCGAGGCGGTCTTCCAATCGCAGATCGTTTCATCTCCGCCGTCCACGGTAACAAGGTCGAATTCTCCGACCAGGGGCTTGCTAAGTCCGGGCACGTTCACGCTGAACGCCTCGGCCACCGATTTGACCGTGTAGTCGTCCGGCCAGTCGGCAAGTGCAACATCGAGCATGTCGCAGCCTTTCTCCAGCCAGGAATCAAATGATTCGTCCGGCTTGTACGTCAGGTTCTCGCTGACCTCGGTCTCGCCTCGGAAATACACGGCGAAGTCTTCCTTCGCGTCCTCCACGCTGTAGTCCGAACCTTTCTCTGCGCGGAGACTCAGAACGGCATGGAAAGCCCGTCCGAACGGAAGGCTGACATTCGTGCGCTCCACCTCGGTGTGCTCGATGTAACGGAAGTAGTATTTCATCGGGCACAGAATGAACAGGCTGATGGCCGAAAAAGACCAGTGAGGTGTCGTCTCGCGGATTTTTTCGATAGTCCTTTCCATGTCATGCTGCCTTTCCGTTGAACAGGTCGATGGCGCGGCTGCATTGCGCACGGGAGAGTTCCTCCAAAACGGATACATTGTACTTAGCTTTCAGCTGTTCGACGGTGTAGCCGTTCTGCCGGGCGAGATCGAGCAGGAACTTGATCTGCTTCGGAGAGGCCGCTGTGTCCGTGGCAGGCTTCCTGTTGTAGGTGGGCTTCGTGGCGTTCTGTGCCGGGGTTTCGTGCTGATCCGACAAGGACTGCGGGGTCGGCATCTGGCTGGTCGCAGAGGGCTGCTGAGCCGTGTTTCCATGCAGTTCGGCCTCCACGCTGTCGCGGACAAGCGCGAAAGTCTCGTGGATTTTGGCGTTGAGCTGTTCCTGCGTGAGACCGTCCGGGAGTTCGACCTCGACCGAGGCGTGGTAGGACTGGCTGCTGTATTCCGTGTCAGCCGGGACCTTTTTCGAGTAGGATGCGTTGAGTTTCAACATGGTTGATTTCCTTTCAAAAGTTTGCCCCCGGCAACAGCGAGCTGCCGAGGGCGGTGTTGGAACGATGTCGGGAGATGACGGTCAGAAGCCGCTGGCGGTCCTGATGCGTTCGATGGTGCGCTTCGTCTGGACGTATTCGCGTTCCTTCTGCCGCTGTGCGAGGGCGACCTCGCGGACCTTGCGGCTCATGGCGGCGGATTCGTCGAACATGATTTTCAGTTTCGACCTCATCGCTTCGATGTTCGCCGCCAACTCGTCGAGCGGATTCAGTTCTTTTGCGGGTTCATTGTTCGGGGTGAACGTCTGCACGGGGGCAGACACTGTGTGGATGGTGTTGGTGTCGATCATGGTGATCTTCTCCTTTGTTGAGGGTGTGGTATTGGTGTGTGTGGTGGGAGTTTCCTGTTCGGTGGATTCGGGCGCAGGCGGAACAGCGGCCTGCTCGGTTTGAACAGTGATCTGTTCTGCTGTCTGCCCGGCCTCTGTTTTCGGCTTCGTGATGCACATGGGCATGGCGATGTATTGCCCGATGCCGCCGCTTGCGACGAACGGAGACAGACCATCAATGAAGTCGAGCTTCGTATGGCCTTCGTTCAGCATGTGCAGCAGCGATTCTTTCCTGATGACGACACTGAATTTATCCCAGGTCGAATCGAACTCTGCGGGAACTCCGAATTCGTGGCCGTCTCCATCACGCAAGGTGAGGTAGCCAGCCGAGTCGCGGTAGACCGTGATACCGTTCGCCTGTTTCGTGAGCACCACGGTCTTCAGGAAGAACTTCAGGCGATCGGCGCGTTCCACGGTGAGGCTGACGGAATGCTTCATGTCCTTGCTGTTCGGCATGACGCGCTTCCAGTTCGGATAAGCACCGGAAAGCGCCCTGGCGGTCCAGGTCCAATTCCCGATGCTGACCGTGAACAGCGTGTACAGGTCGTTGTTCCATGCTCTGAGTTCACCTGCGCCGCTCGCTTTGGTTGCCATCAACGCGAGCGGGAACGGAATCGTCAGTTCGTCGAGGTTGAACGAATACGGGCAGTTGAACAGCTCTTTGCCGTTCGTTGCTGTAAGCCCGTCACGGCTGAGGTTCATCCCATGAAGGATACTCCTCGCTTCGTTCAGATCGACCAGCGGGGCTGCCGCAGACAGCATCTCGACGAAGTTCTCCGGCAGGGACGTTACAGCGACGTTGTCCTGTTCGGGGATCCCTTCCTGTTCGGGGAAGTCTCCTTTCACGGGGTTGAGCTTCACGCCCTCGATGAAGACCTCGCCGGATTCGATCGCAAGTTTCAGCGTCTTGTTCTTGCAGTTGCGGACGGCCAGGCGGAACGGCTCGAACTCCGCGAGCGTTGCCGGGATGTCGTCTTCCAGATCGGCGTCCATTCGGAATTCGATCTCTTCGACGATGTTGCGGGTGCGGAAGTAGAGCGTGTTCGCCCGTCCTTCGATTTGGATCGCCTGGTACGCCTTGATAAGGGACGTCCGGGAGACCAGTTTTCCCAGAGCGGCGAGTGCTCCGGCCAACTCGTTTTTGTTGAGGTTAATTTGCATTTGGTTATCCTTTCGATTGTTGAGGTTAGCTTGACAATTTCTGCCAAATGAAAAAGCCGACGACGGGAATGCCGACGACGGCAATCAGCGGGATGAAGAGAGACGACAGCGTGATGGAGCTCAGGAACGCCACAGGAGCTTCCTTTGCTGCGGTTGAAAGGCCGTCCTCAACGCCGGACCCGATTTTGTATGCCGCGACCACGCCTGTTGCGGCAGCTCCACCTGCGGCAATGGTTTTCCAGGAGACAGGATGCGTTGTCTCGACGACGCGGGCGGGCTTCAATGGCTTTTGGAACGGACGGTGCATAGGTGCAGCAGCAACGAATGCCGCAACGAGGGCGAGAAACAGGACGAGTAGAGTTTTCATCGTATCGCCTCCAGTCGGCACTGTTTCCAGTATTCATCGATCGCCTGCCGAATCGCTTCTTCCAACGCGCCTGCCATATCTCTCTGCACGGCTTTTAGGTCGCTGATGCAGAGCCACGTGCCACCAACCGCCAGTGTCACGCCAATGGTATCGCCAAACGGGAACGGACCATCCGTAGCGGCACATGCAGCTCCGGCTCCCAAGAACCTGGAAAGCCGAGCGGAAGCGGCCTTGAGAATCGTTTTCATGGATTTAAGCGTGGATCGCATGAAAACGGCTTCCAAGGCCAGGCCGCCTGCCGAATAGAGCGTGGTCACAACGGCGCTTTTGCCGATTTCGGCGATGCTGCCGCTGGCTGCACCTTTGTTGATCGCGCATCCATAGACGGCGGCCCCTTTGCGGCACGGCTCAAAGATCGGCTTCTCCAGAATCAGCTGAATCAGTGCATGCGATTCCAGGTCATCCGTTTTGCCTGGAAACTCGTACCAGCAGAGCTTCAGCATGGTCTTCATCTCCGTAAGCTTGGCGACAGCGGCAGGGACGTTCCGCTGTGCTTCCTCGAAGAACGGACGTGCACACTGATCCTGTTCCGAGATGGACGCAGCTTTCCCGGCGAGTTTGACGGTGGCCCTGTGGGAGCGCAGACCAGCTGCTCCCAAAAGGACGGCGAGGGTCAGACCGGCGAAGACAACCGTCCGACCGATCATCACATTGTGTTTTTTCATAGATTTCTCCTATGATGGTTGTTTTGTGTGCGGGAACGACGATTTCGATCCCGTCATGGTATCTTGCCGCGAAAAAGGCAGAAATTAAGCAAAAAACAGCAAAAATAGGTGTGATTATAAGCAATTTAGTGTGTTTTCGCTCTTGTCGAAACAAGAGTGCAGATCACGAACTGTAACAAAGCATATATATGCTTTGTTAAACTCTGATAGCCGACCAAAAGTGCTCCGCCTCGCAAGCTCAAAGAAACTCCCAGTCTAATCTGCCGCAAAATGGCAACTTTTTCAATTGGGCTTTTACTACTTTCATGCCTTGAACCGGGTTCAGCATTCCGCTTGTGAACGAAAGGAAATCAAAAAACTTGACAAAACGAGTAGTTGAATGTATATTACAAAAACCACGCCGACACACAGTCTGCTCACAGAATACTGAGAGGATACGAATGAACTATGCGGAAACCAACCCACGACAGCAAGTAACCCTAATGATAGGCAACAGGTGATATCATGCAGGGATACTCATATTCTGTGTTTTCTCTCGCAGCGATAGCAATTCATCTGGCCCATTGTAGACCTCACGATTGAATAGGACGGCAAGGTGGTCAGAACGTCCGTCATCAGCAGGTCGGGGAATAGGGCTGTCGACGATGCAGTCACCACGTTTCTTGCGAATCTAAAGGTCGTTCCTGCACCACCACAAGCCGCCGTCATCCGTGTTACGCTTGAGATTCAATGAGTCGTTCGGTTATAGCCGGGTTTGTTACAAAAAACTCCGAAAAAAAACATCCTCGATAACAGCCGATAAGCAAGAAATCACTTCGTTCTTGCCGAGCTTTCGCCCTATGCCCGCGCTTTATGCGAAGTTTTCCGGCATTTTCTTTCCGAGTCGAGCATAACCGGGCATGTTTTATGCGAAGATTTCCCGAAAATTCTTTTCGGCGGATCACCGGCTTCCGAGAGCGCGGAGAAAAGTTTTTCTATGCACCTTGAAAACGGGAATCTGCAGGTCAGCATCCCCATTAAGTTTCGAGGCATCGGGTCGCGCCACAAGATCGTGTATCCCGGCGAGGTGAACGAAGCCCCGGTCATCGTCGCGCTTGCTCTTGCTTTCCGCTGGCAGAAGTACATCGACGAGGGTAAGTTCAGCAACATCCGAAAACTGGCCAAAGCCGTCGGGCTCGACGAATCGGTCGTCGGCGCGACACTGCGTCTTCGCTGGCTGGCTCCCGGCGTGATCCACGACATCCTCAGTGGCGGATGCAAGGACGTGAGCCTGAAACAGCTCCGGCATGGTGTGCCGGAGCTCTGGCGGGAACAGGTGCCGGGGATGGTGAGCAGTGAGGTGGAGGCATGAGTTCACCAGCGCGCCGAGCTGGTGATGGCCGCAGGCCTGGATCGGGTGCGAGGCGATGTCGTGGAGAGAGGGGGATGAGGGGGGACGACCAGTTGCAGGAGTTCCGCATTGAGGCGTGATAACTGGCAGAGCTGTCCGGTTGGCTCCGCTCCCTGCCGCCCGTGACGCCATCCGGCCGGTCCTGGCGGAAAAATACGGCATGAAGGAGTTCGACGTGAAGTACACCCGGCCCGGCTGGTACGCCGGTGCGAGCATCTATGTCGGTGTCAGTGGCGCGGCAAACGACGTCACGGTCTCCTCCGGCGGCAAGTTGAGTGTTTCCTCCGGCTTCACGGCCCTCTCCGGCGCGTCCCTGTACTTCTACGTCGCTCCGGGCACGTTTGTCTCCGGCACGTCCGAGGACTGGGGCGAGATCGCGATCCGGGACGGCGTCGCGTCCGGTTTCGAAATCACTCAGTTCTTCGGTCTGGAAGTCATATCCGGCGGCTCGGCGGTCGACATGAACTGGACCGTGATCGCGTAAGACACACAATAACGAAAACAGCGACAGCGCCGTAACGTCTTGAGCGTTGCGGCGCTGTGTCTGTCGTGACCTTGCCGTCGGACAGAGTCCGAACCGTGGCACACCGAGGTCGGCGCTGGTTCTCAGGGGCGGTTGCGTTTCCCGAAAAACAGAGATTGAGCAAATAGTGTATTCTTTTGGGTAAATCCTGTATTGAATAAATGATTTCCTGGTGTATATTATCGAAAAATAGTTTCGGTTCTCCATTATTTAAATCCTTGACAACAGCGGAAAGGTCCTCCTCTTGAAACGCCGGAGTGCTCTCAGCTTTGCTTGAGCACGAAGTGCAAGTGTGATTCAGCCGTTTGAGATAATGTAACGCGCCCGTTTGCGTTTTTCAAGCGTTGTTCGTTCAGGAACGCCGTGTTT
>JAEEQO010000141.1 GCA_016285335.1 Victivallales bacterium | reverse complement strand
TACCCAATCAATCATCTTTTACACATCAGGGGAATAATATCGCCTCCGGTCTGAGAAAAGGTCGGAGGCGTTTTTGATGTCTCGCTTGCCGTGTGCCGTTGCGAAGCAAGGCACTGTTTCAACACCGCTTGCGGTGTGCCGTTGCGAAGCAAGGCACTGTTTCAACACCGCTTGCGGTGTGCCGTTGCGAAGCAAGGCACTGTTTCAACACCGCTTGCCGGACTACCGGCGGGGCGGGAGCGTGATGATGGAGCCGGTGACGGGCTGGCCGTCGCGGAGCTTGCCTTCGTTCTCGCGGGCGATGTCAGCGGCACGGGAACGGTCCCCGAGCTGGGATTCGGCGATGTCCTCCAGCGTCTCGTTGGCGCGCACCTGGTACATGCGGGAGACGTCCGGGGCGGCGCCGCCGCCCATGATGTGGACCGGAGGATCGTCGATCACGGGGTTCTTCGGCGGATAGCGGCGTTCCGGTTCCTTCGGGACGACCTTCGAGCCCTTGGTGGCGACCGTGGCGACGTCGACCATTTCGTCGCGGGAAGCGAGGCGGAACATGAGCGTCTCGGTCTTCTCCTCGGGACGTCCGAAGTCGGTCGTGATCTCGGCGTAGAGCGTGACGGGGCCGATCATCTTCTGCGCGCGCTGCCCGTAGTAGTGCGTCTTGATCCTGTAATCGCCGTTCAGGGCGGCACGGACCATAAATTCCTCGGGGCCGTAGCCCTGCGTGATGTCGAACGAATTGCGGCCGCCGTTGGTGGTCAGGCGGTGCTGGTAGAAGCACTCCTCGCCGGTCGGGTCGAACGTGTGCAGGTCCATGTCGGACATGTCGGTGTCCCAGCCGATGGTCACGCGGAGGTCCATTTCCAGCGGATGCACGAGGCGGGAATCGACGTCCTTCACCTCGATGCTCTCGCGTTTCGCCTTCACGATGATGTCGTTCAGCTCGGTGATCGCGATCAGCTCCACATCGCGGAACCGGCCGTCCGGCTTCTTCACGATGGCGTTCAGCATCATGTCGGCGGCAGCCTGCCACTGCTTCGCGGCGGCGAGCACGAGCGCGAGGTCGCGGTAGGACTGCGGCTCCTCGGGCGCGAGTTCCAGCACCTTGCGGAACACGATCTCTGCGGCGTCGAGTTCGCCGAGGTATTTCAGGTTGTAGCCCAGCACGCGCAGGAGCATGCGGTTTTCGAGCTGCATTTCGGCGAGGTTGGAGACCACGCGGATCGCGAACTCCTTCTGGCCGTGGCGGGCGAAATAATCCGCGCAATCCACGAAGAATCCGAGGTTGTCGGCGTTCTTCGGGCGGAGTTCCAGGTAGCGTTCCTGCGCCTTGTCCTTCGCGTCCTCCAGTTCCTTCAGGTAGGATGCGCCGGACGTCCACTGGTTGAGCTGGATGGACTTGGTGGCGTTGCCGGAGTCGCCGGCCATCTTCTTCGCCTCGGCCGAACGGGACATCGGCATGTCGGCGAAATCGGCTTCCGCGGCCATTTCCATCATGGGCATGGCATCGTCCGCGGCCATTCCCACGGACTGACGGGCAGCCGCGCCGCCGAAGCCGCCCATGCCGCCGCCGAAACCGCCGGCCGCGCCCGGTGCGGACTGTCTCATGACCGCGCCTTCGGCGTTCATCGGACGGAAGCCGCCACCGCCGCCGAAGCTCTTGCGGACCGGATCCGGCCGTTTCTTGCCGTCATACCAGTCGATGATCTCGCTCTGGTAGCGCTTCGAAAGCTCGCCGATGCGGTTTTCGACGCGGGTCTTCTCGTCGTCCTTCTCCTTCGCCTTGTCCTTCGCGATCTGCGCCTGGCGTTCGTCGTATTTGGCGCGCCATTCGGGCAGGGTCTCGGGCGGACGGATGCTGTATTCGAGGTACTGGTCGAGGCTTTCGAGCACGAGCATGGAGGTGCCGGGCGTCACGAGGCCGTATTTCTGACCGAGTGTGAGGAATTCGGACGGCGTGGTCTTCGGGTTGCGTTTGCGTTCTTCGAGCTTCATCATGCCGTAGAGCGTGCGGATCATCTTTCCGTCGACCGCGGACGCGGAGTCAAGCTCGAACGTCATCGCATCCTGTCCGGCGACCTTCACTTCGAGCTTGTGCTTGCCGTCCGGGAACGTGCCGGCGATGCGGACCGTGCCGCCCGCGCGGAATGCCCTGGCGTTGGCGACCGCGCCGGACGCGTCGGCGCCGTCGATCTTCACGAATTCAAGCGCAGAGGGGGCGTCGGCGAGGAAGTCGGCGAGCGCGGCAGCCGGGGTCATGCGGGCGAGGTTCAGGTACAGCGCGTTCGCGCCGGACGCCTCGGCGAGGTATTCCATGTAGGACGTCTCGGACGTGGTGGAGACGGAGACGAACGCGGTGCGGCCCTTCGCGGCGGGGATGGTCTCCGCGCCCTTGCCGAAGGTCTGGATGCCGTCGGTGAAGACGAACGCGCAGGCGTCGGCGGGGACCGCGGCGAGGAACTTCTCCATGCCGAGGAAGTCGGTGCCGCCGTCGTACGCGGTCTTCTTCAGGAAGTCAAGCAGCGCGGCGGCGTCGCCGTTCTTCACGGTGAACGTCTTCGCGGGCTCCAGCGTGTTGCGGAGCACGGACACGGCGACGTCGACCGTCGCGTCCTTCATCGCGGCCGAGGCGAAGAACTGCTTCAGCAGCTCGAATTCGGGCGCGTGGTCGTTCGAAGCGCGGGAACCGGAGGCGTCCCACAGGATGGAAACGGACTTCGGAGCCGCGAACGCCGCGGCGGCCGCGGTCGCGGGGAGCGTCGAAGAGACGAGGAAGAAGTTTTCGCCGCCGAACTTTTCGACCTGCACGGGCGCGGGCTTGTCCGCCACGGTGATGCGGAGGTCTTCCGGCAGCGCGATGTTTTCGAGGGTGCGTTCACCGAGCAGGGCATTCTCCCAGCGCGTGAAGTTGAGGTTCGCGAAGGGCGAGGATTCGACCTGCGGCGCGGCGGCGGGATCCATGACCTCGACGCGGATGGATGCCTTGTCCAGCGTGTTTTCGAAACGCATCGGCAGCGTGAAGATCGGTGCGCCGTCCACGCGGTCCACCTCGGAGATGAATGTGATGCGGACGCGGCGGGAGCCTCTGGCCGGGATCGGATACACGCGGGTGCGGTAGCTGTTGCCGCCGACGGACTCGATCAGCGCCGGGTCCGCGCCCTTGCGTTCGATGGCCTCGAAGACCTCCTGCGCGCGCTTCTTTTCCACGATGGACGCGTCGATCATCTTGCCGTTGATGTCCAGCGCGGCGCCGGTCACGGTGGCCCCGGCGGGCAGCGGCAGCGTGAATTCGCCTTCCAGCGCGAGCGGGTTCGGATTGCTCACGACCGCCTCGAACTCCGTGCTGGCGATCTCGCCGCGGATGCGGACCTTCGCGGAAACCTCGGACACCACGACCGGGGCCAGCTTCGGATCGGCGGGACGCGGCGGCGGGAGAATACGGATCGGAGGCAGGATCACGCGCGGTTCGACAAACGGACGCGGGCGCGGGCGGACGATCAGGTCTTGCGTTTCATTCATGGTTCGTGCTCCTTTTTCCTGAGGTGCGGCGGCCGCAAAAGTCTGCACCGCGGCGGTCTTCATCATGCTCGGGGCTTGTTCCCCGGCAACATCTTTCGATTCAGCGGCTCCGGCGGATTCCTTTTCCACCCGGACCATCTTCGCGACGGCGTTCGTAGTCAGGAGGGACTGCTCCGTCATCCGGGCGGACTCGGCATGCTCCTTCTTCACTGTTTCCATTTCCATCGTGCGTGCCATAGTGCGGGGGCGTCTGCCAGCCACATCCGTCGTAACGGACGCGGGCGCGGCTCCGCCATATCCGCCGGCCATACCGCCGCCGAAACCGCCCATGCCGCCGCCGAAACCGCCGGCGGGAGCGTCGCCGACGGAACGCGCCGCGAATCCGGCCGTGGCTGCGGCCGCAACGGGCATTTCATCGGCATCATCGTAGGCGACCTCGTCGTTCGCGGCAGCCAGCGCATTGCGGAGCATCGCGCCGGAGAACCCGGCGGCATCGGCATCGGTCTCAATTTCTTCGACCGCTTCGTCGCCGCCTTCCTGAACGGCCATCATGAGCATCGGACGTCCGGAAGCATTATCTTCATCCATCGCCACGGCCATCGTTTCGATCATCGCGGCCCCGGATTCTTCCCCCGTCGCCGCATAATTGTAACCGTCAACCATGCCCGCCGCGGGGACGCCGTAACTGCCGGCGCGGACCGCGGAAGAATCGTCCTTCAGCGTGGTCAGGACGAGTTGGAAGGCCAGCAGGCAGACGGCGATCCCGGCCGCGGCCTTCCAGATCATGGGGAAATGGGGACGTTCCTGCGCGTGGGCCGCCTGGAAGAAACGGCGGCGGAATTCGTCCTCCGACGCATAGATGCCGGATTGTTCGCGGGCGTCGTGACGCTCTTTCAGTTTCCGGAGCAGCGCGTCGAGTTCGACCGCCCCGCCGTTGTTGATGTCGTTATGCTTCTTCATAAGAGACCTCCCGGATGGATTTGGCCAGTAATTGTTTCGCTTTGTGGATCCGCTGGTACAACGTGTTGCGGGAGCAGCCCAGCATCGCGGCGGCATCCTCCGGCGAGCGTCCGGAGAGGACCCCGACCGAAAGCGATTCCCGGTAGAGACGGGGGAGCCGCGCGACGGCCTCTTCCAGCCGGTCCAGCAGACGCGCCTCTTCGGCGTCGTCGCCGGACACTGCGCCCGAATCCCCGTAATCCGCCAGGACGCTGCGTTCCCGGGCACGATCACGCACCATGTCGTAGCACACGTTGAGGAGGATTCTGGTGACCCAGGTGGCGAACTCCGACTGTCCGCGGAAGGCGTCGTATTTCTGCCACGCGGCCAGGAGAGCCTGCTGAACGGCGTCGTCAACGTCCGCCGGGCTTCCGAGGATCCGCATCGCGGTCCCCCGGAGCATCCCGAGCTTCTCTTTGATCAGCTGTTCAAAGACCTGTTCCCTAGTTTCCATAAGCCCTCATCCAACATGTTTCAACGATTAGACCCTTCTGTCCGGCCAAATCTTAGCATGTTTCCGAAAAAATCTCCTATTATCTGAAAAAAAGTTGCGGGCAATCTCGGCTTATCCGCAAAAATCCCACTGGACAGCGACAGCCTGCACAGGCACGGCCATGGGCGCGGAACCGTCATGTTCCGCCGGGACAGCCTCTCCGTTTTCCGCCGGAGCCTCCACGGCCGTTTCCGCGGGCGCGGCGCTGTCATTCTCCGCCGCAGGAGCTTCCTGCGGCTTGCCGTAGGCGACCTCGAGCACCAGCAGGAACACGGTCGTCAGGTTGAATCCGGCATGGATCAGCACCGACGGGATGACCGACTTGCTCTTTTCGTACTGCCACTGCAGGACCATCGCCAGAAGGAACAGCGGGACCACCGGAACCACGAGCATTTCCCACGGGAACGGCTTTGTATGGAGCAGAGTCCCCACCGACACGTGGAACAGCGCGAAGATCAGCGACACCGCGACCGCCGCCTCCTTGCGGAAGAGAACCGCGCGGAACAGCCGGTACAGGATATGGCGGAACGCCAGTTCCTCGATGGGCGCGGCGATCACCGTGATCGCGGCGAATCCGGCGAACGCCAGAGGCTTCAGCGTACGGAAGAAATCCACCAGGGACTGCGGCTTCGGTTCATGACCGAAAGCTTTCAGCAGACGCGTCAGGCCGTACTGGGAACCGTAGGTCACCAGCGCGGCAAGGACGAAGACCGGGAACAGGTGCCGCAGGGAATACTCCGGGGCCATTTGAAGCCCCATTTTCTCCTTCATGGAGCGATTGGTCTCCGTCAGCGCCGCCGCGATCAGCACGGCGATCACGACAGCGGCGTTCTGGGCGATCAGCTGCATGGCCAGAAGCTGGGTTTTGCTCATGGACGGATCGACCGGGATCTTCGACCATGCCACGGCGTTTGCCGCCCAGCCCAGCAGGATCAGCAGGAACGCCACGAGCACAAAGACGCTGCGGCGTCCGGTGAAAGTATCGTAGTTCAATCTCATATTACTTTTCTCCAAGATGTTTTTCCCGCAGATAACGCAGGAACGGCGCGGCGTCCGGCACGGCGCTTCCGGTCAGGCGGCGCAGGAAGTCGGACGGCGCGTATTTTGCGCCGAACCGGTACACGCGGTCGCGCAGGATGGCAAGTGCGTCGTGCGGCGTTTCCGGCAGACCTTCGGCGAACAGGCGTTCCTTCAGCATCGCGCCGATCAGGTTGCCCAGCATGTAGGTCGGGAAATACCCCACGCCGCCGCTGTACCAGTGGACGTCCTGCAGGACGCCTTCGCGGTCGTTCGCGGGGCGGATGCCGAAACTGCGCTCGAACGCGTCGTTCCATGCCGCCGGAAGGTCGTCCACGGCGAGCTTGTCCTCGATCAGGGCACGTTCCAGCTCCACGCGCAGAATGATGTGCAGGTTGTAGGTCACCTCATCGGATTCCGTGCGGATGAACGACGGACGCACGCGGTTCACGGCCTTCAGGAAGGCTTCGAGAGGGACGTCCTGCAAGTTCGCGGGGAACGTGCGGACGAGGTCCGGGTAGAAATTGCGCCAGAATTCGGGCGAACGGCCGAGGATGTTCTCCCAGAACCGCGACTGCGATTCGTGGAACGCCAGCGACGCGCCGTCGGAAAGCGGCGTCCCGGCGTATTTCTTCGCGATCCCCTGCTGGTACATCGCATGACCGCATTCGTGAATGCAGCTGAAAATGCAGTTCGCGGGCTCATTGCGGCGCACGCGGGTCGTGATGCGGACGTCGTCCAGCCCGAAATCCGTGGTGAAGGGATGCGTGGAAAGGTCGAGGCGGCCGTGCGTGTAATCGAAGCCCATGGCTTCGGTCAGGCGGCGGCAGAACGCCAGCTGGGCGTCCGTGTCGTAGTCCCGATACAGAAACGAATCGTCGGGCGCTGGACGCGCCATGATCTCCGCCAAAAGCGTTTCCAGCCCCTGTTTGAGCGGCGGGATGATCCTGTCGAGCGTGGACGTCGTAAGCCCTTCCTCGTAGTCGTCCAGCATGGCGTTGTAGCGGCTCCCGGCCTCGGGGAAACAGTCCGCGTATTCGCGTTCCAGCGCAAGCAGCTTCTTCAGCGATTCGGAGCAAAGCCGGAAATCCGACGCGGCGTACGCCGCCTCCCATGCCGACTGCGTTTCGCCGCACTGGCGCGCGATGCGTCCGGCGAGCTCGGCGGGCACCGCCTGTTTCTTGCGGAAATCGCGTTCGAGGCGGCGGATGAGCGCCGCTTCGTCGCTGTCAGGCTCGAAGTCCATCGCGGCGGCCTCGCGGATCAGGTCGCCGTAAACCGGATCGGTCGATTTCTCGTGCACGATCACGGTCAGCGTTTCGAGCTGGGCGGCGCGGCCCTCAGCGGCTCCCGACGGCATATAGACCTGCTGGTCCCAGCCGAGCACGGCAAGCGCCGCGTTCAGGTCGCGGATCTCGGCGGTCCGCTTCAGCAGCGGGGCGAGCCGGGAGTCCCAGGGACGGTCCTGGCAGTCGCTCATACCCGGACCTCCTCCTCATGAGAGGTGCGGTCGGCGGCATGCGCTTCGAGCGCGGGCCGGACCACGGTCGCGAGGTAGTCCGCGACCTGCTGGGACGCCATGCCGGTGAACGTCTCCGGCTTCAATATCTCGTCGAAACGGTCCGCCACGGACGCAAAAAGCGGGTCGGTCTTCAACCGGGCGATCAGGTCGTTTTCGCCGCCGCCTTCCTTCACGGTGCGGGCGGCCTCCATGGAGTGCATGCGGATGTGCTCGTGGAGTTCCTGGCGGTCGCCACCTGCCTTCACGGCCTCCATGATGATGTTTTCGGTGGCCATGAACGGCAGTTCGGCGCGGATGTGGGCGGCGATGACCTTCGGCCACACCTGAAGCCCGTTCGTGATGTTCGTGAGCAGCGACAGGATCACGTCCGCGGTCAGGAACGCCTCGCCGATCACGATGCGGCGGTTCGCCGAATCGTCCAGCGTGCGCTCGAACCACTGCACGGACTCCGTGAGCGCGCAGTTCAGCGGCAGGCCGA
>JAEEQO010000140.1 GCA_016285335.1 Victivallales bacterium | reverse complement strand
CCATGTTGTACTGCACGAGGTTGGTGTAGCTGGGACCGTAGAAGCTGAAGACGAAGCTCTTTCCGTCGGGGGCCCAGACGGGTTCGACGCAGAGGGTGTTGTGTTTCGTGAGCTGCCTGATATTCTTGCCATCGAAGTCGCAGATGAAGATTTCGCGGTTTTTGGCGGAGGTGGCGACGGAGAACACGATCTTCGAGCGGCAGATGCCTTCGATGCCGAATACCCTGTTCAGGACCGTGTCGACGGCCATGTGCGCCGCGGGGTCCACTTCCTTGCTGCCCGTGATGTGGAACGAGTTGCAAATCGGGACGCCGGCACTGTTTGTGACCGAGACCGTGAAGTCCTGCAGAGACCCCTTGGCCGAGACATGATAAGCCGCGCTGCCGGATTTCAGCACCGTGAACCAGCCGCAGTACTGGAAGTCGGAGAGAATCTTCGCGGACAACGCCTGATCGGACAGTTCGCCGGTGAAAACGAGCGTCGGGTTGGCATTCTTCGCATCCGCGGTGACCACGATGCCGCCGGCCGCCGCACTTTGCGCAAAAACGGGAAGGGCGGCGGCGAGAAATAACGCAGCGGTCAGAAGGAACAGGATTCTTTTCATTGGAGCATCCTATCTCCTGCTTTAGAGAATATCTTCGTCCGCCGGTTCGGATTTCTCCGCCGGTTTGTCGTCGGCTTTCTCATCCGCCGGTTTCGTGTTTGGATTGACGGCCGGATTCTGGTTGGCGGGCATCACGCCGGGTCTAGTCATCCCGGGCGCGGGGGGCATTCCGCCCAATCCGGCTCCGGGGATGGTTCCGGGGATGGTTCCGGGGATGGTGCCCGGTCTTGTGCCCGGCATGCCGGGTCCCATCATGCCGCCGCCCATTCCGGGGATCATGCCGGGGGTCCAGCCGCGGCGCGGGACGGTGGGACGGATGACCGGGAATCTGGCCTGATTGCGGTCGGATGCGGTTTCCTCGGCGGGTTTCGTGGTCGTCGTGGATGCCACGGTACCGTCTTCGTTCTGGATATACCTCGGGATGTATTTCAGCAGGGATTCATACTTCTCGGCGAATCTGGCGTTTGCGGAGAAGACGTCAGTGATCCCTTCCTTGCTGATGTTGACGAGCTCGCGGACGGCGGGTTCATACCCGTTCGCCGCCGCTTCATGGAGCATGACAAGCGCGGTGATTTCGTCCTTTTCGACATTGAAATCCTCGTTGCCTTTCATGAAGATCTTGGAGAGCGCCATGGCGGCGAGCGGGCTGGTCTGGATGGAGCGGAATGCCGGGTCGAGGCTTGTGGCGTCATATTCCTCGCCTTCGACTTTTTCGAGCTCCTCGAGATATGCGTTGAAATAGCTCGGATATTTGAGCTTGTAGTCGTGCTGGACGAGCAGGTCGGTGTACTTCTGGGCGAGTTCGGGGACGGGATCGGGCACGCCGTAGCGGGCGCCGCCGCGGGTGTAGAGCTTCACGAGCAGGTCCATGGAGGTCACATGGCCCTTGTCGGCGGCCTGGATCATGTATTCGAGGGACTTCTTGAAGTCGCGGCTCTTGTTCTCGGCGCCGCCGGAACGGTAGCAGACGGAGAGCGTGTAGAGCCAGTCGGGGTCTTCGGGGTGCGGGTCGAGCTCGAGTGCCCAGATCATGCGGGCGTATTCGCGGCTGCCGGCCTCGCGGAAATAGTCTTCGACGGCGAGGAAGTAGCCCGCGTTGGATGCCATGTGGAGGCGTTCGAAATAGTCGGCCTGGGCGCGCTTGTCGTACTGTTTCAGGCGCACCTTGTCGGCCTTGAATTCCTTCGCCTTCAGGTAGATGTCCTCGGCGGACCAGCTCATCTGGACGTTGCTGCGGATGACGTTTCGTGCGCCGCGGAGGTCGTTTGCGAGGATGAGGTACTGGAACTGCTTGTAGGGATCCTTCTGCTGCTCGACGTAGCGGAGCATGCGTTTCGCGGCGGTTTCGCGCGTGTCGGCGGAGGCGAGCGCGAGGTCGTAGTAGGCGTTGCCCTTCTCGACGTCGATGGGGATGAAGTTGCGTCCGAACGTGTAGATGTCGCCGAGGTCGATCGCGGCGTTCAGGTCGCCGTAGCGGACCGCGAGCTCGTAGATCTCCAGCGCCTTGTTGGTCTCCTTGGGGAAAGTCGTGCCGGAGAACATGTTGCTGGCGAGGAAGTAGGCCGCGACGGGATCGCCCGCGCGCGCCTTGCGTTCGAGGAACTTGGAGAACGCATCGACGTTCTCTTTTCCTGCGGCGCGGAGCATGCCGATGATCTCGGGGATGCGCTTTTCATTCTTCGTGAAAACGTCGAAGAACTCGAACATGGCGGCGTCCGGATCGGCCTTGAGCCCGATGGAGTCGATGCCCTTCATGAAGATGCGGCCGAGCGCGAGACGCGCCTTTTCGTTCTGCACGGAGGCGAAAAGATAGTAGCGGAACGCGAGGTCGAGGTTGGGCTGGACGCCCTTGCCGTTTTCGTAGCATTCGCCGAGCATGGAGTGGACCTCGAAATACTGTTCGGCGGAGAATTCCTGGGACGGCTGAAGCTTGGCGAGCTCGAGCAGATACTCGAACGCGGTCTTCTGTCCGGCGCGGAGGGAACCCTGCCCGGAGAGGCGTGACATGGCGAACTGGTATCGTGCGGAAATGCTGCCGAGTTCGGCGGCGCGGCTGAGGTAGCGCTGGGCGTCGCGGTCGTTGTCCGCCTTGCGGGTATGGAGCTGGCCGCTCTGGGCGAGTTCGTAGAGGCGGAAAGCGGCCTGGGCGTTGCCTCTGGCTTCCTGGGCGATGAGCGCGGCATGTTCGGGGCGCTGTGCATAAAGCGCGGGCGCGAGCAGCGCGGCGCAGCAGATGGCTGTAAGTTTCTTTTTCATGGTCACACCTCGCGAAGTTAAGCGTTTACTTGGAGACCTTTGGATTTGAGGTAGGCTTTGAGCTCGCCGATGTCGATCATGTGGAAATGAAAGACGGAAGCGGCGAGCAGGATGGAGGCGCCCGCCTCGGCTGCCTCGTAGAAATGCTCCATCGTCCCGGCGCCGCCGGATGCCACGATCGCGGCCCGGCAGTTCTGGGCGAGGATGCGGATGAGCGGGAGATCGTACCCGGTGCGCGCGCCGTCGCCGGCCTTGCTGGTCGGGAGGATCACGTTGACGCCGGTGTCGTCGACGAACTTGGCGAATTCGAGGGCGTCGGTGCCGGTGGCGGTGCGTCCGCCGTTGATGTAGACTTCATACCCGGAGGGCATGGACTTGTTCGCATCGACGTCGATCGCGGCGGTGATGCGGTCCGCTCCGAACTCCTTCACCAGAGAAGCGAGGAGCTTGCGGTTTTTGTACGCGGCGGAGCTGATGGAGATGCAGTCCGCGCCGGCGGAAAGCACGGCTTCCGCGCCTTTTTCGTCCGCGATGCCGCCGCCGACGGTGAACGGGACAGTGGCAGCCGCCGCGACGGACTTCACGACGTCGAGGAGCGTGCCGCGGTTTTCGACCGTGGCGTTGATGTCGAGCAGGGCGAGCTGGTCGGCCCCGGCGGCGCAGTAGGCTTCGGCGCAGGCGACGGGGTCGCCGGCGTCAGCGATATCGATGAAGTGGACGCCCTTCACGACGCGTCCGTTCTGCATGTCCAGGCAAGGCATGATTTGAACTTTGTTCATGGGAACTCCTGAAAAAAAGTTGTGTGGAAGATTGAATTTTACTATATAATATACCGCAATGAGCTTAATTCAAGCGGAAAAAGCCAAAAACGGCGTTTTTTTTTGAAAAAAATGCGGGTCGTTTCAGGAAATAAAGCGAATTGAGTAAAAAATACCCGCAAAAACGGGAGAAAGCATTTTTGCGGGTACAAAGAAAGGTCCGTTGTTATTTGCCGCGGTCAGCGTCGCACGAGCGTGCTCCTTGCCGCCGCGGATGCGGATGAGGATATCGGACGGCTTGCGACGGTCGTGCCGGTGCGTTTTGCGGTCTCTTTCGTCTTCTCCGCTTTGAGCTGGCGGTCGCGTTCCTCGCGCCTGGCCTGGACGAGCGCGTCTTCACGGACCTTGCGTTCGTGCAGGGCCTTCTGCGCGGCGGAACGTTCCGCAAGCCATTCTTCCCTGGAGAGCTGAGGCTGGACGTGCAGATATTTGAGCGTGCGTTCGGCGATGGCCTTGAACGTGGGGCCGGAGGCGGACCCGCCGTAGCGGCTGCCGACGGTCGGATCGTCGCAGGTCACGAGCAGGACGAACTTCGGGTCCTCCGCCGGGACGAAGCCGACAAACGAGGCGTAGTAGCGGTTGGAATAAGCGCCGTTGATGACCTTCTGCGCGGTGCCGGTCTTGCCCGCCACGTGGAAGCCTTCGATGGCGGCTTCCGTGCAGGTGCCTCCCGCTTCGGTCACGCCGATCATCATGTCGGTGATCATCTTCTTCGTGGTCTCGGGATTCGCGAAAATGCTCTTCTTTTCCCTGACGACGGGCATGACGCGCACGTCGTCGCCGCGTTCGATGCGGTCGACGATGCGGAGGTCGATCTTGTATCCGCCGTTCGCGATCATGCAGTAGGCGCGTGCGAGCTGGAGCGGGGAGACCGCGATGCCCTGGCCGATGCAGAAACGGGAGACGGAGAGGGAATCCCACTTTTCGAGCGGGCGGAAGATGCCGGAGGTCTCGGGTTTGAGCTGGATCCCGGTCTTCTGCCCGAAGCCGAAGGAGCGCAGGGCGGTGTCGAGGTTTTTCTGTCCCATCATGACCGAGACTTTCGCGGTGCCGATGTTGCTGGACTGCTTGATGATCTCGGTCACGGGCACCTTGCCGACGTTGTGCGTGTCGTGCAGGAGCCTGCCAGCGTATTTCCACACGCCCTGTTCGCAGTCCACGATGGTCCCGGGCGTCACGAATCCTTTGTCGAGCGCGTAGGAAATTACGAACGGCTTCATGATGGAGCCGGGTTCGAGCGCGAGTTCGGACAGGCGGTTCGCGGAGGATTCCGGGGTCATGGTGCCGCGGTCGTTCGGGTTGAACGTGGGACGCTGTGCTGCGGCGAGCACGTCGCCGTTCGAGGGATCGACGAGGACGGCCCACGCGGCATGCGGCTTCACGCGTTCGCACATGAGGTCGAGTTCCTCCTCGACGATGGCCTGGAGCGGTTCGCGGATGGTCAGGTAGATGTCGTAGCCGTCGAGCGTAGGTTCGCTTTTGCTGTTCGTGAAGCTGACGGACCGGCCGTTGCGGGCGCGTTCGTAGACCATGGAACCGGATGTGGCGGTCATGGCGTTGTTGAGCGTGCGTTCGATGCCCTGGACGGGGATGAACTTGTCGGCGTCGAAGTTGGTCAGCCCGAGGATGTTCGCGAGCATCGTGTCCTTGGGGTAGTTTCTGCGGTAGGAGCTGGTGAAGGAGACGCCGTGGAAAGAGAGTTCTTTGACCTCGTCCTTGAGCGCTTTCGCAGTGTTGTACTCGATGCCGGTGGCGATGACGGCGTAATGGCAGTCGTGCTCCACCTCTTCGCCGTCTTTGTTCTTTGTCGTGACCGAACGGCGCGTGAGGCGGCGGTAGACTTCGTCGGAGTTGACGTTTCCGCATTTTTCCGCGAAGAAGTCGGCGATCACGCGGCATTCCTCTTTGTATTTTTCTTCATCCTTCTTGTTCAGGATGAAAATGTTGGCGGGGTCGCCGATGATGTCCATCGTGGGCATGTTTCCGACCAGGAGCGAACCGCCGAAATCGTAGATCTCGCCGCGCGTCCCGTGCGTTTTGATCCGGGTCGTATAGGTGTTTTGCGCTTTTTCGAACAGTTCTCCGTGACGCACGATCTGCACGCCGTAAAGAGCGTGGACGACGTAGCCGAAGCCGCCGACGAGCAGGATATACACGAGAACCATGCGGATGGCCATGGAGCGGAACAATGTCATGTCGGTCGTCCTTTCTTTTTATGCGGGGTTGCGGTTCCTGTTCAGCGGATCGTGCTCCCGGAGGCGGCCTGGTCGGCGCCCGTGGAGGAGTAGTCGGCGACGCGCGTGTCGCCGCCGTAGAGGGACGGAACGACTTCACGACCGTCGAAACGTTTTATGTGGCGCAGCTGGCTGGGATTGGCGGGGCGGAGGGCGAGGTTGTACTCGCGGATCTTCGCGTTGACGTTCTCCCAGCTGCAGAGTTTTTCCTTTTCGAGGCGGAGAGACTGGATCTCGGTCTGCTTCTCCTGGATCTGCTTCATGATCAGGGTCTTCTCGCGCACCAGCTGCTCCGTCTTGTCGTTCAGATGCACCTGGATGCAGAATGCGGCGAAGATGATGCTGCTCATCAGCAGAACGTTGAAGATCAGTCCTGCGACCCAGGGCGTGGTGCGCCGCCCGGTCTCCGCTCCGTCGTTCGACGGACTTGTCTTTTTGGTGAATTGGTTCATGTGTGTGTCCCGCTCTCTCGTGTTATGGTTAAAGTTTCTCGGCAGCTCGTAATTTGGCGCAGGCAGACCTCGGGTTGGCGGCGAGTTCGCGCTCGTCGGCCTCCACGGGTTTCCTGGTCAGAGGTTTCAGGACGGCGCGCCAGGAGCAGATGCAGACGGGCGTGCCGGGCGGACATTTGCAGTTCATCGCCATGTCCCGGATGAAGTTCTTGACGATCCTGTCTTCCAGCGAATGGAAGCTGATGACCGCCATGCGGCCGCCGGGGGACAGGAGATCGACTGCGTGCTGAAGCCCTTCGCGGAGTTCGTCGAGTTCGCCGTTGACGGCGATCCGGAGGGCCTGGAATGCGAGCGTGGGAGCGGGCGGGCCTTTGCGGCCCGTTTTGCGGCGGAAGCCGCCGAGGATTTCGTCGCAGACGGCGGCGAGGTCCCCGCAGGTGTGGAACGGTTTTGTTTTGCGGAGTTCGACAATGCGGCGGGCGAGGCGGCGGGCCTCCCGGATTTCGCCGTAGTCGCGGAATATGGAGGTAAGTTCTTCTTCGGGTTGCGTGTTGACGATGTCCGCGGCGGTGCGGCCGCGGGAACGGTCCATCCGCATGTCCAGCGGGGCATCGGCGAAACGGAACGAAAAGCCGCGTTCCGCGTCGTCGATCTGCCGCGAGGACACGCCGATGTCGAGGAGTATGGTATCGACCTTGTCCCAGCCGAGCGCGGCTGCGCGGTCGGCCATGCGGGAGTAGTCGGAGTGAACGAGATGGACGCGTTCGCCCGCGAAGGCGAGGCGTTCGCGCGCGGAGGCCAGGGCTTCTTCGTCGCGGTCGAGGCCGAGCAGTTCCGCCTCCGGTTTTGCGTTCAGCAGCAGCGCGCTGTGTCCGCCGTAGCCTACGGTGCCGTCGATGATGCGGCGGACCGTGCGGCCTTCGGGCGCCAGGAACGAGCAGACGGCCTCCGGGAGCACGGGGATGTGCTTCGGAGCGGTGAGCCGGCTTTCCTGTATGTTTATGGTCTGGTTCATGCCGCCGTCTCCTTAATCCAGGACGTCCAGGAAGCTGTCGCCGGTCTCGTTGAAAGCCTCGAACTCGGCTTTCCAGCGGGCGCCGTCCATGATCTGGCCGAAGTTGCCGGACGCGATGAACGCGACGGAGCTCTTCAGCTGGGCGAAATCCATCAGGATCTGCGGGATCTGGATGCGGCCCTGCTTGTCGCACTGGAGATTGAACGTGCGGGCGCCCATCTGACGCAGTTTCTTGAGGTCGGCGGGATTCGACGGGGAAAGGGAGTTCAGTTTCGCGCCGATGCGGTCGTTGTACACTTCCTTCGTGTACAGCTGGAGCGTCTGGTCGCGGCCGGGGATGAGCACGAACCACCCGCTCGGAGACTGCTTGCGCCAGTCCGCGGGCACTGCGACGCGGTTCTGGCTGTCGAGCTTGTACTCGAAGCTTCCGCTCAGAATGCAGATGTTTGAGGTTGTGTTCGTGTCGTTTGCCATGGTCGTTTTCGAGATATGCCGGGGCTCCCCTTTGTTGCCCCTGCATTCACCTTTCTTCCCCTAATTTACCCTGTCTCCGCCTTTTTTCAAGCCTTTTTTTCGATTTTTTCGATTTTTTTTTGATTTTTTTTCGGCTTTTTCCCTTTTTTCGCCCCTTTTTTTTCCTTTTGTCGTCTGAAAACGCGACATTTCCCG
>JAEEQO010000139.1 GCA_016285335.1 Victivallales bacterium | reverse complement strand
TCCGGCATGGCGGGATGATTGAGGTTGTTTCAGCGGAAAGCCGAGGTTACTTCGTCTTCACCGGGGTGCTGAAGGCGGGGCCGAAGTAGCTCTGCGGCTGCCTGCCGGAGGAGAGCACGATCTTCTCCACGACGACCGCGGGGTCGACCATGTAGATCTTGAACGTGTGGATCCCGGCGGTCGCGACGTCGAGCTGCGCCCTCATCTGGCGGCAGTTGTCCTTCACGAGCGCGTCCCAGTTCATGCGGCCCGCGTAGGCGTCGATCACGACCGGCTTGGCGTCGTCCATGCCGACGGCGATGCGGAGGCCGCGGCCGGGGACGAAGTTCAGGGTCGGGGAGGTGTAGAGCGTCACGTCGTATCTGCCGGGTTCGGAGATATAGACGGCGTATTCCATGCTCGGGGCCTGCGTGTAGTCGGTCACGCTGTCGGCGGTGACGGGGAAGACGCACATGCCGCCGGGGCCGCGTCCGTAGTCCGGGATGAGGTCCCAGGTCACGCCGCCCTTGGCGTTGATCTTCGTGGGCTGACCGGCAGGGATGGCGACCGGACCGGCGAGGGCGCCCCAGACGGACTTCACGCCGTTGGCGGAGGCGGGAGCGTCGGCCTTGACGGCGGCGACGCGGACCTTCGCGGTGCCGTTCGGGCCGGTGATCTCGACGTAGCCGGCGCTCGTGCCGTTCTTCAGCGCGGCCCAGTCGATGTCGACGGTCACGGGGACGTCGACGATGGAGGCGATGTCCTCGGTCACGTCGACCTTGATCCATTTTTCAGTGGGCTTGACCGTGAACTTGGTCTGCTTCAGGCCGCGGGCGAAGACGTCGATCGTGTGCTTCGCGGGATTCCAGCTGTCGAACACGGGGAGCATGAGCTCGTCCTGAGACGCGGGCCAGACCTGCTCGGAGTTCTCGACCGCGACGCCGATCTCGGCGATGTCCTCCAGGTTGAGCTCGGAGAGCTGCGGCATCTGGTTGCTGCGTTCGGGGGTGTCCCAGCCTTTCGAGGTGCCGATGTGCGGCTGGTCCATCATGTGGATCCACTTGCCGCCCGCAAGCTCGTTGTTGTAGACGTCCGCGAGGTCCTTGTCGGCCTGGAAGAGGTCGCGAGCGAGCTGGGCGAAGAGGTTGGCGGAGGCGCGGCCCTGACGCGCGAACAGACGGCTCTTTCCGGCGGAGACCTGGAGTTCGGCGACCTGCGCGGAGGCTTTCACGGGGTGCAGGACAAGCTCGAAATAGGCGTCCTGATATTCGGCGGGGATCTTCTTTTTCAGGGTCTCGGCGCGGTCGACGAGCTTCAGCCAGGCTTCCACGACGCCGTCGGCCTCGCGGTAGTTCGCCACGCTGAACGTGTTCGCTTCGAGGATCTCGGGCTTGCGCCAGCCGTTGTACTTCGCGTACTTCGACACGATGTCGGCGATCTCGGCGGCGTGATCGTCGCCGAACTGTTCCTTCGCCCAGTTCACCATGTATTCGTCGATCTTGCTCTGCGGGATGGCGTCCGGGTCATAGGCGAATTTCAGGAAGAAGTCGATCGGGATCTCCATCGGCTTCAGGTCGCCGGTGTTCAGGATCCACACGCGGTCCGCGCCCCAGCGGTACGTCAGGTTCAGCTGTTCCCACATCTTCGGGATCGGGTTGGTGTTCAGCCAGCGGTAGCTGTGCGGGCCGCCGACGTAGTCGACGTGGTAGTAGATGCCCGCGCCGCCGGAACGCTTGCGCTCTTCCGGGGTGGGCAGACGGCGCACGTTGCCCCAGTTGTCGTCGCACCACAGGATGGTGATGTCGTCGGCGACGCGCATGCCGGCGTCGTAGTAGTCCTGGACTTCCTTGTAGATGGCCCACATCTGCGGGACCTCGGAAGCGGGCTTGCCGTAGGCTTCGGCGATCAGCTCGCGCTGGTCGTTAATGACGTTCGTCAGAATCTTGATGTTGTCTTCCATTTTGGACCCGCGGCCCGCCATGGGCTCGTCGCCGTCGCCGCGCATGCCGACCGTGACGAGGTTGTCGTACTTGGCGTTGCGGGTGATGCCCTCTTTCCAGAAGTTGTAGAGGTTGTCCTTGTTCGTGTTGTAGTTCCACGCGCCGAGGCGGTTGCCGCGGTTGCGCTTCGTCCATTCCTCCTGGTTGCGCATCATGGGCTCGTGGTGGCTGGTGCCCATCACGATGCCGTATTCGTCGGCGAGGCGCGGGTTGTCCGGGTCGTCCTCATTGAACGCCTTGCCCCACATCGCGGGCCACAGGTAGTTGCCTTTGAGGCGCAGGATGAGCTCGAACATGTGGACGTACATCTTGGAGTTGATGCCGCCGAACTTCGCCCGCGACCAGGGACCGAACGCCGGTTCCTCGTCGTTGATGAAGATGCCGCGGTATTTCACCTTCGGCGGCCCCTGCAGGTAAGTGCCGGGGACGATGGAAAGAGTGTCGTGCTTCTTCGCCGGAACGTCGGCCCACCAGTACCAGGGGGAAACGCCGATCTTCTCGGAGATATCGTAGATGCCGAAGATGGTGCCGCGCCTGTCGCTGCCGGCGACCACGAGCGAGCCGTCGACGGTCTGGATCAGGAACGATTCCCACTGGCCTTTGATCTTCGAAACGTCGATCTTCCTGTCGGCGATCAGGCCGTCGATGAGCTTGCTCTTGCCGATCGTGCCGACCACGACCGCGCCGGACTGGACCGCGTTCGCGTTCGTGACGACTTCCGACGCCTTGCCGGTCACCTTGCCGACGTCGTCGCCGAGGTCTTTCGCGGCGCGAATCACGCCAGCCCAGTCGTTGGCGTCGACCAGGATCTTTGCGGAAGCGCCGTCCTTTGCGAGCTGGAATGCGCCGGGGGCGCTGTCGAACATCACGTAGGGGATGGCGGACGCGTTCATCGGCTGCGACTGCTGCGCGGAAACATCCCGAGCGGCGAGGAGCGCGAAAACGCAGCATGCGGAGAGAAGAACTTTTTTCAGCATGTGAGAATTCCTCATGTTGGTGTGAAAAATTGACGAATGGTTGTATATTTTATCTCAATCGTCCCATACTATAATACTTGTTAACCTTTTTTTCAAATCGTTTCTCCCGCCCGACGGACTTTTTTTTGATATTTCCCGCGATTGCGTTTCCGTACGGCGTGAACGGAACGTTTCTTTTTTCGCGTTAAGATTACGTTAAATTGCGTTATGACGCTTGAAAATGATTTTCGGGCGGATATATTATCGAATGTTTAGATTCTGAAACACCAACCCCTCACAAAAGGAGTTCAAACCATGAAAAGCACGTTCAAACCGGCCGCGATCCTCTTCGCCGCGGCAGCCGTGTCCGCCCTGCCCTCCTGCGCGACGGAGGAACCGGTCGAACCGCTGTTCGAACCCACGATGGAATCGCTCGAGGCGAACTTCCAAACGCCCGAATGGTACAAGGACGCCAAATTCGGCATCTTCGCGCACTGGGGGCCGCAGTGCCAGCCGGAATCCGGCGACTGGTACGCCCGCAACATGTATATCCCGAACGAATGGCAGTTCCGGCGCCACCGGGAAAAGTACGGCGACCAGAAGGTGACCGGCTTCAAGGACATCATCCACATGTGGAAAGCGGAGAAATGGGACCCGGAAGACCTCGCGAAGCTCTTCAGCGGCATGGGCGCGAAGTACGTGGTCTCGCTCGCGAACCATCATGACAACTTCGACATGTGGGACAGCAAGTATCAGGAATGGAACTCCGTCCGCCTCGGTCCTGAACGCGATATCGCGAAGGAATGGAAGAAAGCCGTGCAGGGCGCCGGGATGCACTGGGGCGCCAGCATCCACGCCTCGCACGCCTGGTGCTGGTACGAGCCCTCGCGCAACTACGACGGCCTGCTGAAGAAGGAAGACGGCGCGGGCACCTGGTGGGGCGAAATGGGCCTCGACCCGCAGGAACTCTACGCGCAGAATCACGAGGCGTCCCCGGACAACCGCCACTGGGACTGGGACCCGCAGCGCGTCGTGCCGCCCTCGCAGGAATACCGCGACAAGTTCATGAAGCGCCACAAACAGCTCATCGACGAATATGAGCCCGAAATCCTCTACTACGACGACACCGTGGTCCCGTTCTATCCCACGTTCAACGACGGCGTCGAGCTCACCGCCTACTACTACAACACCATGTTCAAAAAGAACGGCGGCAGGCAGGAAGTCGTGGCGTGCGGCAAGGTGCTGAACGAAGAACAGCGCAAGGGGCTGGTGTGGGACGTCGAACGCGGCGTGCCCGGCCAGATGGTCACCCCGTACTGGCAGACCGACACCTGCATCGGTTCCTGGCACTATGACCGCGGCATCTACGACCGCGGCGACTACAAGTCCGCCTCCACCGTCATCCAGATGCTCGTCGACATCGTCAGCAAGGGCGGCAATCTGCTCCTCAGCGTTCCCATCCGCGCCGACGGCACCGTCGACGAGAAGGAACGCGCCGTGTGCGCCGGGATCGGCGACTGGATGAAGATCAACGGCGAAGGCATCTACGGCACGCGCACGTGGAAGAAGTTCGGTTCCGGTCCGCAGGCCGAAGGCCCCGGCGAACGCCTCAACGCGCAGGGGTTCAACGAAGGTCGCGGCAGACGCGCCACCGCGGCGGACCTCCGCTACACCACCAAGGACGGAAATCTGTACGTCTTCACGCTCGTCGTCCCGAGTGTCGGCACCAAGCTCAACGTGAAGGACCTCGACGCGAAAGTGAAGAAGGTCTCGCTCCTCGGCTACGACAAGGACGTGAAGTGGACGAACGACGGCTCCGCGCTCGAGATCGAAACGCCGGATTCCGGCCTCAAAATCGCCCTCTGCTTCAAGGTCGAATTCGAGAAGTGACCCGCCCCGCCCCCGGCCGTCTCGCTGTCGTCGCCCCGCGCCGGGGGTATAGTACATGGATTTTTCGCCTGATTCGACCAGCCAGCCTGTGGAGTCCGCCATGAAACGTTTTTCCGCCTTGATTGCCGCGTCCGCCATCCTCCTCGCCAGCCTCGTTTTTCTCTGCGTCCCGCTCCGCGCAACCGAGTTCGAGATGCCGTTCGCGAGGGAAAACCACAATGTGACAATCCGGGTCGGGGTGATGGATGTACCCGGCGACAAGATCGATTTCTGCGTCAAGGCCGAAGGCCGACGCCTCGTCTTTTACGTTCCTGGATTCGACTTTTCCCGGATAAGTGAGGGGCCCGAAACATCTGACGGTATCAGGACGGACGTCGGATCGAGTGGACTGCGTCGATTCGACTTCACGTTCAGCGTGAACGTGCGCACTCCGCAAATCAACCTCAACGGCGACACCGGCGGTCGCGTTTCGCTCAAACCGGACGAGATCGGACATCCGCGCTGGGACGATGTTCTTTCCATCGATGACCTCAGCTTCACCACCGCGGACGGGAAACCGCTCCGGCCGCTTTATTACACCGTCGATGTCAAGCCGGACGCCTCCATGCCGGTCGTCTACCTCGCGGGCGACTCCACCGTGTGCGACCAGAAGGACGAACCGTGGGCGACGTGGGGCATGATGATCCCGGCGTTCTTCGATCAGGGGACGGCTGTCGCGAACCACGCGGAATCCGGCCTCGCGCTCAGCAGTTTCGTCGCACATAGACGCCTCGAAAAGATCCTCTCCACCATGAAGGCGGGCGACTTCGTGATGATCCAGTTCGGGCACAACGACCAAAAGGAGACCGGCCCCGAGGCGGGCGCGGACAGGGGCTACTCGAAGCGCCTCGCGGCGTTCATCGACGAGGTGAAGGCGAAGGGCGCGCATCCGGTCGTGGTCACGCCGGTGGAACGCCGCCGGTTCCGCGACGGGAAGCCATACGGCACCTTGCAGGACTACGCGGCCGCCGCGAAGAAGGTTGCAGAAGAAAAAGGTGTCCCGGTGATCGACCTGAACGCCATGAGCCTCAAATTCTACGAAGCGCTCGGCGAGGAAGGTTCCAAGCACGCGTTCGTACATTACCCGGCGAACACGTTCCCGAACCAGCCGCAGGCGCTGAAGGACGACACGCACCACAATCCCTACGGCGGGTTCGAGCTCGCAAAATGCGTGGTGCAGGGCATCAAGGACAACGTGCCGGAGCTCGCGAAACGTCTGCGCCCGGACATCCCCGGTTTCGACCCCGCGAAACCCGACGATTTCGCATCGTTCCGGCTCCCGGTCGGCGGCGTTTCGTCCGCGAAAAAGCCTGACGGACAGTAAACAAACGATCGTCAAACGTTTTTTAAGGAAAGTTTTTTTCTATTATTTTTCCTTTTCACGATTTTTTCGCTTGACTTTTAAACTTCCGCGGTGTATGGTAATGAAAATCTTGCGACAGACCGCACAACAGAATGGATCACCGGATCCACTCCGCTCAGCCGTGCGGGACTGTTTAGGATATACTGTTCGGACAATGCGTAAGGTATTCAGGTTGAAGTTCGCTTCAGCGGGTCGCTCCAGTGCATCCAGTTCTGCCGTCACCATCGCACTGAATTTCAGGCCGCCAGCCCGAAAAGCTCCGTCCCGCCAGATTAATTGAAGCGGAAAAACCGCGAAAGGACAAAACCACAATGAGACTGTATGTGGGAAATCTCGCATTCGCCACCACCAACGACGAACTCAAGGCCGCGTTCGAGCAGTTCGGCGCCGTCGAATCGGCGACCGTGATCATGGACCGCGAGACCGGACGCTCCAAAGGCTTCGGTTTCGTCGACATGGGCAACGACGAACAGGCCAAGGCCGCGATCGAAGGGCTTGACGGCAAGCCGCTTGGCGGCCGCAACATCCGCGTCAACGAGGCCCGCCCCCGCGAGGAACGTCCTCCGCGCGGACCGCGCCGCTTCTGATCCGAAGCGAACCACGTTCAAAATTCAGGACGGTCCCGATTTCCGGGGCCGTCCTTTTTCGTGGCCGCAAAGAAAAGGTTTGAGGCTGTTTTTGTTTTACGGGCGGACGCGGCGGTTGCGCCGCTGCTGGTAGAAATTGCTCCGGCTGGTGAACCCGCTCCGTTTCGCGGCCTCGTCGGGCGGGACGCCCTCGGAGATCATGTGCTCGGCAGTCGCCAGGCGCAGGTCGTTCAGGTACTGGCAGAACGTCTGCCCCGTCGCCTCCTGGAAATGAATATGGAACGAGCTCCGGCTCATCCCGGTGATCTTCAGCGCCTCCTCGACCGTGACCGGCCGGATATACATGCTGTCCAGGTAGAACAGCAGTTCGGAAATGCGGCGTTCCGGGTCGCCCGTGTCGGTCGCGACGGGTCCGCGCGGCGGGTCCGGCAGGTGGAACCCGATCTCGAGCAGGTTTCCGATCAGGGAATTGACGCGCAAGGCATTGCCGAACGCGGGCTTCTTCTGCAGGTCCATGATCCGCTGCATGATCTCGCCGCAGCGCAGGCCGTCCGCCTCGGAGAGCGGCAGCAGATAGCCGTTTTTCTCCACGTAGCGCGTCAGGTGTTCCAGCAGGAACGCCGCCTCGGACGCGGCGGAGCTCTCGCCCACGAAATACCGCACGGACTGCATCAGGACTGCGGTCCGGCAGCCGGATTCCGCGGCGCAGAAGACATGCGGCTGTCCGGGCGGGATCAGCAGGAGGTCGCCCACTTTGATGCGTTTGCGCCACTGTCCGACGGCCTGGATGCCGCCTCCCTCGCAGCAGTAGAACCATTCGTATTCATCGGGATGAACATGCTGGCGGCAGCTTGAGACGTCGCCCTGGAAAGGGTGCAGGTAAACGTCAAGCACGTTAGGCATGACACGGATCTTTTTGACTCCGGACGGTGCTTTTCTCATAGGGCGGGTCATTTCTTGCCTGTTTTTTGGGGGGTGGGTTTGTTGAGCTACTAAAATATATCCACGCTTTTCTTCAATATCAACCCATTTTTCCGTTTTTTTCGCGTTTTTCACGGTATAGTCAAGGGATAAAACGTTAATTACCGTCCTTTTTTGTCGACTTTATTTTCGAATCGAGACAAAAAAGAACCCGGAAGATCCCTCGCGAGGAAGAATTTCCGGGCCCTGAAACACCGTTCAGCTGAACGGAGGATTACGGATAGCTCTATGAGGCGCCCTTATTTCTGAACGTTCGCCATGGCATCCTTGTCGTCTTCGGGAGCATAGAATTCGATGTTGATGCTCATGCCGCCACCGCCCATGCCG
>JAEEQO010000138.1 GCA_016285335.1 Victivallales bacterium | reverse complement strand
CAAGAATGCAGCGAGTCATAAGGGGTGCAAGCGTGTGAAGGAAGATGATGTCGTTCTTCCCGTTCACGATGGGAGCCGTTTCAATGGCATCCACGTTCAGCTTGTCAAGCTGACGCGCCACCTCGATCTTTTCCTTAAAATTCAAGGAACTGCCATTGCACGCGGCTTGTTCGCGCAACGACACATCGACGATTTGTATCTTTCTCATGGGCGTCTCCTTACGACGTTCGCCATCCCTGCCCGGCACCGCGCCGGACATTCGCGGCTAAAAGACTGTAAACCATTAATATACTACCTGAACGGGCGTTTATCAAGTGGAATTAAGGAAAAAAGCGCTCCTGAGCCGTTCTTTTTTGCTTTTTTTCCTTCCATCTCGTTCCTTCTGCTTGATTTTTCAATTTTCTGCTGTACTTTTTTAGAGATTTCTTTCTTTCTTTCTTTCTTTCAACTGTTTCTGTGACCTGTACTTATGAAGCTTCCTCCGCTTTCTTCCTTTCATTCCGTCCATGTCATCGGCTGCTGTGGCGCCGGATGCGCCCCACTCGCCCGCATCCTGCTCGAAAAAGGCTTCCGCGTCACCGGTTCCGACCTGCTCGACAACGCCGCCGCGGCGACGCTCCGCAAGCATGGCGCGCAGATTGCGCCCGCCGGACACAGAATCGAAAACCTGCCGCCGGAAAACGACGGGCTTCTGGTCGTGCGCACCTCGGCGGCGGGCCCGGACAATCCCGAAGTCGCGGAGGCCATGCGCCGCGGATTGCCCGTATTGCGGCGCGGCGAAGCGCTTGCGGTCGTGGCGGATTCGTATTCGCGATCAGTCGCGGTCAGCGGTTCGCACGGCAAAACGAGCGTGAGCGCGATGCTGGCGTGGCTGCTTCGCGAGCTCGGCGCGAATCCCGGATACATGATCGGCGGCTCGGTCACGGGCTGGGAAAGCGCGGGCGCGGCGGGTGATGGAGACTTGTTTGTCACCGAGGCGGATGAAAGCGACGGCACGCACGCACTGCTGCATCCGCACCTCGGGATCGTGACGAACGTGGAGGACGATCACGCGTGGAGCCTCGGCGGATTCGAGGCGCTGGAACACTATTTCAAATCGTTCGCGGAGCAGTCGGAAACGCTTTTGTACTGCGCTTCCGAGGAGACCGACCGCCTGTTCAAAAACCATCCGCAGGCGGTCCGGCTCGATCTCGCCGATCTGTCCGAAGATTTCCTGCCCGGATTCGGGCATTTCCAGCGGCTGGACGGCATGATCGCGGTCAAGGCCGCGGAACTGCTCGGATTCGATGCAGCCGAGGCGGAAATGAAGCTTCGGAGCTTCCCCGGCGTCGAACGCCGTCTTTCCGTCCGATATCACGGCGCGGCTACAGTCATCGAGGACTACGCGCATCATCCGACCGAACTTCGCGAAAGCATCCGCGCCCTCCGGGAGCTTTACCCGGGACGCCGCCTCGTCGTCATCTTCCAGCCGCACCGCTATGCGCGGCTCGAACGCTATTTCGACGAGTTCACGGTCGAGCTGAAAAAGGCGGACCGCGTGTTCGTCACGCCGGTCTTCACCGCCTGGACGGGAAGCGGGAAATACACCTCGGACGATCTCGCAAAAGCGGTCGGAGGGACCGCGCTCGCGGGTTCCTGGGACGAGATAGGTACGCAGGTCGGGGCCGAGCTCAAACCGGGCGATGTCGCGGCCATCATCGGCGCGGGCGACCTACCGAAGATCCTGCCGTCGCTGATCGCAGCGGCAAAAGCGTTCAACTGAGCTCAGGATTTAGTATTCGCGGACGGCCCGCGCGAGCAGACGCGCAAGTTCCGCCGCCTCGTCCGGCGTGTTCTGGTCGAAGAACGAAACCCGGACCGCCGAATATGCCTCGTCGCGGCTCAATCCCATCGCGGTCAGTACGCGTGAAGGAGTCCCGGTCTCCGCGTCGCACGCGCTGCCGGACGCGATCGACGCCCCGAACTTTGCCATGATGCGCGTGAGGATCGCGCCCTGATAGGTCTGAGCTCCGCCGGAGAACAGCAGATGCACAATATACGGCGAGGCGGTTTCCGCCGGGACCGTCTCGCGCCAGGAGCCGTCGGGCAGTGCCTCTTTCAGCTCGGACAGGAAGCGTTCCCGAAGCTCGCGGATGTAGTCCAGGTCGCCGCTCATCGTCGCCATGCGTCCGCCGAGCGTTTCCGCCAGCAGCAAACAGAACGGCGGCGGCACGCGCCCGATGGCGTGGCGTTCCGTGCGGAGTTTCTTCATGGCGGGGCGGAACTCGTCGCTGTAAACCACAGCCGCGCCGGACGGCAGGCCGAATTTCTGGCCGGAAACGAGGAAGAATTCCGGCTGGACCGCCTCGAAATCGAACGGGAGCTTGCCCGCGCCCTGGATGCCGTCGATCAGAAGGCTCGCCTGAGGTGCGATGGACTTCACCATGGCGTGTACGGCCGCGAGGTCCTGCATCACGCCGGTCTCGCTCTGGATCCAGTGGAACACGACGAGACGCGTGCGTTCGCTGAGCTTCTGGGAAAGATCGGTGAGATCGATCCGGCCGTCGTGCAGGAGCTTCACGCGGTTGCGCGGACAGGACGCCGGAAGCATGTCGAGCGCGGGCGGGATGCTCGCATGTTCGCCGTCGGTGAAAAGCACGCCGCCGTGCTTTTCCGGGGTCAACAGAAACGCCGTGACGGCGGCGCGGACGGCGTCGGTGCCGGTTCCCGTCCACAGCACGGAGTGTCCCTGCGCCTTCGAGCCGCAGACGGCATTCACCAGGCGGTGTTCCGCGGTCGAAAGAGCCGCACGCACAGTCTCGGCCGCCGCGCCGGACGCCTCCTGATTGGCGGAGAAATCCTGCGTGAGGGCGGCGAGGCGCGCCATCGTGACGGGCCGGACGGGGACCGCGGCGGCGTTGTCAAAGTAGAGTTTCATTCGGCGCGCACGGCCTCTTTTTTGCGGGCGAGCGATTCCTCGATGGAGCGTATCTCGTTCACGAGCCCTTCTTTGAGCCGGTCGATCTCGTCCGGGTCGGTCATGGAGGCGAGCTTGTGCTCGGCGGTGATCTTTGCTGCGGCGATCTTCGCCTGCGCGGCGCGTTCCAGCTCGGCGATCTTCTCTTTCTTTTCGGGGGAGAGTTCCTGCAGGGCTCCGCCGCTGCGTTCGAGTGCGAGTTCCCAGGCGCTTTTCATGGTCAAGGTTCCTTCGGGGTAAAGGCCTCGCGGCAGATGTCCGCGTCGGGCCGGTTAAGTTCGGGGTTTTTCGGGGCGAGACTCCGCGCAGTGGCGAGATCCTTTTTCACGGCGTCTGTCACGTTCATGCCCGCAAGCCAGTAGTTCATGCGGGCGCGTTTGACATAGTGGGCGGACTGAAGCGGGTCCAGCTCGATGACCTGGTCGATGCAGGTCATGGCCTTCTTCGATTCTCCGGTCGCGAACATGTAGTCCGCGGCGGCGTTCCACGGGAACGGCGACTGCATTTTTGATGTTTTGATGGCTTCTTTGAGCAAGGTCTGTACCCGGTCCAGCGACGGCACGTAGCCCGGATCGTCCTGGTGTTCGAACGAGTATTCGGGGTTGAGCTCGCTGATGAGCGCGGAGTAGGCCTTCTCCGCCTGGAAACATTCCGCGGCCGCCGCGAACGAAACAAACATGAAGAAAAGCGCGGGAAGCGCGAGCGTCAGCAGAGACGGCGGCTCCAGCGCCTTCACGTCGTCGGGGCGTTTACGCCATCCGGGCTGCATCCACGGGCGGAGGCTCGGCGGCATGTCGCGCATGAGCACGAGCAGGGAAAACGCGATCAGGACGCCGGAATAGGCGGTCGTCTCGAACCCGATGTCGAGCAGCGTCCCGACGGACAGGACCAGGCAGGAAAATGCCGGAACTAGTGCGAAAACGTCCTTCAGGCTGCGCCAGTCCGTCCGGCGAATCTGGCGGCACGCCTCGACGGCCGGGTACGCCAGTACGGCAAGCGCCGCAACGAAGCCCGCGACGCCGCACTGCGAGCCGAACAGCATCACCATGTTGTGAGGCGAATGCGCCGCCTCCTTGTCCCGCCACAGACGGAAGATCGCGTGATCGTGCAGGAAATCGCCCCAGCCGGTGCCGGTCAGGGGGTGTTTGAACATCATCCGCGCGGCCGACTGAACGTAATCGAAGCGCACGAACATCGACAGCGCGCCGCGTCCGGATACGACCATCACGACGAGGCCGGCGACGCCGAGGAGCAGAAGCCCGGCTCCGGCGATCTTCCATTTGCGCGGAAGACGGGAAAGGAAGAAGACGGCCGCGCCCGCCGCGAGCAGGGAAAACACCGCGCCGCGGCTGTCCGTTTTCACGAGCAGGAAGAGCGTGACCGCGAACGCCAGGCCGCCGAACAGACGCCGGGAGAGCTTCGGCGGCGAGACGCGTTCGTTGCCGAACCGCCAGAACAGGACCGAGAGGAACGGCAGAAGCGCGGCGAGGTACGCGCCGTAGACGTTGCAGGAATTGAAATCCGCCTGAACGCGGGCTTCCCCGATACGGATCGCCATGTTTTCGTTCACGATGTCGCGTCCGGCGGCGGCCGACTGCGCCTGAATATGTTCACGCAGGGCGTCGAATCCGCGCCAGTACTGGTACAGACCGGAACAGAGCGACAGCGTGCCGCCCAGGACCAGCGCTCCGGTCAGCGGTTTCGCGAACCCCCGGCGGCCGGACAGCAGGATCGCCAGTGACAGCGCGTAGCACGCCAGCGACAGCGTGTGCGCGATCATTTGCGGCGGATACCCCATGCACGAGGCATTCACGAGACCGAGGAGGCTCACTCCGCCCAGGACACACCACAGCACGCCGTATTTGACGAGCGAGGACCGCAGCGACAGCTCCCACGGCAGGGAGAACAGATCGTCCTCTTTTCTCTCTCCGTCAATATCCAGATACGGATTTCGGAACAACGCGGCGCAGACGGTCACGGCGAGCAGGATGGATGCCGCCATCATGAAGACGGGCAGCGGCCACGAAATGACCACCAGCGAGACCGGATCGGTCCAGTACAGCGCCCCGCCCTCGGGCGCGCTCACGAACGACGCGAACTTGATCGGCAGGAACACGGTCAGCAGGCAGGCGAAAAGCTCAGCTACGCGCCACAGGACAATGGGCTCGCGCCTGTCCAGCGAAATCAGAAGCTTGTCCAGGTCGAAGTTGTTCTTCCGCGAGCCGGACGACGCTGCGGATGCGGAAGGAGACGTTCTGGCGGGAACACCGGATTTATGCGTGCGGATGGGCTTTTTCATAGATCCTCTTCATGTGTTCCGTGCTGATGTGCGTGTAGATCTGCGTGGTGCTGAGGTTTTCGTGGCCGAGCAGCGCCTGAACGCTCCTCAAATCCGCGCCCGCGTCCAGCAGATGCGTGGCGAACGAATGGCGGAGCTTGTGCGGGGTCAGGTCGGGCGGCAACCCGGCCTGCGACAGGTAGAGCTTGAAGAACCGCTGGAACGACCGCGCGGTGAGGCGTCCGCCGAGCTGGTTCAAGAAGATGGCGGCGCGCGGCGACTGATCGGACGACAGCGTGCGGCGGTATTTGAGGTAGGCGCGGAGCGCGCGCTGGGCGGGATTTCCGAGGGCGCAGAGGCGTTCCTTCTTGCCTTTGCCGCGAATCTTCATCACGCCGGAAAACGTGTCGACGTCGCCGAAGTTCAGCCCGAGCGCCTCGCTGATGCGGAGCCCGCCGGAATAGATGACCTCCAGGATCGCGCTGTCCCGCGCGGCGGCGAACGCAGCGGCCTCGGGCGTCTTCGCGATCCCGAACTCCGCATGGTCGGCCCAGACCGCCGCGGGCGCGGCGAGCAGGCGTCCGACCTCGTCAACGGTCATGTATTTCGGCAGGAGTTTCGGGCGGCGCGGCGACGCCTGGCCGATGAACGGGTTCGAGGTCGCGCGGTTCTCGCGGATGAGGTAGCGGAAGAACGACCGCATGGCGGAAAGTTTCCGCATGATGGAGGTCCGCGACAGCTCGTCGTTGTTCAGGGCCGCCACGAAGTCGCGCGCGTCGTACACGCTCATGCCCGCCCAGTCGGTCGTCTCCGTGAACGGGTCGGCCTTCAGGCAGATCTGAGCGCACTGGCGGATGTCCAGCGCGTAGGACGAGCACGTGTGAGCGGAGGCGTTCCTCTCTGCCGACAGGTACGACAGGAAGCCCCGGAGTCCGTCATCGCAAATCGTTTCGGTCATAGTTCGTTCGGTCTCCCGGTTGAATTCGGAAAATAATTTACCCGCTTTCAGGCAATTATGCAAGCGCAAAAACGGAAAAATACATTGTATTCCGCCCGCCCCCGTGCTATATTAAACGTGCTACATGAAACAGAAACAGATTCACGACCAGCAACACACGGGAGGTCTTTCCATGAAACAGGCCATCGTAGTCCTCGCCGAAGGCTTCGAGGAGATCGAAGCGCTCGGCACCGCCGACATCCTCACCCGCTGCGGCATCATGACCATGCTCGCCGGCATCTCCGGCTCCATCGTCTCCGGCGCGCACGACATCCGGGTCGCCCCGGACATGTTCCTGGAGCACACGCCCGGCTCCGACGCGGACGCCATCATCCTGCCCGGCGGCCTGCCCGGCGCGACGAACCTGATGAACTGCGAAGCGCTCGGCGCCATGGTGCGCGAAGCCGTCGCGAAGGGCAAGATCGCCGCCGCCATCTGCGCCGCCCCGATCGCGCTCCACGCGTTCGGCGTGCTGGACGGCAAGACCGTGACCGGCTACCCCGGCACCGAAAAGCTCAGCACACGCCCCGGCCTTAAATACACCGGCGAGCTGGTCGAGCACGACGGCAACATCATCACCGGCAAGGCTCCCGGCGCAACGCCGTTCTTCGCCGCCGAGATCGCCCGCGCGCTCGGCGTGAACGAGGCGACCGTGCAGGGCGTGCTGAACGGGATGTTCATCCGTCCATGAGCCGCAGCTGCTTTACAGTCGAACGCCGGTCCGAGGCGTCCCACGCCCGTCTCGGCGTGCTGGAGACCGTCCACGGGTCGATCCCCACGCCGATCTTCATGCCGGTCGGCACGCGCGCCACGGTGAAGGCGATGTCGCCCCGCGAGCTGGAGGAGCTGAATGTCAAGATCATCCTCGGCAATACCTACCATCTGATGCTCCGCCCCGGCTCCGGGCTCATCCGGCGCGCCGGCGGCCTGCACAAGTTCGAGGACTGGAACCACCCGATCCTGACCGACTGCGGCGGATTCCAGGTCTTCAGCCTCGCCCCGCTCCGCAAGATCAAGCCGGACGGCGTCGAGTTCGCCTCGCACATCGACGGTTCGCGGCACTTCCTCGGCCCGGTCGAATCCATGCGCATCCAGCGCGACCTGGGCTCCGACATCGTGATGGCGTTCGACGAGTGCACGCCGTACCCGTGCACGCGCGACGCCGCCGAGAAATCGCTCGCCATGACCATGCGCTGGGAGGAGATCTCCCGCGAACAGCCGCTGGACGACCATCAGCTGAGGTTCGGCATCGTGCAGGGCAGCGTATACCACGACCTCCGCGCGAAATCCGCCGCGCACGTCGCCTCGCTCGATTTCGACGGCTGCGCTATCGGCGGCGTCTCCGTCGGCGAGTCCCAGGAGGAGATGTTCGACGTGACCTCGTTCGTCGCGCCGCTGCTCCCCGAGGACAAGCCGCGCTACCTGATGGGCGTCGGCACCCCGAAGCAGATCCTCGAAAGCGTGAAGTTCGGCGTCGACATGTTCGACTGCGTGATGCCGACCCGGCTGGCGCGCCATTGCGCGGCGTTCATGCGCGGCGGCGACACCCTGCCCGCGAAGGCCGGACGCTTCGCCGAGGATTTCACCCCGCTCGATCCGCGCTGCGACTGCTACGCCTGCACGCACTTCACGCGCGCCTACATCCGGCACCTGCTGAACGTGAACGAGATCCTCGGAGCGCGCCTGCTCACCATCCACAACATCCACTACTTCATCACGCTCATGGAGCGCATCCGCGCAGCCATTGCCGACGGCACGCTCGAAAGCCAGGGCGACTCCATCCTCTGACGACAGCACCAGCCACATCACGGAAACGCCATGCCGGACACGCCCGCCACAGACTGGACCCGCTACTACGAAAAACCGTTCATCGCGGCGCATGTTACGCGGCGCATCACGGGGCACCGGATTGCAAAGATGGTCCTCGAGGCGGGCGGATTCCCGGAGCGCCATGGCAGGATCATCGAGCTCGGCGGCGGCAACAGTTCGTTCTGCGACACGGTCATGCATTGTCTGTTCGCCCAGTTCTATACCGTGGTGGACAGCAATCCGAGCGGCACGCGGCTGTTCTGGAGGA
>JAEEQO010000137.1 GCA_016285335.1 Victivallales bacterium | reverse complement strand
AATAAAAAATGGTTAGGAATTCGTTTCGGGGGATTCCGCGGTGTCGACGCCGCGGAGCTGCGCGTTCGGGATGAACTTGCGGACGGCCTCCAGCGCGCGTGCCATCTCGTCGTCCGGCATCGCGCTCAGTCCGGCTCCGAGCAGGTCGCCGGAGTCCTTGAACTTCTGGAGGAAATAATGCGGCGCTCCGGCGTGCTCGCGGGCGATCTCCGCGAGGTCGTCCACGGTATGGAACTGGCGGACGACGGTCGTGCGGAATTCATAGTAGTCCAGCGGGGCGGATTTGAGGTAGGCCGCGCTCTCTTTCACGCGGTCCGCCATGCCGGTCACGCCGGTCGTCTCGTCGTACTTCGCGTACGTGTTCTTTACGTCCATCGCCACGGCGTCCACCAGGTGGCGTTCCACCACGTCCTTCAGGCGGTCCGGGAACGAGCCGTTCGTGTCGAGCTTGATCATGAGCTTGTACGACCTCAGGAGCTCCAGCAGGTCGGCGAGGTCGGGCCGGAGCATCGGCTCGCCGCCCGTGATGCACGCGCCGTCCAGGATCTTTCCCCGCTTCGACAGGAAATCCTTCAGCTCGTCGAACGAGATCATGACGGAATCTTCCTCAGGCACGACCACGAGCGAGGCGTTGTGGCAGAACGGGCACCTGAAGTTGCATCCGTGCAGGAATATGGTGCACGCGACCTTGCCGGGATAGTCCAGCAAAGTCAGTTTCTGCAGTCCGAAATGTGAGTCGGCGTTCATTTGAGCGTGGAAAGAAGAAGGATGGTGGGAAATGAGGAAAAACCACAACATCTTGTGGTGTTGCGGCATAATATACTACAAGGTGTAGAAAAATACAACAGGCAAACGAAAAATACACAAAAGATTTATTTTTCATGAAAAATGTTGCAATCCGTGTGCCGAAAAGACCCCTTTTCATGCCGGGAAAAACAATCGTTTCTTATTGGTAATCAGTAAAATGAAAAACAATGTTACCAGCTGATATATTTTCCCGAAAAAAAGATGAAAACAGGGCTTGAAAAAGCATTGCCGTTGACAGGGGGGGCAAAACGCCGGGGAGGACAAGCCCTCCACTTGAAAGGTGCCTTGCTTCGCAACGGCACGGGGACTCTATCGGTCACCCTTCGGGGATTCCGCGAGGAGAGATTTCCTTGTGGCGGGGGAGGTAGCCGAACTTGTAGTAGAGCAGGCAGCCGAGCATGAGCGCGGGGAAGAACGTCGCCGCGAGGAGCCCGGCCTTCAGGTCGTCGCCGAAGAACGACGAGATGGTCCCGACGTACACGGGGCCGAGGCCGCAGCCGAAGTCGCCGGGCAGGGCGAGCAGCGCGAACATGGCGGTTCCGCCGAGCGGGACCGCGACCGAGGCCGTGCTGAAGACGCCCGCCCAGAGAATGCCCGCCGCCCAGCCGCAGAGGGCGCATCCGGCGAGCGCGAAGGCGGGGTGGGGGGCGAAGACGGCGGTCAGGTAGGCGGCGATGCTGAGGATGCAGCTCACGATGAGGCAGTTGATGAGGTTGAGGCGCGTGCTGAAGACGGCGTAGAGCGTGCGGGAGAGCCCCATGAGCAGGGCGAAGAGGCACGGCCCGGCGAGGTCGCCGACGGCCTTGTCCACGCCCAGGGCGGATTCCGCGAACGAGGATGCCCACTGGTTCATGCAGTGTTCGGAGGCGCCGGCGCAGAGCATCATCACCGCCATGAGCCAGAAGACGGGAAGCTTGAAGAGCCCGAGCATGCCGAGGCCCTGTTTGCCCTCGTCGATCAGCGGCCGCATCGGCACGAACAGGAAGTAGATGCCATCGGCGAGCGGGACGGCGGCCCAGACGAGCGCGAGCAGCCGCCAGTTGTCGAGCCCGAAAAGGTGGAAGAACAGCGTGGAACCGAGCACGACGATCATCTGGCCCCAGCAGTAGAACGAATGCACGAGGCTCATGGCGGCGGCCTTGCGTTTGAACGGGCATGCCTCGACCACGGGGCTGGTCACGGCCTCCACCACGCCGCCGCCGACCGCGTACAGTGCGACCGCGCAGGTCAGCCCGGCGAGCGGGGCGGGGAAGAGTTCCGGCAGGACGGTCATGAGCGCGAGGCCCGCGGCGGAGCAGAACTGCCCGACGACGAGCGTGACGCGGTAGGAGATCCTGTCGGCGAGCTTGGCGCAGGCGAACGCGACGCACATCTGAAGCCAGAAATTGCCGATGAGGAGATACGAGAGCTGTTTGAGCTCAAGATCGTAGGCGCCCTTGAACCAGAGGAAAAGCAGCGGCGCGAAGTCGTTCACGATGGCCTGCGTGACGTAGCTGACGTTGCAGGCGTGCATGGTGTGGATGTAGCTGTCACGGATACTCATGATGAATTCGGACAAAATGATTCGGGGACATTTTTTCCTATTAAAATACCACCCCGTACGGACGATTTCAAACGCCAAAACGGAAACGAACCGATTTTTATGCGGATGCGCGCATTTCCCGTCCGCACCGCTTCCTCATGCCGGGCTTGACATCCGGACGAAAGTGTGCTATAGTAAGGACGCCTCTAAAGAACGGTTTTCGATCGGTTTTTTAGAGATTCCTGTACGTCATGATGCCGGCTCAAGCCGGAACCGCCGCATTGCAATCACCCCGGAAAGAGGCGCTGCCCGCCCGGACCGGACGGCAAACATCCATCGCATATTCGTTTTATGAAATCAACGGTCAAAACAATAGCAAAAGCGGGTTTGAACGGTTTCTTCAGGTGCCTTGCTGTTTTCAACAGAAAGAGCCAGCCGCGGGATCCACGCAGGATCCTGCTTGTCGCCGGGGGGTATCTGGGAGACACTTTCTGGGCGCTGCAGACGATCCCGCTGCTGAAAAAGGCATATCCGGAAGCGGAAATCCATGTCGCGGGGCGGCCGTTCATCCGCGACCTGGCGAATGCCGTCGTCCCGGATCATTGCATTCACGAGGCGGCGATCGTCAGCGACCGGACGCGGGACGCGGGCGGTCTTTCCACGTTAAAACGGGATGCGGTGTCCTTGCGGAAGACCGTTTGTCCGGACTTGACCTTCGACCTGATGTGCAACCGGTATTCCGCCTGGTTCTGCCGTTATCTGAACTCATATACCGTGGGAATGGACATTGCGGAAGAGGCTTCGCCGCTGTATTCGTTTTGCACAAGGAGGGAACGGATCCCGTCCATCCACCTGGCATACAGGCCGCTTTCCATCGTGAATCAGTTCCTCGGTCAACCCGATTCGCAGGAAATCGAGCTTGTGCCGCCTGTACCCGCCAGGACGCGGTCCATGGTTTTCTCCAAATTGGGGCTGGACTCCGCGGACCGGATCGTCATGCTGATTCCCGGGGCGGGCTGGCCGGCAAAACGGTGGGCTCCGGAAAAGTTTCATCTGCTGGCGAAACATCTTTCGGAAAGGGGATTCCGGATCGTCCTTTCCTGTGCGCCGGATGAAAAGGAGTTGTGCTCAATGATCTCGGAAGGCATTGCGGGAGCCCGGACGATTTGCGGATCCCTTTCCGACACTGTTTCCCTGCTGCCGTATTGCCGCGCCGTAGTGGGAAACGATTCCGGAGTGGCGCATCTGGCGGCCGCTTTCGGCATCAGGACCATCACCCTGTTCTGCCAGACGAATCCCGCTTTTTGCGGGCCTCTCGGACAGCAAAGCCGCGTCCTGCGTGCCGCATGTCCGCATCTGCCGCGGGAGAACGAGCATTTCTGCCTCGGAGGTCCACGATTGACCTGTGAAAAAAAGGAGCGGATGAACTGTTCCGTGCAGGATGCGCTGGAAATGATCATCCGGCCGTAGCGCGGGCGGAGTTCGGAAGTTGAGATGAGTTCCGTCCGTTTCTACGGATACGGGATTTCGCGGGGCGTCTGCCGTTTTTTTTCCATGCCGAACGGGAAGGCGCGGCGGAACATGAGGCGGATATGAAGCAGGACCATGCGCCCGTTGTCGCGGAACGGCCGGAAATGCGAGACGCGTTTTCCCGGCGGATCGTAGTGCGTGGAGATCGGGACTTCGGCGAGGTCCAGCCCGGTCCACATGCAGCGGACGAGGAGCTCCGTCTCGAATTCGTAGCGAAGCGGGGTGCAGCGGATGCGGGAGACGTACGGGAGCGGATAGGCGCGGAATCCGCTCTGCGAATCGGAAATGCGTTTGCCTGTCTCGAGCAGGAAACAGAAGTCGGAGAGCGCGCGCCCGATTTTGCTTCGGCGCGGGACGTTCGGCACGGAAAAGTCGCGGACGCCTGCCACGACGGTCCGGCCGCCGGACTCCAGCAAAGGCAGGAAACGCCGAATGTCCTCCGGGTCGTGCTGGGCATCGGCATCGAGCGTGATCATGTAGTCGTAGCCGCGGGGTGCGAGCGTGCGGATGGCGGTCAGGAGCGAGGCGCCTTTGCCGAGGTTGCGCGGGTGGCGGACGACTTCGACGTCTGTGTCCTCGTAGAGCTTCGCGAGGTCGATGTCGTCCGAACCGTCGTCGATGACGAGCACGTCGCGCATCACGGCGCGGGCGCGTTCGATCACGGCGGGGGCCGTGGCGGCATGGTTGAAGACGGGGATCACGCAGCAGCAGCGCATGAGCTCAGTCTCCTTCGTTCATTCCTTGCGGAATGTCTGCCGGAGGAGTTCTTCCGGGCCGGAGCCGTCCGGGATCTCGGTCGTGCCTCCGCGTTCGGCCAGCAGGGCGGTCAGCTTGCCGGATTCGAACCTGAAGACCATGACGCGTTTGATCCAGGGCATCTCGAAGAAGGTGGAGACTTCGTCCCAGAGGACGGGGAACCGGTCGAGCGCGTCCATATAGATGCCGGGGCCGGTGAGCTTGAGCGAGATGGCGGCTTCGCAGGGCGGGGTGGTCGGGAGCGTGCCGACGAAGAGGTGCCCGCGTCCGAGGTGGCGTCCGTGCTCGAGGTAGTCGTTGAAATACTCCAGGTTCTGTTCGTGGCAGCCCTGCCGCCCGAAGTCGATGATCGCGGTTTCGCGGACGGAATCGACGGAAGCGTCGCGGTGGGCGAGGATGGCGGCGAGGATATAGGTGCGGACTTTCGTGTCGCCGCGCCGGAAGTTGTCGAGTCCGCAGACGTGCGGGAATTCGTCCTCCGGCGCGGAGACCTTCGTCCTGGCGTCCTGCGTGTCCTCGCCGTCGTAGGCGAGCCCGCGGCGCCAGGTGCGGAAGCTGAGGCCGTCGGCCGTGACGCCGCCGATGATGTGCCAGGGATAGACGCGGTTCATGATGCGGCCTCCAGGATGATGACGGCGTTCAGGCCCCCGAACCCGGAATTCATGCAGAGGACGCGGGGGCGTTCGAGTTTGCGGATCTCGGTCGAGACGTATTTCGCGGCTTCCGGTTCGGGCGTGACCAGGGACGTCTGGGGCGGGATCAGCCCGGTTTCCAGCATGCGGACGCCGACCACGGCTTCCACGAGCCCGGCGCCGGCGAGCGTATGGCCGCAGGCGCCCTTCACGGAGAGCATCGGCACCGAGCGTTCGCCGAACACGCGCCGGATCGCCTGGATCTCCATGTCGTCGTTGTAGCGGGTCCCGGTGCCGTGCCCGATGACCGCGCCGATGTCGTCCGGGGAGAGTCCGGCCTGGTCGAGCGCGTGGACGATGGCTTCGGAAAGCGCCTCGCCGTGCGGCATGGGGGCGGTGATGTGGACCGCATCGCAGCTCATGCCGCCGGAGGCGAGCACGGCACGCGGCTTCATGCCGAGTTCCGCGGCTTTCTTCGCGGAGCAGATGTTCACGATGGACGCGGCGTCGCCGAGCAGCAGGCCGTCGCGGTTGCGGTCGTACGGGCGCGCGATCGTGCGGGCGAGAGCGCGAAGCGTGGCGAACCCGGAAAAGAGGAATTCGCTGACGTAGTCGGTGCCGATCACGACGGCGGAGTCGAGGCGTCCGCTGCGGATGTGGTGGAACAGCGAGACGAACGCCGAGTTCGAGGATGCGCAGGCGGCGGAAACGACGCGTCCGTTGTCCTTGCCGCATACTTTCAGGGCGTGTTCCAGCAGCATGTCGCACGTGCAGCGGCGTTCCGGGTTGTCGATGTATTCGATTTCGCCGACCGTGCTGGCGAGGAAAAGCTCGGCGTCGCGGGGCATCTTCTTCGCGGTCGGTGCGAGGTAGTCCAGGAAGAACGCCGGGATGTCCTTCGTGCCGTTCACGTCCGCGCCGGGTGCCATGGCGGCCAGCGAGGTGGAGAACTTCTCGTTGTGGAAGCGGGAGCAGTCGGAGAAGGCGGCGTGGTTGTTCAGAAGTCCGTTCCAGCAGGCTTCCACGCCCGGTCCGAACGCGGTATACAGGTCGCAGTCGACGATGACGGGAGTGCGGTCATTCATGGTTGATCCCGCCCTCCTTCCAGCGCTTCAGAAATTCGTCCCAGAAAAGCGGGATGTGCCACAGCGGGGTGTAGTCGCGGGCGTCGATGAAGATCTGCGTGGTGCAGCCGGTGGCGGCGACCCGGCCGTCTTCCAGCCGGACCGCGTACTCGATGTTGATGCGGGGCGCTTCCGTCCAGACGAGCGCTGCCGAGGTGGTGAAGATCTCGCCGCAGCGGACGGGGATGCGGTAATCGTATTCGTCGTGGTAGAAAAGCGCGGAAACGTGTTCATTTTCCAGGTGGCCGGTGTCGAAGCCGCAGGTGCGGGCGAGTTCGGCATAAGCCGCTTCGAAGAATTTCGCGTAGTTGCCGTGCCAGGCGATTTTGAGCGGATCGGATTCGCTGAACTGGAGACGGTGCACGACGCTGGCTTCGATCGGGGGCGGAGCGCCGGGTTCTCGTTCAAAATACTGCTTGGGATCCGGTTGTCTCATGATGCGCTTTCTTCAGGCGCGAAGATCAGTTTCGCCGCGGAAATACGTTTTCCCTCATTGTTCATGAACGATGCATTCGCCGCCCAGGTGTCGGCTTCTTCGCCCGATTCCAGCTCGAGTTTCAGGGTGACCGGCAGGTCCGGCGTGATCATGCGGAGATAATTGATGCGGCGGACTCCGGCGAGACGGAGCTTGCGCCCCAGACGGCGTTCCGCGAGGCGGCGGATGAAGGAAAGCTGGACGATTCCGGGCAGGATCGGGTTGCCGGGGAAATGCCCGCGATAGCCGGAGAATGTGCCGGGAACGGAAAACGTGCAGGAGTTGTCGCCGTTGTCCGCGGCCTGATCGTAGATGGTGTCGATTTCATCCCAGATTGTCATGGTTCGCTGCCCTCAGGAAAAAGGATCCGGCGCCGACTGAGCGGGCCGGCGCGTGTGGTTTCGAGTGTTTTTATAGAAGAATGCGATTTTTTAGAAAAAAAGACCGCATCTTTTACGATATACCGGAAATGTCGGGATTGCCAGTCGATAGTTTCGAATTTAAAGAAATATCCGGACATTAATCCGGTTTTTTGACGAAAAAGCGCCGGAATCGTGATCGTGCCTGCGGATTTTGTCTTTTTTTCCATACATGGCGATTTTCCGAAAAAAGGGAAATCCGATTGATTTTTCTCATTTCGCATGATATATTAAAAGTTTATAACTCGAATCCGGAGTTTCTGGAATCAGCTTCATCCCGTCGGGACGCGGCGGTTTTCCTGTTTCCCCGGATGAAACCCGCAATCTTCCGAGAAGCTGTTCTCTTAGCCGCTCCGATGGATACCAAAACGAAACAACGCGCAGAAAAGATTTTTTCCAGCATCTGGATCTTCCTCGCCGTGTATCTGATCCTGATCGCCGGGCCGGACTATCTGCCGCGTATTTTTGTGCCCCGGGGCCAGACCCCGCGGGATTTTGCCGCCGTGCTGTCCGCTCTGGCGGGTTATTTCTTCCTTGCCGCGCCCCTGTTTCTTCTGCGGGGGCGCTGGTTCCGGTGCTATGCGCTGGCGCTGACTTTTTTCGCCGCGCTCGGATTCTTCGTGAGCGGATACGTGGTGATGCGGTTCCACATGCCGCTTCACACCGGGACGCTGGACCTGGTCTCGACGACGTCGTGGCGGGAATCCCGCGAGTTCATGCTCCGCGAGCTGTTTTCTCTGTCCTGCCTGTACTACATCCTGTCGACGGCGACGGGACTTCTCATCCTCCGCTTTTTCGGCATGAAGGTCAAGCCTGTCCCGAACCGGAAAGTCTCCGCGGTCATCGCCGGCTGCCTCGTGCTTCCGATGGCGTTTGTCTTTGCCTTTTACGCATGGATCCGGCCTGATCCCGTGCTGCGCGATTCCACCGCGTGGTTCGCCCTGCTGCCGAACCAGTGGTCCTACTCGCGCAAGAAGATGGACGTCCTGCACGAATGCGTCGCGCATCCGCAGATCCCGCCGGACCTGAAGCTGGACGGACCGGCCGACATCGCCGTGGTCGTGATCGGCG
>JAEEQO010000136.1 GCA_016285335.1 Victivallales bacterium | reverse complement strand
GCCCGACTGGCGCACCATGCAGTTCACGGTCGACCTCAACTTCGCGGACGACAACGACAAGAACCCGTCCATCCTGAAGGGAAAACTCGGCCTGATCCCGATGCCCGTCTGGACGGATGAAAACGGCAACCGCGAAGGGTACCAGACCGGTACCTGGGGCGGTTCCGGCCTTGCCATCACCAAGAGCAGCAAGAACCAGGAGCTCGCCTGGGAATTCGCGAAGTATCTCTATCTGGAAGCCAGCGACGAGGATTTCGCGAACCGCTTCAAGGCGACGAACATCGTTCCTCCGGTCAAGAAAGCCTGGAGCGCTCCGGGGTTCAATGACGACAGCCCGTACTTCAAGCAGATGATCCACGATGAGAACGGCAATCTGGTCACGATCCCGCTTTCCCTCGGCAAGTTCTATGCGTCCCAGGCCGACAGCACGCCGCCGCACTTCTCCACCGCTTACACGTCCCAGGCCGAGACGGAATTCCTCAACGTCTACTATGCCGCCCGCGATTTCTACGAAAGCGAACTCGGCAAGGCCGGCGCCAACCCCAGCGCGGAAAAGCTGAAAGAAATCGACGACAAAATGCTGCAGCTGATCAAGGACGGCCTCAAAGAGAAAGCCGCCTACATCGGCAGGCTGGTTGACCGCAACGTCTTCCTGAAAGACGGCGTCGCGGAATCCAAGCCGGAAACCGAAGCGAAACAGGAGCAATAACAGAAATGTCTGCCAACATCAAAAAATCGAAAGGCGGTCCCGACCGCCATCCCGTGGCGCCATGGATGTTCCTTGCGCCCTACCTTCTCTTCGCGGCGTTCTTCTTCGTCTATCCCCTGATCTACGCCGCCTGGCTGGCGTTCCATCAGACTGACGGGCCGAACACCGCCGTTTTCGTCGGGTTCAGCAATTTCACGTTCATCTTCTCGGATCCGCGCTTCTACAAAGCGCTGTCGAACACCACGATCTACGCCATCGCGTCCATCGTCATCCAGCTGCCCATCGCGCTGGGCCTGGCAATGCTGCTGAACAGCAGCGCCAGCCGCATGAAAGGCGCGTTCCGCCTGATGATCTTCAGCCCGAACCTCGTCGGCCAGATCTTCGTCGGCGCGATGTTCACCGTGATCTTCACGCCCCACTACGGTCTCTTCAACAAGGGCCTCGACGCCCTCATCGGCTGGGGACTTGAAAAACAGTGGCTCCAGGATCCGCATCTGCTGCTCCCCGGCCTGATCATCATCTCTCTGTGGATGTATGTCGGCTACAACATGATCTACTTCCTGGCAGGCCTGCAGTCGGTCGACAAGCAGCTGCTCGAAGCCGCGCAGATCGATGGTGCGAACGGCTGGCAGACCTTCCTGCACATCACGATCCCGCAGATCAAGCCGATCGCGATCTTCGTGGTTATCATGAGTACGATCGGGTCCTACCAGCTCTTCGAACTCCCCTTCGCCCTGATGAAGGGCCAGGGATTCGGACCTGGCGATTCCGCGCTGACCATCGTCGGATACCTCTACGACTGGGGCTTCCGGAACGGCGACCTCGGCGCCGCCGCTGCCATCGGCTGGATCCTCGCCGCGATCATCTTCACGATCAGCATTCTCCAGCTCAAGCTCACCAGAGCTTACGAAGTGGATTGACGGAATAGGAGACTCTACAAATGCAAATGCATCTCGTTCATTGGATATTGATCGCTGCGGTCATCGTTTACATCGCCCTGCGCCTGATCCCGGGCAAGGGCTGGAAGATCGCTCCGGCATATCTCCGCGTCGTCCTGCTCTGTGCCGCCGCGTTCCTCACGCTCACCCCGTTCGTCTGGCTGATCTGCAGCGCCTTCAAGGACAAGACCAGTATGATGGACTGCATGTTCCTGCCGCCGATGAGCCAGTGGTTCGGAGAAGGCGGCAAGCTGACGCTGGACAACTTCCGCATCCTGCTCTTCAGGGAATACAACTCCTCGGAAGGCCCCGTCTACTTCTATGAGTACATCGTGAACTCGCTCTTCCTCGCCTGCGCCATCACCTCCATCAACATCTTCCTCTCGTCGATGGCTGGTTATGCGCTCGCGAAGTACCGGTTCAAAGGCAGAAACGTCATCCTCTTCCTCATGCTCGGTTCGATGATGTTCCCCAGCATGCTCTTCCTGGCGCCGATCTTCAAGATGGTCTTCAAGTTCGGGTGGATGGACTCCTACCTCGCCCTGATCGTCCCCGGCGCCATCACGGTGTTCGGCATCTTCCTGTTCCGCCAGGCGATGGTCGGCGTTCCGAACAGTCTGATGGAATCCGCCCGCGTCGACGGCGCCGGCGAGTTCCGCATCTACTGGGAGATCACCCTTCCGCTCGTGCGGCCCATCACCGCGGCATTTTGCCTCATCTCGTTCCTCGGCACCTGGAACGCCTTCCTGCAGCCCCAGCTCTTCATCCAGACGCAGTCCAAGCTGCCTCTGCCTGTCGTGCTGAACCAGTTCATCGGACTGTACGTGCAGGAATACGGCGTCTTCCTCGCCGGCACGCTGCTCGCCATCATCCCGCCCGCCATTCTCTTCTTCGTCCTGCAGAAGGAATTCGTGGCCGGCCTGACCAGCGGCGCGACGAAGGGCTGACCGCCCGCGTTCAAAAAACGCAAAAAGCAATCCCCGGCGCACCGGATTTTCCGGTGCGTCTTTTTTTATACACCTTTAGGTCAAAAAAACTACCGGCTCAGCCGGTAAGTAGCCGAAAAAACTTCAGATTCAAGTTGCGCAGAAAAGCCTCTTGGAGTACATTAAGCTTAGACTGCCGGTCAAAGCCCAAAGTAACCCAAGAGGCCCAACAATGCCAAAAGACAACACAGATAGTTTATCACACACCCGATGGAATTGCAAGTACCATATCGTATTTGCGCCGAAATTTCGTCGACAGGCTGTGTACGGTAAGATCAAAGTGAGCATCGGGAAAATCCTCCGGACGCTGTGCGAGCAGAAGAAGGTGGAGATTCTGGAAGCGAACGCATGTCCGGATCACATCCACATGCTGGTGAGTATCCCACCGAACTTGAGCGTGTCGCAGTTCATGGGGTATCTGAAGGGAAAAAGTTCTCTGATGATATTCGACCGTCATGCGAACCTGAAGTACAAATATGGAAACCGGCACTTCTGGTGTCGGGGATACTTCGTGAGTACGGTGGGGGCCAACAAAAAGGCAATCGAGGAATACATCCGCCATCAACTGGACGAGGATGAGGCGTATGAACAAATGACCTTCAAAGAATACATTGACCCGTTTACGGGTGGCAAGAATAAGTAAGGCAGAAAAGGGGTCTAGAAGACGAATCCTCTAGACCTCGAACTGGTTCATAACAACAAAAACAAACTCATGGGCCGCTTTAGCGGCGGCTCGTGAAGGGAATGCGACTGGCAGTCCATTCAGGGCCCGTGTCGGGCCGCCAGTACTATCGCCTTCTAGGCGCAGTGCATACCACCAGCTCAGCTGGTGGTTTTGATTGCAATCCGGAAAGACGCGGACCTCGAATCTCATTGCCGGTCTACAACAAATATTACCAGTTGGACTTTGTCCAGACGCAAAAAGCCGCCGAAGACCAATTTTTGAGGCGCTCAATGTCTCCATGATTGACTTCAGAGCACCTCTGCCAATGGGATTTCGGTGGCTTTTCACCCATACGCTGAAAAGCAATCACAAGGAGTCAGGCAACTCAGGTTAGCCTGCAAAAATCAACAGAAACAGCTTCCGCAAGGGCTTCCGCGCAGAAAATGAGTTCGGATTCCTTATGGGATGCCATGACGGTCAGACGCAATCGGGCCGCATTCTCCGGTACGCTCGGATACCGGATCGGGGAAACGAAGATGCCTGCCTCCCGAAGTCTTTTCGCCGCGGCGAGCGCGCGGGCGCTGTTTCCAACAACAATAGGGACGATGGCGGATTCGGTCCGTGCATGGATGCCGAGCCCGTGAAGCTGTTCCAGGAAAAACGCGACATTGTGTTGAAGCCGGGTAACTCGTTCCGGCTCGTTCATGACGATTCTGATTGCCGCGAGAGCCGCGCCCGCCGATGCCGGAGCCGGAGCGGTCGAAAAAATGTACGAACGCGCTTTGTTCCGCAGATAATCCGTCATCTCACGGGAGGCGCAGACGAAGCCGCCCTCGGAACCGAGCGCCTTGCTGAGCGTCCCCATGAGGATGTCCGGGCGCAGATCAAGCCCCGGAAACAGGGAAAGCACGCCATGTCCTCCGGGGCCGACGACACCTGTGGCGTGCGCTTCATCGATCATGGAGAAAAGATGGTATCGGCGGGCCAGGCCGAGGAATTCCGGGAGATTAACAACATCCCCGTCCATGCTGAAGACCGCGTCGGAGACAACGAGTCCGGTGCAAGGCGTACACGCCGCGATCTTCCGCTCCAGATCACGCATATCGTTGTGGCGATAAACGACGATCCGTGCTCCGCTGAGGCGGCAGCCGTCGATGATGCTGGCATGATTGAGTTCATCGCTGAAAATGACATCGGAACGGGAGCAGAGCGCGGGAATCACGCCGGAATTCGCGGCGAAGCCCGTAGCGAAGGTAATCGCATTCTCCGTGCATTTGAACTCGGCAAGAGCGTGTTCGAGTTCCTTGTGAATCGTCTGCGTGCCGGTCGTGAGGCGGGAGCCGCCTGTGCCTGCGCCATATTTCCGGACGGCTTCGACAGCGGCATCCTTCACGCGCGGATCGTTTGCAAGGTCCAAATAGTCGTTGGAAGCGAACATCAGCGTATCGTGTCCGTGAAGCGTTACGCTGGAAGACGCGGGAGATACGAAAACTTCCTCTGTTCGATGCAGGTTGCGGTCGTGCAGATTTCTGATCGCAGTACGAATGCGTTCATTCGAATCGGGGGTGTCAGATGGATTTGACGATTGGGGATGCGGAGGAATACCGTGAACGAGGACAGGCTGTTTCTCCAGGAATGCGATTGTACCGGAGATGTTTTCATGCGGCCCGCGATACAGGAAAATGCGTCCGCCGAAAGGAGCCCCCGGCAGTTTCAGCGGAGATATCCGAACGTAACCAAGCGTTTTCGATGCGATATATCCGGTTACATAATCGGGATCATCGGAAATGCAGAGTTCGGCAACGATGCCCGGTGCATTCGCAACCTTGGCCGCCAGAACCATAGCCTCGGCATAATGATTCTTGCATGGCGAACAATGTGCGCCCGAACCGGATTCCGCCGAATCCATCATCGTGGCGCGAACGCCTCGTTCCGGGTCGGGTTCGAGGTGTTCGAGCGTGTCGGCATCCAGCAGGACAGCGCCGCGCATGCCGTGTGTCTTCCTGAGAAGTTCGACAATTTCCCTTGCGCGATTGATCCCGAGCGAATCGAGCAGACCGCGCATCAGTTCCAGACCGGCTTCCGGCGTGTCGGCTGTAAGCGAACGGACGGGAAGAGCGTTCAGATGCAGGATGGAATCCGCCGGAATCCGCTCAAGTTTGAAATTGACGAAATCCGGTTCGCCGTTTGCGTGATGCATGGCGCGTTCGAGCAAAGCCTGAAGATGGGCGGGAATGGCATCCGGTTCGATGATCTTCTCTGCGCCGGAGATGTGGCGCATGCCGAGGGAAGCCCGCATTTTGAGGGAGAAGCAATCAGACGGCATCGGCAAGAATCCTCATGGCGGATGCGATCCGGTCCAGCGCGGCATCATCCGTGACAAACGGCGGCATCGTATAGATGAAGTGATCGTACGGACGCAGCCAGACCCCGGTTTCCAGCACGATTTTCCGCGTGGTTTCGGGATCGGGTATGCGGTCGACCTCCAGCGCTCCGATAGCTCCGAGGACACGGACATCCCGCACATTGGCACAGGTCCGGCAGGATGCGAGATTGGCTTTCAGGCGGGATTCAATGCGATTGACCTCGGATTTCCAATCGTAGGAACTCAGCAGATCAAGCGAGGCGCATGCGGCGGCGCACGCAAGCGGGTTTGCCATGAAGGTCGGACCATGGAGAAACGCCTGAATCGGAGCCGCGACCCGATCCGATGCGGCGGCGACCGCAAGCGAAATCGTCCCGGCGGTCAGAGCCTTGCCGATCGTCATGATATCGGGCTGGACTCCGGCATATTCCGAGGCGAAAAGCCTGCCGGTTCGCCCGAATCCCGTGGCGATTTCGTCGAAAATCAGCAGGATGCCGCGTTCCGTGCACGCCGCGCGGAGCTTGCGAAGGTATTCCGGGTGGTAGAACCACATTGCATTCGCCCCCTGGAAAATAGGTTCGACGATAACAGCGGCAAGTTCGTCGGAGTGTCTGTCCAGAAGGGATTCCATTGAGGCGAAGTCGGCATCGGCCCAGTCGCCGTCAAAACGGCACGCGGGACGTTCTGCGAAAAACTGTTCCGGGAGTACACCCCGGAAAATTCTGTGCATGCCGCCCGGATCGCTCACGGACATCGCCCCGAGTGTGTCTCCGTGGTATCCGCCCTTCAGTGCGGCGATGCGACAGCGGTGCAGATGCCCGACGGCAGACTGGTACTGGATGGCCATTTTCAACGCGCACTCCACGGCAATGGAGCCGGAGTCGGCGTAGAAATAGCGGTTCAGGCCGGACGGCATGAGTTGATTGAGACGTTCGGCGAGTTCCATGGCAGGTTTATGCGTGAACCCGGCGAACATCACATGAGGGAGCTTCGATGCCTGCGATTGAATCGCCTGTACGACAGCCGGGCTGCTGTGTCCATGCGCGGCACACCACCAGGAGGAAATGCCGTCGATGAGCCGTGTTCCGTCGTCGAGTACGATGCAGGCTCCGTCCGAGGCGGATGCCCCAAGCACTGGCGGAGGTGTTACGGCGGATGCGTACGGATGCCAGATGTTGGCGCGGTCAGTTGCGTAATCCATGCCGTGTCTCCTGAAAAATGGGTGAGAAATCCGGGAGCCGGGCATCGTTTGATGCTGAATCCCATTTGCCGAGGCGGACGAGTGCGGGCGGATACCAGGATTGCAGCATGGCCTGTTCGATCATGCGCGGCGTATCCTTGTCAATGACCGGGTCCGCTTCCGGGCAGTAGTTGTAGACAACTCCTGCGAGGTTCATCTTTCGGTTCTTCAATGCCTCAATGGAGAGCAGAGCATGGTTCAGCGCGCCGAGTTTGCCGGAACAGACCAGAATGACAGGCCAGCGTTCGGCTGCGGCGAAATCGACCGTCAGAAAACTCTCCGTGAGCGGGACAGCCAGACCGCCCGCGCCTTCGACCAGCGTGACTTCGTACTTTGCGGAAACCTGTCGGACACAATCCGAGATATGATCCGTATTCACCGTGCGGTGTTCGAGCGAGGCCGCCAGATGCGGGGATGCGGGGAAATCGTAAATCTGGGGTGCGGTCAGCCCCGCATTGTCTTCGGGAAGAGGCGGAATCCCCATGATCTTACGGTGCATGTCAAGGTCTTCGGAAAACCCGTGACATCCGGTCTGAACGAGTTTGACGGTAGCAACGGAGACGTTTCTCCAAAGCAGCCAGCGGGCCATGACTCCGGTCGCGACTGTTTTGCCGACTCCGGTGTCGATCCCGGAGACGAAGTAGATGAAATGTGCCATATTGGTCCCCATGAAATGAGAATAAAGAATTAAATCGGCACATATAATATAGTCCGCGCAATCAAAAACTGTAAATAATCAAATAGCATGGAACGATAAATAAAAGTTATCAATATGCCGGTCTATCGCAAAAAAACGACACCACCGCCAGAACCGAAATCATCGCCGGAACGGAAAGCCGAACAGAAGAAGCCGTACACGGAAGACGATCTGATGAAAAAGATTGGGCGTCTTGAGGTAGAGAACGACTTTTTGCGAAGTGTGTCCTTGGCGTTGGGTCTGGACATCGAAAAGCCCAGATAAATCCGCAACTCAAGGATTTGAGCGTCAGCAGGCAATTGGAGTTGCTTCACGTGCCGCGTTCGAGCTATTACTACAAACCGCACGAAGACCTTCACAAACGCTACATGGACGCAACCGCCAAGGACGAAATCATGCAAATCTATTCGGAAACGCCGTTTTACGGAATCCGGCGCATTACCAGGGAACTTCACCGCAGAGGGTATCGCGTCAACCACAAACGCGTGCGGCGTCTGCGCCGTGAGACCGGGCTGAGGACGATCTATCCGCGTCCGCATTTCAACACGTCGGAGCCTCATCCCGAGCACGGAATCGCCATCAGCATGGACGGACGCGGCCGGTGCCGTGACAACGCCAAAATGGAACGCTTCTGGTGGGCATTGAAATACGAGGATATCAAGCTCAAGGACCGCCTGAATCCATCTTTCTGAAAATGGTGTTCATGTGTGCCGGGTCAAGCGGGTTCATCGTGACCAGACGCAGGGACTTTATCATGTGCGGCGTCCCCTCCTTGTAC
>JAEEQO010000135.1 GCA_016285335.1 Victivallales bacterium | reverse complement strand
CGGTGAGGTTGAACGCGCGGTCGGAACCGCCGACGGGCTTCGCGGAAGCGGTGATTTCGTTGATGGACCCGCCGAGCAGGATGGGCACGGGCTTGCAGGCGGCGTTCTGGAGGTCGAGCTGGTCGCGCAGGTAGATGCGCTTCTTGTAGTTTTCGACTTCGCCGAGGTCGCCCGCGAGGAGCGTCGGGCCGTAGAAGAACGCGTTCAGCTCGGTATGGCCGCCGTGGAGGTGTTCCGTGCGGAGCTTCATCGGGATGTGGATCGCGAGCTTGTCGCCGGTCTTCCAGTCGGCGTTCAGCACGGCGTTCTCGCCGGGCTTGCCGGTCGCGATCTGCTGACCGTTGAGCGTGAACGTCACGGGGCCGTCGGTCCAGCCGGGGCAGCGCACGTTCAGCGCGAGCTTCTTTTCCGGCGCCTTGTCGAACGTGAGGACCACGTCGCCGTTCTTCGGATACTGCGTGTTCATGGTGAGCTCAAGGCCGCGGTCCGCCCACTTCAGCTTCGACGGGATGAAGAGCGTGACGTACAGGTTGTCGTCGTCGTGGAAATAGATCGCGTCGTTGTACTTGGTGTGGTTCTCGATGCCCGTGCCGAAGCAGCACCAGAACGACTGGTCGGGCGAGCTATAGACGCGGAACTGGCCGGGCTTCAGCGAAACGAAGTAGGTGAACATGGAGCGCTCGGGGTCCTGCGACGGCAGGATCTGGTTCAGCAGGGCGCGTTCGCGGTAGTCGCCGAACGCGGTGTTTTCCGGTTCCTGGCACTGGAGCAGGCAGGCGAGTCGGATCATGTTGTAGACGTTGCAGCACTCGACGGAGGCGGGGGAGAGGTGCTTGTCCGCCTCGGCGGGACGGTAGAAATGCTCGCGGTCGCTGTTGCCGCCGGTGCAGTAGGTGTGGTTTTTCACGACGATGTCGAAGAAGTTCCTGCTGACCTTGCGGGCGAACTCGTCGCCGGTCACTTCGTAGTTGACCGCCTCGGCGATGACCTTCGGCACCTGCGTGTTCGCGTGCTTGCCGGCGAGGTTGTCCTTGCCCGCCGCGAGGTCGTCCACGAGCCAATGGTGGCGGAACCGCTGCGCGAGCGCCTTGTGCGTCTCGTCCTTCGTTTCCGCGTAGAGCTTCCAGAAGACTTCGCCGATGCCGCCGAACTCCATGTCGAGCATGCGCTGGCATTTCTTTTCGTCCAGGCCCTTCGTCAGGCCGTCGACCCAGCGTGCGAAGTTCACCAGCACGTCCTTCGCCTGCTCGTTTCCGGCGACCTTCCACGCGTCGTAGAGCCCTTCGGCGATCTTGTGCTGCGTGTACCACGGCGCCCATGTGCGGTTGATGGTCTCCACGTCGCCGTCCTTCAGCACCTCGAGCGCGCGGCGGGCGTTCCGCGACATGCAGCCGATGTAGCCGGATTCGCCGTACAGCTTCTGGCAGCGCGCCATCTCGCCGATGATGTAGTCCACGCGCTCCTTGAACCGCGTGTCCCCGGTCGTGGCGTATTCGAGCGAAAGCGCGGTCAGGTAGTGGCCGAGCGTGTGGCCGGAAAGGTCGCTGCTTTCCCAGCCGCCGTAGACCGGAGCCTTCGGCGTTTCGCCGCAGTATTCGTACATGCGCGCCATGAGGCGGTCCGGGCTCAGCGTGAGCAGGAAATCCGCGTTGCGTTTCTTGTTCACGAGGAACGGGCTGTCGAGCAGCTCGACTTCGTTGAGCTTGAACGGGACGGCGCGTCCGGCGCCGAACGAGAACGGGATGGTCGATGCGAGGGCGGCGGAGATGCAGAGGCAGTGTTTCATGGCTTTGGTCATGGCGTGGATTCCTGCTGTGGAAAGGTGTTTTTGTTTCGGAGCGGCGGAACGGGCGGAAATGCCGGTTTGAGGTGAATTTAATTTTAAGAACGAAACAATATACCCCCGCCGGATGGAAAAATCAAATGAAATACTTTAAAAATTTAAGAAAAATGCGGACGAAGGAAAGTCTTTCTGTTTTCTTCCGCCTGTTTCCTTTGAAGAATCTTGTTTCAGGATTTGATTTGACTTTTTTTGAATATGATGTATGTTACAGATCAGGAAAGGAGACAACACTTGTATGTCTGATGATTTTGAAGCTGAATCTCAAGAGGCGCTGCAAGAAGCGGAGGAACTCAAGAAGCCCGGCGTCGGCAAGGTGTTCAAGACAGTCGACGAGCTTCGCGAGGACCTGCTTTCATTGCCCTCGCGATCAAGCGGGCAGGGTGTGCCCTGTTCAGCCCTTCAGGTTCTTGCGGGCGTCGGGATTGTTCGAAATGACCATGGCGACGGTCGGGCATGTGTCCATTTCCGGGCAGTCGCCGCAGGTCTCGAAGCCTTTCTTCAACGCGCACTGGCGGATGGCGCAGAGCTGATCGCAGTAGACGGTCTTTACCCCGTTGGCGCGGCAGCCTTCGCAGTTGATGTGTTCCGGCAGGATCGTGACGTTGTTCAGCTCGGACCAGAGTTTCGCGGTCTTTTCGCGCAGCGTCTGGTCATTGTGGATCGTGGCGAGGTAGGCGTCGCACTTTTCGCAGTCCAGGCCGCAGCAGGCGATCATGGTTTTCATTGTTCGTTTCTCCTCAAAAAAAGGTTGTTGTTGCGAATCGTTATTTCCAGAAGGCCGGGGTGCGCCAGGCTTCCAGCTCATGGAGACGGGGGTGGACCCTTTCTTCCCGGATGAGGCAGACGGTCAGCCCGCGGCTCTCCGAATCGTGGTCGAACTCCAGAACAAACCTCGCGTCTCCCTCGTAGGTTTTGTCCAGAAGGGGGAGAATTGCCTCTGTGATTTCCGCGTACCGCGACGGATCCGCCTTGATTCTGAAGTGTGTTTCGGAATGGGATACCTGCTTGACAAGACATGTTTCGATGCCGGTCCGCTCGACCAGCGGCGGCACGATCATCACTTTGCGGTAAGCATTTTCGATCCTTGCGTTGGTGGCCCGGAAGTCGTTCATCTCGCTGAATGCGGCTCCCAGCATCAGGGCGAGCAGCACGTTGACGACCGAAAGCGTCACGAAAGTGCGCTTTCCGGCCTTGTCGATCCGGTTCCAGAATGCGTTCCGTTTCATTCGTGCGCCTCCGTGTTCGCGGCGAGGGGACCTTCCGCGGGCGTGAAGTCGTCCGTGTGCCATTTCCAGCGTCCGTTGTAGCCGCTTTCGGCGTCCGGGATCACGATCGCCACGAGGCCGCGGCGGGGCGCGTATCGAACAGGCCCGTTTCCGTCCGCTTCGCCTGTTTGATCCGGCAGAAGGTACGCGAACTCCAGCACATACGGACATTGCGGCATGCCGGGCGTCTCGCGTTTGATGCGCGCGACGTCCTCCGCGAGTTCAAAAACGTGCTTCTCGTCGGGGACAACGATTTTGAGGCGGAGAGTGCGTTCCGATTTTCCGCCCGCGTCGCAGATGCGCCGTTCCCCGGCGTACCAGCCGGGCCGTGTGTATTTCACGCCGAACTCCTTCAAGCCGTACTTTTCCGCCAGGACCGGCTGAATGGCGTCACGCGCCGCCTGTTCATAGCGGGCCGATTCGTCCGGTGCGGCGTCGCCGTCCGGGTTCACCCGGATGTCGCACTCCGTCTGGACGATCGCGACGCAAACCATGACGCAAAACCACACGGGTAACGCGGACAGCAGGACGAGGAAAACCAGCTTCGTGAGGACACGCCCTGCGGACAGTGTCGTCTCCCCCTCGGGCGGTGCCTGGTTCGTTTCGGGCGGCATGGATTCATTGTCCTTCATGTTGCCGCCTCATTTGTCGCCGGGGTGCGAGACATAGATCAGGACGGTCAGGCCCATGTCTTCCGCATCGTGGTCGAATTCCAAAATGGTGAACTGGTTGAGAAAACTTCCGTCCCTGATATAGGCTCCGCTGCCGAAGTTCTCCTGATGCAGCCGCACGAGATCCTTCGTAATGGATTCATAGTCCCGCGAGGCGGACGTTTCGATCTTCAGGTGGGTCGACGTCTGCCAATCACGGCTGTAGCCGTTCACATCGCAGGACTTGAGGCCGTTTCTTTCCATCAGCTTCGGGATGACGGTCTCGCGGATGAGCTTTTCGTTGATGAAACCGCGACGCCGGAAACTTTTGTCATAGGAATTCCGAACGCCCCAGCCGATGAGGAGCAGAAAGCCCGCGCCAAGATTCACCAGGAGAAGCAGCCACAGGAGGCCGCTTTTTCTCCAGTCGGAATCGATCAAGTCCCAGAACGCGCTCCGTTTCATCGTTTCACCTCATTCGGATACGGGTTTTCGGTCGGCGTGAAGTCGTCCGTATGCCATCGTGTTCCGTCGTAAGGTTTTTCACCGGCATAGCCGTGTGCGGCGTCCGGGATCGCGATCTGGCGAAGTTCGCCGTGGATCGCGTGGTCCGGGAACTCCGCCGCATTCTCCGGCGTCCAGGCCGGATATTCCTTCTCCCAATCCATCTGCAACACCGAGTTGGGAAAACTCAGCACATAGAGACAATGCGGCAGCCCGGGCTGTTCGCGCTTCATGCGGGCGATGTCCTTCGCGAGCTCGAACCCCTGCGTCCAGTCGCTCACGCCGCACACTTCGATTGTGACGGCGCCTTCCCCGCCTTCCTTTGTGTTCCACAGCCGGTGGCCCAGAATGAACTGTCCCGGCCGGGTGTAGTGCACATAAACCTCGCTCAGACCATACTTTTCGGACAGCAGCGGCGCGAGCGCGTCGGACACTGGCCGTTCGTATGCCGCCGCGGTCTCCGCGTCGACCTGGTCGCGCACCTCGATTTCGAGGAGCACATTACCCAGCATGCCCCAGGCGAACATGCAGACGATGTACCCGGGCATGATGAGGCCGAGGAGGAAAACGATAAGCTTCCAGTACGGACGTTTCCGCGTTTCCTCCGCCGGGTCCGCGCCCGCATCGCTTTGTATGGTTCTGATGTCCCGTTCGTTCATCATTTGCTCAGCTCAGTGTCTGTGTCCGGTTACTCAGCATCCAAGCCCGCCGAAACCTATAAACAAAGCTATCAGGACGAGTGTGCAGTAAATCGTAAACGTGAAGGTTGCGGCCAGCAGCCCGGAGTTTTTCCATTTCAGAAGATGGCACCAGTAGATCATCACGGTCATGAACATGATCAAAGAGAGAATGAACCATAGGAACGCCAGAAAATCACATAATGCAACCGCTTTCAACAAAAGCACAAGAGAAGTCCCGAGAGAAAGCAGGAGCGTATGCGCCGACACCATAATGAACGGGAGCAGAAAACGCCGCCGCGTCAGCAGGTCCTGTTTCCGGTTCCGGTAAAACAGGACGAAAAGCACGGCCGAGGCGATGATGCCCGGCAAAGAGAATATAAGCATGTATATCGGCATAGTCGTCTCTCCTTCTTACGCGGGGAGGAGGAAGCGGACTGATTGGTCGAATACCGCTTCGGCACGGGCGTGGGCGGCCTGTGCGGCGGCATCGTCGCGGAAGAGCGCGAGGAGGGTCGGGCCGCTGCCGCTGACCATGACGCGGAGCGCGCCCTGCGCGAGCAGGAAATCGCGGAGGATGACCAGCAGGGGGAATTTCACGAACAGCGCGTGTTCCAGGTCGTTCCGCATGAACCGCGCGGCGGCTTCGCAGTCGTGGCGGAGGGCGTCGATGAGCTCGTCCGTGCGGGGCGGTTCGGCGATGGCGCGGGCGAGGTCCATGTGCTTGTAGGCCCAGGCCGCGCTGACCGGGAATTGAGGCGCGGCGAGCAGAAGAGGGAGATGTTCCGGCAGGCCGTCGACGGGCGTGTGGTGTTCGCCCGCTCCGGTCACGTGCGACGGGCGCGGATTCAGGAAGAACGGCACGTCCGCACCGAGGGAGAACGCCGCGGCTTCGAGCTGTTCCTGCGACAGGGCATGAAAGCGTTCCTGAAGCAGCCGGAGCACGGCCGCGCAGTCGGCGGACCCGCCGCCCATCCCGGCGGCGACGGGGATATGCTTCTCCAAATGTATCTCTATGTCGGGGACATCCATCCCGGCGGCATTGCAGTAGGCGAAAACCGCCTTGCCGCAGAGGTTTTTCTCCGGTTCCAGCGGGACGCCGGGCGCGTCGCAGCGGATCGTGACGCCGGAATCCCCGGGCGCGTCTTCGAGGCGAATCTCATCGGACGGATCGCGGAACGGATAGAAAAGCGAATCCAGGTCGTGATAGCCATCGGGCCGTTTGGCGGTGACGGCGAGCGAGAGATTGACTTTGGAGCAGGTCAGCATCGCGGACAGCGCCCCATGTTATTTTTTGAACTTGTAGAGGCCGTACTTCGAGTTGTATTCCTGCATTTCGCGGCAGATGGCGTCGGCGAGTTCAAGCGCACGGAGGCCCTGTTCGCCCGTGACTCTCGGCGGGACGATCTTTCCGGCGGCCTTCGTGGCGATCACGGCATCGACGAAGTTGTTGATCTCATCGGCGAGCGCGTTGGTGTTCGTGCACTTGATGTCCTTCTTGCCGACGCCGAGGAAGCCCTTGCGGTAGATGACGCCCGTGCTGGTGGCGTAGTCCATGGAGATGTAGGAATCGGTCTGGAAGACGCGGAACTTGCGCATGGGGCCGGCGCTGATGCGGCTTGCGGTGATGTTCGCCACCGCGCCGTTCACGAACTTGATGCGGACGTTCGCGATGTCCTCGGTTTTGCTGAGGATCGGCACGCCGACGGCGTCGAACTTCTCGATCTCCTGCCCGACCATGTTCAGGACCAGATCAAGGTCGTGGATCATGAGGTCGAGGACCACGCTGACCTCGGTGCCGCGGCGGAGGTGGCCCGGACGCGGCGGAGGATATTTTGCGAGGCGGTGCGCCTCGATGAAAAGCGTGTTGTTGCGGTTCTTCTCGAGGAAATCCATGGCGGGGTTGAAGCGTTCCACGTGGCCGACGGCGAGCACGAGCCCCTTTTCGTTGGCGAGCTTGACCATTTCGCGCGCCTGCGTGACATCGGAGGCGATGGGTTTTTCCACGAGCACGTGCCGGCCTTTCGCGAGGATAGGCATCACGGTGTCGTAGTGGAACGTGGCGGGGACGGCGACCGTGAGCGCGTCGCAGCGTTCCACGAGCTCGTCGAGGTTCTGAAACGCCTGCACGTTGAACTGTTTCGCGGCGTCCGCGGCGACCTTCGGGTCCGAGTCGTAGATGCCGACGAGGTCGGCGTGAGGCGCGGAACGGTAGAGGTTGGTGTGGTATTTGCCGAGGACTCCGGTGCCGACGACGCCGACTTTCAGTTTGGGTTCATTTGCCATATTGGGGGGTTCCTTGCGGTTGCCGTATGTCGAGGTTGGATGAGTTCAGGTTCAGTTCGAGGGTTCGTCGCCGAGGTAACGGCCGGGGACGAGGTATCCGCGGACGTAGTCGGCCACGGCGTCGGCGAGCGGGGTTCGGCCGCCGGTGAATCCGGCGGCGCGGAGTTTCGCCATGTCGGCGCAGGTGTAGTACTGGTACTTGCCCTTGAGGATCTCCGGCATGTCGATGTATTCGATGCAGCACGGTTTCTCCAGGGCGGCGAAGACGGCGGAAACAAGCTCGTTCCAGGTCTCGGCGAGGCCGCTGCCTGCGTTGAAGATGCCGCAGAGGTCCGGGCGGTCGAGCAGGAAGAGGATCATATCCACGATGTCCTTCACGTACACGAAATCGCGTTTCTGCTCGCCGTCGGCGTATTCGGGACGGCAGGACTTGAAGAGCTTTACGGTCCCGGTGTCGCGGATCTGCTCGAACGCGCGGCAGACCATGCTCCGCATCGGGCCCTTGTGCTGTTCGTTCGGGCCGAAGACGTTGGTGAACTTCATGCCGGCGATGGATTCGACCAGGCCGTTGCGGATCGCCCACAGGTCGAACATCTGCTTGGAGTATCCGTACATGTTCAGCGGACGCAGGGCGGGGATGCCGTCGAGGGCGTCGGAGTAGCCGCGTTCGCCCGCGCCGTAGGTGGCGGCGCTGGAGGCGTAGATGAAGCGGACGCCGCGCGCGGCGCAGAGCGTGGCGAGGAGCTTGGAGCACTCGAAATTGTTGTGGACGAGGTAGGAGGCGTCGAGCTGGGTCGTGGAGGAGCAGGCGCCGAGGTGGATGACGGCTTCCACGGAGGCGGACAGGCCGTTCGCGGCGAGCTCGCGGAAGAAGTCGTCCTTCTCCATGTAGTCGGCGTAGCGCAGCGCCCGGAGATTTTTCCATTTTTCGGACTCGCCGAGGTGGTCGACGATCAGGACGTCGTCGATGCCCCTGCGGTTGAGTCCCCAGACGACGGCGCTGCCGATGAACCCGGCCGCGCCCGTGACGATGTATTTGGTATCTGCGATGCTCATGAGGTGAAAACGGAGTCCGGTTCGGTGTTACCAGTTGTAGACGGCGGATTGGCGGTCGAGCAGGGATTCGCTGCGGCGCGGGTCGTGGGTCTGCCAGGGGAAGACGGCGTTGGACGCGTCGTCCCGCAGGCGTTCGTTCACATTGCCGAGGCG
>JAEEQO010000134.1 GCA_016285335.1 Victivallales bacterium | reverse complement strand
GAACTCGCAGGTCAGCACCTTGCCGTGCCATTCGAGGAAGCCCTGCGCGTTGACGGTGGATTCCGCGATGAAGTCGCGGACCTGGAACTGGGCTTCCTGCGTAACGGCCTCGGCGGCGCGGAGTTTTTCGATCTCGTCCGGGCGCTTGATGGCGCGTTCGGGGAAGAACGGACCGTTTGCCATTTCGACCTCGACTCCGGCGGCGCGGAGCTTTTCGGCGTAGATGAGCGGGAAGCGCTCGGGCACCTGCCAGTGCGTTACGCCGTAGACCTTGCTGATGGCGGCCACGAGGCAGCGCTTTGCGTCCTGCGGGGCCTGTTTCAGCACGTCGGCGAAGTCGACCACCTCGATGCCGGGGCGGACTTCTTTCTTCGCACGGGCGATCTCCAGCACGGATACGAAGACATACGGCTTGCCGCCGATCTCGGCGTAGATGAACTCGTCCGGGGCGAAGAATCCGGAGCCGTAGACGAGGTCGGCGGATTCGGCGGTTGTGGCCGCGATCAGGCGGCCCTGCGACATTTTTTCCATCAAAAAGGTTCTCCTCGCTTGAAAAAGGGTGCAAATGAAGTTAAATTGAATGATACAATTTAATATAACACGATCCGCTGAAAAATCAAAAGGTTCTTATGGCCATTCCCAATACTCCCGTCGGCGTCGGCGTCTCCATCACCATGATCGCACTCGGTTCCTACCTCATCGGGGCCATCCCGTTCGGCTATCTCATCGGCCGGATGAAGGGGTTCGACATCCGCAAGCACGGCAGCGGCAACATCGGCGCGACGAACGTGACGCGCGTGGTCGGCAAAGGCTGGGGACGCCTGTGCTTCTTCCTCGACTTCCTGAAGGGCGCGATCCCCGTGATCGCGGCGTCCATGCTCTCCACGCGCGAATCCTCGCAGTTCGTGGTGGAACACCTGCCCGAATGGCTGAAGATGGAATCGTGCCTGCCCGACCCCGCCGGACTGCTGGCCTGCGTGGCGGCGTTCGCGGCGGTCTGCGGGCATATTTGGCCGGTCTACCTGAACTTCAAGGGCGGCAAGGGCGTTTCGACCGCGGCGGGCGCGATCCTGGCGCTGAACCCGCTGTCGCTGCTGTCCGCCGGCGCGGTGTGGGTGATCGTGTTCTTCGCCTCGCGCTACGTGTCGCTGGCGAGCATTGCGGCGGCCGTGTCGATCGCGGTGTTCTGCGTGGTCTACAAGGCCGCGGGGCTCTCCAATGCCAACCCGCCGGAGATCATCCTGCTCTTCCTGCTCGCCGCCCTGGCCGTGACCAAGCACGCGTCGAACATCAAGCGTCTGCGGGAGGGCACGGAGAACAAGTTCGAACGGAAGAAGAAGGTCGCGCCGCTTTCCATGGCCGCGCTTCAGGACGGTTCCGCCATTCAGGCCGCCGTGCTGGGCGACGGCGCCTGGGGCACGGCGCTCGCGCTCACGCTCCACGCAAACGGCCACAAAGTGCGCGTGTGGGGCGCGTTCCGGGAGAACATCGACGCGGTGAACCGCGAGCATGAAAACAAGAAATTCCTGCCGGGCGTGCCGATCCCGGAGGGGCTGGAATACACGTCCGACATGGAGTACGCGGTGAAGGACGCGCGTTTGGTCGTGCTCGCCACGCCGTCGCAGTACCTCCGCGGGGTCCTGCAGCAGTTCAAGCCGCACCTGAACCCCGATACGCAGATCATCGTGGACATCGTGAAGGGGATCGAGCTCAGCTCCCTGCTGACCATGAGCGAACTCTGTCTCCAGGAACTCGGCCCGACGCACTACGTGGCGCTGTCCGGCCCGAGCCACGCCGAGGAAGTCGCGCGGCGCATCCCGACGCTGGTCGTGACCGCGTGCGAGGACCGCGACATCGCGGAATACGTGCAGCGCATCTTCATGAACGGTTTCTTCCGCGTGTATACGTCGTACGACGTGGTCGGCGTGGAGCTGGGCGGCGCGCTGAAGAACATCTACGCCATCGCCGCCGGCATCGTGGACGGCGCGGGCATGGGCGACAACTCGAAGGCCGCGCTTATGACGCGCGCGATCGCCGAAATGTCGCGTCTGGGCAAACGCCTCGGCGGCAAGAAGGAGACGTTCAGCGGCCTGAGCGGCGTCGGCGACCTGATCGTGACCTGCACCAGCAAGCACAGCCGCAACCGCTACGTGGGCGAGGAGCTCGGCAAGGGCCGCAAGCTCGACGAGATCATCAAGTCCATGAACATGGTCGTGGCCGAGGGCGTGAAGACCTGCGAGGCCGCCTATGCCCTCTCCGAACGCTGGGGCGTCGATACCCCGCTGATCCACGGCATTTACGCCGTGCTTCACGACGGACGCGACCCGCGCGAAGTCGTGCGCGAGCTCATGACCCGCAAGGCGAAAAACGAGGAAGAGTGAGCGGACAGCCCGCTGGCGGCAAGCATAATTATTTTAAGAAAGATTGCTTCTATTTAGGGATATATTCTAAGGGTGCCTTCCATGTTGACGACGGTGTTGCTCACCACGCCGCCGCTGTAGACATTAAGGGTGCCTTTATTGTTGACGACGGTGTTGCTCGCCACGCCGCCGTTGGAGACGCACATGGCATCCCCATTGTTCAGTGTGATCCCGGTGCTGGTCTTGCCGCTGTCCACAATATATTCCGCCATAAAAAAGCCTCCTCCTGAAGAAGAAATCAAAGGATTAAGATAATTATGAGCATAATGTAAAACGCAAACCGCGGCATTTCAAGCGCCACGGCAAAAGAAAAAGTGACATTTCCCGGGAGGGCATGCCCTCCACTGTGATAATGCCCGGACACGGAAAAATCGCAGAAAAATGCGGTTTCGAGGTTGATTATTTGGAAAAGGGCGCTATAGTGTTTCCAGAAACACACGAATCCGCGTCCGGCGCAGCCCGCGCGCGGGAAACAGGCCCGGCGTTCATCCGGGCGGAAACTGAACTTGCGACAGGAAGGAGCATCCCCACCATGAGCGAACTGAACGATCTGCTCGACGAACTCGAAGAACGCATGATGAAGTCGGAAGACTCCATGAAACACGATTTCTCCGCCATCCGCACCGGCAAGGCGTCGACCGCGCTGGTCGAGCCCATCACGATCGACTACTACGGCGCCCAGACCAAGCTGCGCGACGTGGCAGGCATCTCCACGCCCGACGCGCGCACCATCTCCATCCAGCCGTGGGACAAGTCCGTGCTCGCGAAGATCGAAAAGGCGATCATCGCCTCCAACCTCGGCATCACCCCGCTCAACGACGGCAAGGTGATCCGCCTGCCCATCCCGCCGCTCAGCGGCGAACGCCGTCAGCAGCTCACCAAGCAGGTGAAGGCGCGCTGCGAGGAAGCCAAGGTCTCCGTGCGCAACATCCGCCGCGACGGCAACGAAACGGCGAAGAAGATGGAGAAGGATTCCGTCATCAACGAGGACGAGCTCAAGGACGTGCTGGAGAAGATCCAGAAGCTGACCGACGAGTATATCAAGAACCTCGACGTCGTCTGCGCCGACAAGGAAAAGGAGATCATGACCGTCTGACATTTGTCAGCCATTTTTCCTCTGTTCAGAGAAAACGCCGTCCGTTCCCCCGCCTTGTTTCACGCCGGAGCGGACGGTTTCCTTTTGCCTGAAACGCACAAAAAAAGCCGCCCCCGTTCGAAGGAAACGGGAGCGGACGGAATGTCTGTTGTTTTGAGGCGGATCGCGCTCAGTCGGCGGACGGACGGAAGTCGATCACCTGAAGCTGGCGCTTGCGGTCGCCGTAGTATTCATTGATCTGAGGCTGGGCGATGATGTCCCAGCGCACCCCCGGATCAAGATGCTTGTTGAACGCGATGAAGTCGCAGGAATTGCCGTATTCGTCCGTGAACACGCCCTTCGTGTGAACGGGGCGGATGGGCGAGAGACGCGTGATCTCCAGGCCGCGGATCAGGTACAGCGGCTGCGGATTGCCGTGCCCGAACGGGCCGAGCATGCCGTGGTAGTGGAAGAACTCCTCGTCGAGCTCGGAGAGCCGGACCACGCCGTCGTAGTTGATGTAGTTGATGAGGTCGGACGGCTGGGCTTCCTCCCGCACGCATTTCTCGAATTCCTGCTGGAACTCGGCGATCTTGTCCTTCGTCATGCCGAGGCCGACGGCCATCGGATGCCCGCCGTAGCGGGTCAGCAGGTGCGAACAGCGCGACAGGATCCTGATGAGGTTGAGGTTGCCGACGCTGCGGCCGGAACCGTGCGCCTCGTTGCCGATGATCGTGAGCACGATGGTCGGGCGGTTGTAGTCGCGCGCGAACCGCGACGCCACGATGCCGATCACGCCCTGATGCCAGTTCTCGCCGGCGGCGATGATCGACATGTTCGAGGCGAATCCGGGCGCGCTTTCCACCTGGGCTTTCGCCTGCTGGAAGATCTCCTGCTCCTTCGCCTGGCGGCGCTGGTTGAACTCGTCGAGCTTCTCGGCATACGCGTAGGCGTCCACGATGTTGTCGGCGGTCATGAGGGCGAGCGCGGAGGAGGCGTTGCCGAGGCGGCCGGCTGCGTTGAGGCGCGGAGCGAGCTTGAACGTGATGTCCGACGGCTGGATGTTCGACTCGACGCGGGCATGCTGGATGAGCGCGTTCACGCCGGGCCGGAGCTGCCGCTTCAGCATCTCCATGCCGTACTTCACGAGGATGCGGTTTTCGCCGAGCAGCGGCACGATGTCCGCCACGGTCCCGAGCGCCACGTAGTCCAGCACCTCCTGCATGTCCGTGGTGTAGCCGCCCTCGTTGTGGGCGCGCCCGTAGATCACGAACGCATGCGAGAGCTTGAACGCCACGCCGACGCCCGCCAGGTGCAGCAGGTCGTCGAGGCCGACGGGGTCGAGCTTGGGATTGATGATGGCGAGCGCTTCGGGCAGGTCGTCGGCGGGCTCGTGGTGATCGGTGATGATCACGTCGATGCCGAGCTCGCGCGCCTTCTGCACCGCTTCCGCGCTGTTGATGCCGCAGTCGACCGTAACGAGCACGCCGCACTTTCCTCCGGGCACCGTTTCCAGGGCCTTCAGCAGAGAATCGGGCGTGAATCCGTAACCGTCGTCGAACCGGTGCGGCAGGAACGATGTGACAAGGCCCCCGTTGCGTTCGAGGACCCACGACAGCAGAGCCGTGGCCGTGATGCCGTCCGTGTCGTAGTCCCCGTGGATGAGGATACGCTCACGGTTCCGGATCGCCTGCCATAGCCGCTTGACGGCAGCTTCAATGCCGATAAACCGAAATGGATCGCTCAGGTCGGCGAAGGTGGCGTTCAGGTAACGCCCCAACGTCTCGGGAGTGATGCCCCGGGAAGCCAGGTAAAGTGCGACGGACCGCACTACACCCGACTCGCTGATCAATCTGTCGACAATGTTTTCTTTACCGTCGGAAGAACATCTCCATATTTTGTTTTCCATTGGCTTCTTCTTGTTTTTGTTTACGAAAATCCTACTCTAAATATAACCCCAAAAAAGGAAACATCAACCGAAAAGAAAAAAAAAGTTTCGTTTTTTTTGATTTCGAGCTTGATTTTCCGGAAAAGACGGGCTATAGTATTTACTCCGGTTTCATACCGGGCTTTCGGTTGCCGACGTGGCGGAATGGCAGACGCGCTGCGTTCAGGTCGCAGTCCTTTCACGAGGGTGAAGGTTCAAGTCCTTTCGTCGGCACCACTTTTCAGCTCAAAATCGAGCGTTTTTCCCCGTTTCTGCCCCGTTTTTCCCCGTTTCCTTTGCTTCCTGTCTTCCTAAGCGCATCATGGGATTCTTGTGCTTTCACATCCTCGCGAAAAAACTGCGACCTGAACGCAGCGCGAGTTCAAAGAGGAAAGACATGGGACCGTGGTCTGCACACACGTCAGCCGGAGGATGATTCCGAACTCGATTCCATTCGGGGCGCGGCTTGACAAATGAACAAACAGCATTTATATTAACAGGAAAAGATCAGATCAGACTGAAAAAGATAATCCCGTGAGAACAGTTGCATCGTTGCGAAACCTGCTTTATCCCATCCTGCTGGTCATCATCGGGGTGTTGACTCATGTCTTCACCCTGACCTGGGAGCAGCCCTCTCCATACGAGCATGTACCCGATTGCGTCGTCCCCCTGCCCGGCTTGACGGCACAGGAAATGTTTTACGCCGGTGCCATGGCATACGGTCCGTTCCACTATGTCATCCTGGATCTGGCCGCACCCGGCGGCGGACTCGAACTTACGGAAACGGATCCTGCATACACCGCTCTTTCGGGGAAACGGATCCTCGCATTCCGGTCCGTTGCAGCCGTCATGAGCATCCTGCTCGCGCTGGCCCTTTATCTCATCGCCCGTTTCTGCGCCGGTCTTCCGGAATTCTGGAGTTTCGCCGCCGCTTCGGCTTTTCAGCTGCTGCCCGGCGCCCTGTACTATTCACACACCTCCAACATGGATCTGCCGTACTGTTTCTGGCTGACCTGGGCCGTACTGGCCGCCGGGCTCGCCGTCCGGGCGGAAAAAGCATCGGAACGGATCGGATTTTTCGGATGGAACCTGGCGGCCGGGGTACTGCTGGCATGTTCTTTCTGCACGAAAGATCAGGTCTACGCCGTTTGTGTGCTCCCTGCACTGGTTTATGCCGTCCTCCGTTTCCGTTCCGCCGGCGAACGCACCGGACTCCGCCGTCTGCTTTACGCGCTTGCGCCTCATCTTCTCTGGGGGATCGCGTTTGCTGCATGCTCGGTCATGATCTATGGGATCACCGTGGGACTTGATGGCGCACTGGCTCACTGGAAATTCATTTCCGGCGAAGGAAAAGATGATTTTTTCCCTGCGGAAACCACGAGTTGGTCCCGGATAAAGCTGTTTTTCGATTCTCTGGCAGGTATCGGCGTATTTCTGGATCCCCCGGGGCTGATCCTGCTCGCTGCGGCGGTCTTGGGCTGGGGACTGACGATTTCTTCCGGCGGCGGAAAAGATCTCGTCCGGCGCGATGGCACACTCTGGCTCTACGGCCTCTCTGCCTTTCTCTCCCAGCAGTTTCTGTTTTATCAGGTGGCACAACGTTGTGAATTCCGCTGGAATCTGCCATTGACGGCACTGGCCCTTCTTGTGATCTTCTCCGGGGTCCGTTTGGCTTTCAGGCAGAGGCCGGGACTGGTAAAGGGCATCCTCATTCTCGCCTTTCTTCTGCAAGGCGCCGCGGCATGCCTGTTTCTGTTCAACCTGAAAACGAGTCCGTTGACCCGGTTGGCGGCCGAAATGAAAGAGATTCCCGAGCTGAAGATCTGCTGCCTTTCCGCCGCCCGCGGCAATTTCTACAGCGTATCACCCGGCGGAGAATACTTCCGGATCGCCGCTGTCCGCAGCTGGATCCGCCCGAATTACGGACTTCTTCCCCCGGATCAGCTCACAGAGGCCGAAAACGATCTTTTCTCCTGCTTCTGGCTGGATGCAAAAATCATTCTCATGCCCGCGGATTCCGATCTTTCTCCCGCATTTCTCCAGGTCTTTTCCCAGCAGGACTGCGTCGAATGGCGTTGCCGGGGACCGCGTCTTTCGTTCTGTCCCGTCGGCCCCAAAGAACTCCGCCTGCTGCCGAAACGGAAAGATGCTCCTGCCTTCCGGGCAGCGCTGGAACAGGGCCTTTTCGCTGCCTTTGCGGAAAGATCGGCGGAAGACCAGCTTCTCACCCTGACCTTCCTGCTTCGAGGAAACAACAGCGTCTCCCGGGATACACTGGCAGTGCTCGGATCCCTCCTGAGGCCTTTTTCCGTGCCGGACATGCGAAAGGCGGATATTTCCCTCGGTTCGCTTGCCGCCGCCGGGGATGCCTACGAATTGGCCGGACGGCATGAAGACGCAGAATCCGTCCGGGGATTTCTGGAACTCCATGTACCCGCGCCTGAAGGAATCCAATGATGGTGAACAGCGATCAAGTTTCGTACAGGAGAACACCGTGTGCTGCGCGACCGCAGGCGGAACACGTCAAAAGCGAGCCGGACAACTCCTGACGATTGCGGAACCCCAACTTGTTTGAGGCGGAATGATGCCGCCGTGGATTTCCTGTGCTTTTACCCTCGCAAAAGGACTGCGGCATGAATGCAGCGCGTCAGAAAATGAGGAAGGGGATGGCTTTACGGCCGGCACACGCATTTTTTTCCTTTTTTTTGCTTGTAAAATCGTATATTGACTATTATATTATTCAATCGGCTGCTATCGTACTTCAAAAGTTGTTTCGGCAGGGTGTGAACGCCTTGAATAAAAGATGAAACTGAATCTTGTTCAAAACACGAAAAGAAATGTTGTCGCGGGAAGCATCAACCAGGTATTCCAGTTGCTGTTCCCATTCCTGAACAGGACACTCTTTCTTTGGCTGCTCGGTCCGGAATATTTGGGGTTGAACGGGCTTTTCGCTTCCGTCCTCGGAATCCTGCGCCTTGCGGAATTAGGCTTCGGTTCCGCCGTAGGATGTTCCATGTTC
>JAEEQO010000133.1 GCA_016285335.1 Victivallales bacterium | reverse complement strand
TTTTTTTACGGCATTGTTCTGTGAAATTGCGACGGCCTTATCCGCCGTGTTTTCCGGGAATCCAAAAAAAGCGGAAAATGCCCGTTCTTTGCCTTTGCATTTGTTCCGGGACCCTGTATATTATTAGAGAAACGCGTATGAAAAGCGTAGCGTTCCGCGCTTTCACCACCGCGAAAACGTCGCGATCTTCAGAAAGATACTTTGCCTCATGCCGGAATCCGAACCAGGAAAAAACGCAGCCGACATCACACCGGAGAAAACGGCCGATCACGCCGATTCCGCCGGTGCGGTCGCGTCTGCTTCGAAACCGGATGCTGCCGCAAAGAAACCGGATTCTGACGAAAAGAAACCGGATGCCGCCGCAAAGAAACCTGCCAAACAGAAACGGCCGCCCGTCTCCCGCGGGGCGAAATGGGCGATCGTCCTGCTGTCGCTGCTGTGCTTTGCCTTGACGTGCGCCCTGCTGGTGGTCACGGTCATTCCGCGCCTCATCGAACGCGACGTGAACAGGCTTCTTCAGGCAATGGCGGAAGGCGGCGGCGCGGAGTTCCGCATCAAATCCATCAGCCTGACCTCGGCGGAAGTCGCCTGCAAGTTCACCGACACCACGCGCGACGGCATGCTGCAGAATGTCGGCGGCATTGGTTCGCTTTCCATCCATTTCTCTCCGCTCGCGCTTCTGTTCGACCGGACCATCGAATCCATCGACATCGAAAACTGCGACGTCACGGCCGATTATTCGGACGATTCCATCTCCATCCCCGCCTACAACATCTTCGCCAGGTCGCTCCAGTCCCGCAAAAAGAAGGAGAAAGGCGATTCCGCCCCCATCGACGACCTCAACGCCGCCATTCCGGCTAAGGTCGGCCGCATTTCCCTGTCCGGCAGCCTTTCGGTGGAAGCGCAGAACGAAGACGCACTGGACATCCTGCACATCCCGTATGCCATCACGCTCCGTCCCGACCCGGAACTGGGCTGGAACAAGCTCGAATGTTCGTGGGAAGTCTACTTCGCGATGAACAACTTCCTGGGACAGGCCGTCTATCTGCACAGAGAAAAGAAAATCGTGCTGGATCTCAATAGTTTTACCATCATCACCGCAGGGCTGCCGGGAATCGTCCGGTCCGCACTCCCGCGCGGGTTCCATGCCGGGATCTCCATGAGCGCGAAGGCCGAAATCGACCTGAACAGCCTGACCGTGTCTGAAGTCGAGAATTCGTCCTGTGAGGTCGATGGCGATTTCTGGCTCACCTACCGCACACGCGAGGGTCTTCGCATCGACTCCCACGCGGAGTTTACGTTGAAGACGGTCCCGCGCATCATCCCGACCGTGAAGCCGATGACCCCGCCCAAAACGGAAAAGATATTCGTGTTCACGCTCGGCGCTCTGAAGGGCGAATACGACGGGATCCCGTTCGAGCTCGCCGGGACCGAAGCATCCGTTTCGTTCCGGCACAGGACGCTTCAGGGCGGATTCCAGCTTACGGTCGCCGATTCCGAGCCGGCGAAGTTCAGTTTCGGCGGCAACATGGACGAGGACGGCGCCGCCGGGCTTTCGTTGAATCTCGACAATGCTCCTCTCCTCAAAGCCTCGTACAAAGGCGTGGACATCTCTCTGCGGCCCGGCAAGCTCGCCGCCATGCTTGCCGACGTGGATGGCGCCCTCGTGGCTTCCGCCGATTTCGCTTGCGCGGAGATCCGGGCAGGACTGGACGGCGCTGGCCTGAACCATGAGCTCAAAGGGCTGTCCGTGTTTCTCCGCCCGGAATCCTTCTCCGCTCATTTCGAATTGAACGACGGACATGTGGGGGCGTCCGCCGAGCTTGCGGGCGGCGAATCTGGCGCCGGGTTCAAAAACATGACCGTCGGGTTCAACCCCGGGACCATCCGCGCGGAATACGACATAGACGATGGAGATACGAATATTTCCGTCGGGCTTACGGGCGGCGAACTCCTCGCGGACGTCAACGGGATCAAGGTCTCGTTCCTCCCGGAAACGCTTTCCGCCGATTTCGTGACTTTCGGCGATTTCCGGGATCTTACCGCCCGGCTCCTTGGCGGAAAACTCAACGTCGAACTCAACGGCATGGCCTGCGAGGCGGAATCGGTTTCGTTTGGCGCGGAATCAAACCTCAAAACGTGCCGGGGCGATGCGAAAATCGGCGGGTTCCGGTTTAGACAGCTTGCCGCAGGGCTTACATACGACGCGCCGGAACTCGGGATGAATGCCGCATACGACGACGGCATGCTCTCCGGCACGGTCTCCTGTCCCGATTCCAGACTCGCCATGCCGGAACTGAAGCTCCTCGCGCAGAACCTGAGCTGGGATTTCCCGTTCGATTACGCGCTTGCCGAGGCGGTCGAGGACGCGGAAGAAGCGGATGAGAACGAAGACACGGACGAGGACGCGGAAGAAGCGGATGAGGTCGGCGACAAGGACGAAGAGGACGATGACGTCGACACGGATGAAGCGGAACCTGTCCCGGCCGCCGCGCCCCGCACGGGCAAGATCTCGCTCGGCGATTTCGAGTTCAATGGCGCTCAGGCCGCTTCGCTCGACGGTACGATCCAGTGGGACGACGCTGCGAAGACGTTCCGCCTGAAATCGGACGCGCATCTCTTCTCCATCAACGGGCAGATTTACGCCAATATCGTGCTCGGCGACGCGGGCGTGGAGACCGAATGCGGCCTCGTCATCCCCGAGCAGCAGGCCGACCTCTCGAAAGACCTTGCCAGGTTCCTGCCTCAGTTCGAGGAGATCTCCTGCACGGGCAAGCTTTCCGCCGACGCCGTGTACAGGATCCTGCCGAAGACCACCACCGGGCACGCCGAATTCCATATCGCCGACGCCGACGTCCTGATCCCGGAGCAGAAGCTCGAAGTCCGCGGCATCGGCCTCGGGTTCGAGATACCGGAGATCGCCGTTTTGAAGTCCGCCCCCGGCCAGACGCTCACGTTCAAGTCCGTCAAATATGGCAATATCGAGACCGGAGCGGGACGCGCCACGTTCCGCATGGAGGCCCCGAATACCTGGCAGGTCGAAAATGCCGTGCTCGACTGGTGCAACGGCCACATCCGCCTCGGCGGCATCACGTACCGCGCGGGCCAGACGACCACCGAAGCCGTGCTCTACTGCGACCGCCTGGAACTGCCGCTCTTCCTCACGCAGATCGGCCTCGGCCAGATCAACGGCAGCGGCTCCATCAACGGCACCATCCCGGTTGTGCTCGTGCAGAAGACCGACGCGTTCGGCAAGGCGAAGATCGACAACATCTATTTTGAGGACGCGTTCCTCTTCTCCACCCCCGGCGAGGACGGCCTGATCAAGGGCGAGATCGACGAGGCGCTGATGGATGCCTCCACCGGCATCGAAATGGAGCTTTCCAGGGACGCGCTGAAGGATTTCACCTATTCCTGGGTCCGCATGAGGATGCTTTCCACCGGACCGGACAAGGAAAACCTGAAACTCGAACTCCAGCTTGACGGGCATCCCAACCGCGCCCTGTACTACGCGTTCGACGAGAACACCGCCTCGTTCGTGAGATCCCCCACGCCGTGCATCTTCCAGGGCATCCGCCTGGACACGAACGTGAACATGTACGGCAAGGCGATGGAGCTCGTCGACTACTTCCAGCAGATCTTTTCCAGGAAAGAATGATCATACACAAACACCCTCAACCAGTCAGCAACGTTCAACTCAACCCATAACACAACACAACAAACCCGCTCAACAGGGAAAGGAATCAACCACATGAAAAAGTTCCTGCCAGTCCTCGCCGCCGCGACCGTTCTGCTCGGTTTCGGCGCTTCGGCGTGCATCAAGACCCAGAACGAAGTCGATGTCAAACCGATCGAGATCAAACCCGTTCACATCACACTCGACATCAACATCCGCATCGAAAAGGCACTCGACGATTTCTTCGGCGAACTCGACGCCCTCTGATCCGAACCGGACGAACCAAACTTCACAACTTCAGGAGATTATTACCATGAAAAAACTGATCGCTCTCTCCATCGCCGCTCTCACGCTCGCTTTCGCCGTTCCGCAGGCGCTTTCCGCCGCCGATTCCGCCGCCACCATCAAGAAGAACATGGCAGAACGCAAGCCCAAGATCGAAGTCCTCAAGAAGGCCGGCTCCGTCGGCGAAAACAAGGCCGGTTACCTCGAAGCCATGACGAAAGAGACGGCCGGCAAGGAAGTCAAGCTCTCCGATGACGAAAAGAAGCTCGTCGAGGACGAAAACAAGGACCGCAAGGCCGTTTACAACGCCATCGCCAAGCAGGAAGGCTCCACCGTCGACAAGGTCGGCGAACTCCGCGCCAAGCAGATCCGTTCCAAGGCCCCCGAAGGCGAATTCATCCAGAACGAAGACGGCAAGTGGGTCAAGGCCCCCAAGCCCGCCGCGACCGAGAAGAAGGACGAAAAGAAGTAAGCCTTTTCCCTCGGCTTTATGCTTAATACACCGGGGCGCGGCACCTCGTTTCCTGTCGCGCCCCGGAGATTATCCTGTCTAAGACTGCGAAATGAGTTATCAACCTCCATTTCATGTTTCGGCGGATGCAGTCAACCTGATTGCAGCGATTGTCGCGTTTCTGGAACAGAGCTCTTTCCGACCGGAAGGCGCCGACGCGCTGAAACTGCGTCGTGCGAACCGGGTCAGGACGATTCAGGCATCTTTGGCGATTGAAGGAAATACGATGTCCGAGGAGCAGGTCTCGTCGGTCCTGGACGGGAAACGCGTTATTGCACCCTTGCGCCAGATTCAGGAAGTCAAAAATGCGATTGCCGTTTATGATATTGCGGAGGATTTGAACCCGTATTCCATAGACGATCTGCTGCGGGCGCACGGGATGATGATGGCTGCCCTTATGGAACATCCGGGAGAGTTTCGCCGGAGTGGCGCGGGCGTCGTGAAAAAAGGCAAGGTCATTCATGTGGCTCCTCCTGCCCGCCTCGTGCCGAAACAGATGGCGGAGCTTTTCTCCTGGCTTCGAAACGCAACGGATCATCCGCTGATCAAAAGCTGTGTCTTCCACTACGAATTCGAGTACATCCACCCTTTCCTTGACGGAAACGGACGAATCGGGCGGCTGTGGCAATCCCTGATTCTTGCGAAGTGGAACCCCATTTTCCTTCAGCTTCCCGTGGAAACAATGGTCTATCACAATCAGGACCAGTATTATCAGGCCATTAATAAAAGCACGGAAGCGAATGATTCCGGTATCTTTGTTGATTTCATACTTCGCGCGATTCTAAGTGCGTTGCGCGGACATGAAACCGGTAACGCGGCAAATCCGGCTGATGCGGTCTTCCGCTGCATTCAGACCAATCCCGGAATCCGGACGGGAATGATTGCGGAAAAGCTTTCCGTCAGTCGTAGAACGGTGGAACGCCATTTGCAGAAATTGAAACAGGCGGGTAAGATCGATTTTCGCGGCGCACCTCGAAACGGCGGATATTACCCGAAATAACGCCATTGGCGGAGTAACTGGCGGAGTAACTGGCGGAGTAAACGCGCGGCATGGCGAACTGTAAGATACTGAATGCGAATGCGATCAAGTTCATCGCGATCATTGCGATGACGATCGACCACATCGCGTGGACGATCTTCCCCGGGGAACCGCACAAGACGGTGCCCGTGCTGATGCACGTCATCGGGCGCATCACCATGCCAACCATGTGTTTCTTCATCGCGGAGGGGTTCTTTCACACGCGGAACATCAACAAATACACGTTCCGCATGTTCCTCTTCGCGCTGATCTCGCATTTTGCGTACGTGTTTGAGTGGTGGGGGTTTTCCGACTGGCACAGGTACATCCCGTTCTACTACGGCGTTCACAGCCAGACGAGCGTGATCTGGACGCTGGCGTGGGGCCTGGTGATGCTCCGCGTGGAGTATTCGGAGCGCATCAGGAGCTCATGGCTGAAGACGCTGCTGATCTGCCTGATCTGCGTGGTGAGCTTCTGCGGCGACTGGAGCTGCACGGCGTCGGTGCTGGTGCTGAGCTTCGCAACGAACCGCGGGCATCTGCTGAAGCAGACGCTGTGGCTGGTCCTCTACGTGGCGGTCTTCGCGTATTCGTTCCTGCCGGACGATCCGCTGTACGCCACGATGCAGCTGTCCGTGGTGCTGTCGATCCCGATCCTGGCGCTGTACAACGGCAAGCGCGGGCCGAATCCGCACGTCAACGCGTTTATGAAGTGGTTCTTCTACGTCTACTACCCGCTGCATCTCTTCATCCTCGGCCTGCTGAAAGCCTATCACCTGATCCCGATCTTCAACTGATCCGAAACCGGGGAACAGATGCGGATTTGACCGTTAGTTAATCCCGCGGAAGTACCGGGGATTCGATGCCGAACGGGGAACCGGTAATGGTCGCACCCGGGGCGGTCGAAAGATCGTCATGGTTCCGCCGTCTGTCCGAACCGGAAGGCAGCCGCAGGAAAAGCGGTTCCAGGTCGGCGGACGGAACGGCATCGCCGGACAGGGCGGACTGCCAGTCATGGAGCCGCGGGCCGTAGAGCTTCACGAGCCAGGAGGTCTCCGGCAGTTCCCGGAACGCGACGCGGAATTCGCCGAACTGCGTCAGGATGCGGTCGGGGATGCGGCCGTTCTCGGGCGGCGCGGCCTCCAGGTCGTACAGCGCGCGGAGCAGCCGTCCCAGCAGCACGCGGACATGCTGTTCCGGCGAGAAATACACGTCCGGCGGGTTCGGGTCCAGGCGGGAAAGCACGGCGAGGCAGTAGGCGTCCGCGGGCGGCGGCTGGATTCCGGCGAGGGAAGCCGCGGACCGCAGATGGCCGCCCATGTCCGCAATGGACGCAACGGCCGACGGTTCGGCGTCCAGCAGCCGGCAAATGCCGGAGACCCAGGCGGCGGCGTAGCGCGTTTCGAAGGGGTATTCGTAATCGGAGAACGCCAGCTCGGCGTCGATCAGGGGCGATTCGTAAAAGCCTTCTTCGTTCAGGAACGGGAACGATTCCGGCGGCATGTCGCCGTAAACGGCCCTCAGCGCCGGCGCGGCGTCCAGCAGGCTGCGTTTGTCGATGAATCGCGGCAGGAATACGAGGAAGCACAGCCCGCACATCAGAAAAAGCAGGATCAGCAGCAGCGTGAGGTGCGAGGAACGGAAGAAGTGCCGCGGCTTTCCCGTGCGGTCCGCGGGAATGTTGAAGACTTTGCGCGGGCGGTCCGGCGCGGGCGGCACGGGTTCCGCGACGGGCACGGGCGCGGCGGGGCGCATGATGGCGCGGACTGCATCGTTGATGCGGGCGGCGATTTGCGCGTACGTCGGCCGGGCGGCGGGGTCGCGGTGCATCATGTCGAGGATGACGGACGCGAGCGCCGGGGTGATGTCCGGGCGTACGAGGTCGGGCGAAACGGGGTCGCGCGTGGTGCGCATGTTCGCGAGTTCCTGCACGTCGTCCGACCGGAACGGCGTTTCCCCCGTGAGCAGGTGGTAGAACGAAGCGCCGAGGCTGTAGACGTCGCCTTCCGGGCCTTCCTCGCCGGTCAGGACCTTCTCCGGGCTGACGTAGTGCGGGCTGAGCCACATCTTGGAGGAATCGAGGAAGACGGCGGCGGATTTGCCGGATAGGGCCTGCGCGAGGCCGAAATCGGAGATCTTGGCGTTGGAATCGAGGTCGATCAGCATGTTTGCCGGTTTCACGTCGTGGTGGACGATCCCGAGTTCGCGCGCGGCTCCGAGCCCCTCGCAGACGTCGCGGACCCAGCGGCACGTTTCCATGACCGGCAGGCGTCCATTTGCCTTTTTGAGGCGGCGTTCCAGCGTGCCGCCGCCCATGTACTGCATCACGATGTAGGCGGAGCCGTCGCAGGCGCCGCAGGAATAGATCGGGACGACAGCCGGATGGTTGACCGTGGCGGCGATGCGTGCCTCATGCAGGAAAAGATCGGGGGAGACGCCCTTCGAAGTGAGTTCGGGGTCGAAGACCTTGATGGCGACTTCGCGGTCGAGCGCGATGTCGAGCGCGCGGTAGACGGTCGCCATGCCGCCCTTCCCTTCGGGCGCTTCCAGAAGATAGTTGCTGAACCACTTCGGCACGATGAGCTCGAAATTGCAGGCGGGGCAGTTCACGTGCGAAAACGGCGCCATGTCCGTGACGTCGAGCTTCTGTCCGCAGCCGGGACATGCGATCTTGATCCTGCGTGGTGTCCGGTCGGGCATGGTCTGTTCACTCCACCCAGAACGTTTCGAGCGGATCGGACTGCGAGGCGATGCGGAACGAAACGTCCGTGCGGTGCAGTTCGGCGAGGCGGGATTCCGCCAGCGAGGCGACCAGGCCGGGGTCGTTGCACTCCTGGCTGAGGTGGGCGAAGACCAGATGGCGCGTGTTCGGGGCCAGCAGCTCGGCGAGCGCCTCCATGGCGTCGGGATTGCCGAGGTGGCCCTGACGCCCCGCGATGCGGCGTTTGAGCGTGATCGG
>JAEEQO010000132.1 GCA_016285335.1 Victivallales bacterium | reverse complement strand
GGCGGGGTGCCGATGAAGCCGGCGACGAAGGTGTTCGCGGGCTTGTCGTAGATGTTCAGCGGGGTGTCGATCTGCTGGATGACGCCGTCCTTCATGACGCAGATGCGGTCGCCCATGGTCATGGCCTCGATCTGGTCGTGCGTGACGTAGATCATGGTGGTGCCGAGGCGGGTGTGGAGCTTGTTGATCTCGGCGCGCATCTGGACGCGCATCTTGGCGTCGAGGTTGGAGAGCGGTTCGTCGAAGAGGAAGACGGCGGGCTTGCGGACGATGGCGCGGCCGACGGCGACGCGCTGGCGCTGGCCGCCGGAGAGGGCTTTCGGCTTGCGGTTGAGGTAATCGCCGATGCCGAGGATGTCCGCGGCTTCCTTCACGCGCTTGTCGATCTCCTCCTTGGAGAACTTGCGGAGTTTCAGGCCGAACGCGAGGTTTTCGTAGACCGTCATGTGCGGATAAAGAGCGTAGTTCTGGAAGACCATGGCGATGTCGCGGTCCTTCGGCGGGACGTCGTTGACGACGCGTTCGCCGATCTTGATCTCGCCGTCGGAGATCTCTTCGAGGCCGGCGATCATGCGGAGCGTGGTGGATTTGCCGCATCCGGAGGGGCCGACGAGGACCATGAATTCCTTGTCGTGGATGTCGATGGAAACGCTGTTGACGGCTTTGACGCCGCCTTCGTAGATCTTGCAGACGTTCTTGAGAATGACTTCAGCCATGTTTCACCTGAAAAACGGTTGTTGGTTGTTGAAAAGATTATGGATTTTTCTGTAATATAGCCCGGCTTCAGCGTGTTGTCAAGCGGAGGCGGGCGTTATTTTTGAAAAAAACAGATTAAAATATAGAATATCTCCTGATGTCAGGGGGCGGCGAGGTGAGGAGGCTGACGCCGGAAAACGCGGACAAAAGCGGATTCATGCCCCGTCTTCATCGGGCGACAGGATCATGCCGCGGAGACGGAAGAAGGCGGCTGCGACGGCGCGTTCCCTGATCTGTTCGCGGGTGCGGCGCAGACGAAGTTCGAAGACCTCCGTGCGGCCGCGGTAGCGGATCGCGGCGTAGACCAGGCCGACAGGCTTGCCGACGGTCGCGCCCCCCGGACCCGCGATGCCGGTGAGCGCGATGGCGGCGTCCGACGGAATGGCGTTTGCGAGGCCGTCGACCATGGCGCGGGCGACCTCGCGGCTGACTGCTCCGTGTTTGCGGATGAGGTCGGCGGGGACGCCCAGAAGCGCGGTTTTCGACGCATCGCTGTAGGTCACGACGCCGCCTGCGAAGACGCTCGACGAGCCGGGGATGTCGGTCAGGAGCTTCGCGGCGAGGCCGCCGGTGCAGGATTCCGCCATGGCGAGCGTTTCGTCGCGGTCTTCGAGCAGATGCAGGATCTCGTGGGAGAGCGAGTCGGCGTCCTCGGAGAGAAGTTCCGCGGCGAAGATCTCCTGCACGGACTGGATCGCGGATTCCATGACCTCCGGCGATTCCGTGGTCAGGAAGAGGCGGACGAACTGTGCCGTGGCGCAGTATGCCACCGAGAGCATCGAGTGGAACCGGGCGATGACGGGGAGCATGCGCTCCTCGACGATATTTTCGCCCAGCCCGGCGACATGAAATTCGCGCGTGAACGTGAAATGTTTGAGCTTTTTCTTCAGGAACGGCACGACGGAGGCGTCCATCATGGGGCAGAGCTCGTTCGGCGGACCCGGCAGCATGATGATGGTGCGGTTCGGGAATTCGTCGGTTTCCGGGGTGCGGACGATGAGCCCGGGCGCGGTGCCGCAGTCGTTTTGCAGGACCTTCGCCCCGTGCGGGACGAGCGCCTGGTTGAAGACGCGCGGCGGGATCTCCTCGTCCGGGTGGCGCATCTTCCAGTGCTTCATGATGTTGAGCGTGGCGGGGCCGTCTTCCTCCAGCCGCATGCCGCAGCGTTCGGCGATGTACTCCTTGGTCACGTCGTCGGCCGTGGGGCCGAGTCCGCCGCTGGTGATGACGATATCGGCGCGTGCGAGGGAGAATTCGAGCGCGGCGAGGATGTCGGTACGGCGGTCCGGGACCTCGACGGAGGAGACGGGGACGACACCGAGCGCGAGCAGGCGGACGCCGATGGAGGAGAGGTTGGTGTTGACGACGGCGCCCTTCAGGAGCTCGTCGCCGATGCAGATGACGGCGATCTTTTCGCTTATTTCTTCCCGCATAGGTAATCCTTCGGCTCCACGAGGGAAGCCCGGTTCAGTTCGTCTTCGGCGGCTTTGCGCCAGCGTTCAAGTTCGTCCGCGTCCAGGTCCGGCGGGACGTGGAGTTCGTTTCCGATGACCAGCGTGAGTTTCGACCATGGCTTCGGGAGGCGGAAGCCGTCCCAGCTCGGGACGCTCCAGTACGAGGAGTAGTTGATGCCGAGCGCGATGACGGGGATGCCGAGCTCGGAGGCGATATGGATGGGGCCTTTGCTCATGTGATAGCGGGGGCCGCGCGGACCGTCCGGCGTGAAGACGACCATGCAGCCGCCCTGAATGGTCTTGATCGCGTCGTGAAGCACCCTCACGCCGTGGCGCTTGCTGGAGCCGCGGATGCTCTTGGCACCGAACTGCGCGGCGAAGTCGGCGACGTACTGGCCGTCGCGCGAGGCGCTGATGACCGCGTAGGTGCGTTCCCGCAGGGCGCGTTCGAAAAGCGGCGGCAGCATGAGCAGGCGGTTGTGCCAAATCGTAATGATGCAGACGCGGTGCGGATTGTGGCGGTATTCCTCCAGCAGGCCGTTCGGGTCGATGACCTTGAACGGCATCATCGTCCGCCAGAGCAGGATGACGTGCGAGGGCAGCCAGTAGCACCAGTCGGGGAGTTTCTTGATCTGGCGCAACGATTTTTTCACCGTTTGTGCGTTATTGTCCACTGGCTGCTCTCCCCGTTTTGCGCGTGGAAGCGGTCTTTTTCGCGGCGGGCTTCACGGCCGTTTTTGCGGAAACCTTTGCGGAAGCCTTTCCTGTCGCGGCGGCGGTGCTTTTCGTTTTCGCGTTCGTCTTCGCCATTTTGCCGCCCGTTTTCGCGGATTTCGCGGCGTTCGCACGTCCGCAGAGGCGGGCGAGTTCGCAGCCGGGGCAGTCCGGACGGTTCGCCGGGCAGCGGGTGCGTCCGTGGACGATCAGCAGATGGGAGAACTGCGCCCATGTCTCCGGCGGCATGGCCGCGCAGATGTCGGATTCGATGACCGCTGGATCGGCGGACTTGGAAAGGCCGATCAGGCCGGAGAGCCGCCGGACGTGGGTGTCGACCGGGAATCCGGGTTTGCCCATGGCGTCGCCGAGCACGACGTTCGCGGTCTTCCGCCCGACGCCGGGGAGCTTCAGCAGCCCCTCCATCGTGTCCGGGATCTCGCCGTGGAACTGTTCGACGATTGCCTTGGAAGCCTCGATGATATGGCCCGCTTTCGCATGGTAGAATCCACAGGTGAAGATGGCCTGTTCGAGCTCGTCCCGGCCGCAGGACGCGAACGCGGCGGCGTCCGGCCAGCGTTTGAAAAGCTCCCTTGTGACCATGTTCACGCGCTTGTCCGTGCACTGGGCGGAAAGGATCGTGGCGACGAGGAGCTGAAACGGCGTCATGTGCTCCAGAAAGCATTTCTGGGGGCCGTAAACGGACAGCAGTTTGTCGTAGACTTGTTTTGCCAGTGCGGATTCCATGGGGGTGCAGTGAAAGGCCGGCGGGGCAGGGTGCGGGCCGGCTGGTTCAGTTTCAAATGATTCAGGAAAGAAATTTAACGTCATTCGTAGCTGTTTTCAAGCCGCGAACGTGTTTTTTTCGCTTTTTTTCAACGATTGAATTGATTTTTTCGGAAAAAGCCGTATCTTTTCTGTGAAAAAAAGTTCAACCATCCGGCGCGTCGGGACATCCGAACGGGACTGTTCCGCATTTTCGCGACCGGAAGCTTCCCCCGGACCCGTCATGCTCAACTGGCTTTCCGTACAGAATCTCGCCATCGTCGAAGAGGCCGAAATCGAATTCGGCCCCGCGTTCAACGTCATCACCGGCGAAACCGGTGCGGGCAAATCCGTCATCATGGGCGCGCTCGGGCTCCTGCTCGGGAACCGCGCCGACAAGTCCGCCATCCGCACCGATGCGGACCACTGCGAAATCTCCGCCGGGTTCACGCTCGCGCCCGGCGCGCTGCCGAAACTCCGCGCCTATCTCGCGGAAAACGCGCTGGTCTCCGAGGAGGAACCGGACGACGTGCTGGTTCGGCGCGTGATCACGCACAGTTCGTCGCGCAACTTCGTGAACGGCGCGGCGGTCAACCTGAACGTGCTGCGGACGATCGCGTCGGCGATGGTCGACGTGCATGCCGCGAACGAGAACGCCGCGATCCTGGACCCCGCCAACCAGCTCGACGTGCTGGACCGGTTCGCCGGGCTGCAAAAGGAACTGGAGCTCGTGCGCCGATTCTGGGACAAGCTCGCCGCCGTCCGCCGGGAAAAGGCCGCGTTCGCCGAATCCCTGCCGTCGCCCGAGGAGGCCGCGCGCCTCCGCCGCGACTGCGACGAGATCGAACGCGCCGACGTTCATGCCGGCGAGGATGACGAGCTCACCGCGCGTCACGACCTGGCCGCGAACTCCCGCAGCGTGATCGAACTGGCGTCACAGGTCTGCGGCGGGCTGACCGACGGCGAGGACTGCATTTCCCAGCGGTTTGCGGACGTCCGGCGCATCCTGCGCGGCCTGGAACGCATCGAGCCGGTGAAAGCCGAGGAGTTCTTGAACGCGCTCGACGGCGCAAAGGAAGCCGTGGACGAGCTGTCCTCCGACCTTGCGTCGTTCGCGTCCGGGGTCGAGGTCGACGAACGCGAGTTCCAGGAAATGGAGGAGCGCATGCGGCTGCTGCAAACGCTGAAACGCCGTTACGGGCCCACGCTCGACGACGTGCTGGCGCATCTGGACCGCGTCCGGGAGCGCGTCGCCGCGTTCGACGACGCCGAACTTCGCCGCCGTGAGTTTGAAAAACAGGAAGCCGACGCGCTCAAAGATTACAGGGATGCTGCCGCCAAACTCAGCGAAAAGCGCAAGTCGGCAGCCGGGAAACTGGAAACGGCGCTCTCGAAGGAAACGCGCAAGCTCGGTTTCCTGAAAGCTTCCTACCAGCTTGAGTTTTCCGAGGCAAAGGAAGGTCCGCTCGGGACAGACGCCGTCACGTTCCTTTTCTCCTCGAACCCGGGCGTGCCGATGATCCCGCTCCGCGACGTCGCCAGCAGCGGCGAAGTGGCGCGCGTGATGCTGGCGGTGAAGACCGTGCTCGCGACGGTCGACGAGATCCCGATCCTGGTGTTCGACGAGATCGACGCGAACATCGGCGGCGAGACCGCGTGCCGGGTCGGCGAGGAGCTCGCATTGCTCGGACGTTACAAACAGATCATCTCCATCTCGCACCTGGCTCAGGTGGCGGTCTGCGCGGACACACATTTCCGCGTCGCCAAGCACGTTTCCGACGGACGGACGCTCTCCGGCATCCGCAAGCTCGACGAGGCCGCGCGTGTAAAGGAGATCGCCCGCATGCTCGGCGGCGGGGACTCCGCTTCCGCTCACGCCCGCGACATGCTCAAACAGGCCGGGAAGGATAACGCGAAATCATGAAAACGTCGTTTTTAACGCTTGAAACGCCGGAGAGCCTTCAGATCGTGCGCGACATCGCCGACGAGGTCTGGCCGAAAACGTTTGCGCCGATCCTGCCGCCGGAGCAGATCCCGTACATGATGAACATGATGTACGCGCCGGAAGTCATGGAACGCGAACTGCGCGAAGGATACAAGTTCGCCGCGCTGGTCGTGGACGGCACGCCGTCCGGCTATGTCTCCTGGTCGCCGTACCACGCGGACACTGCCAAGCTGCACAAGGTGTACCTGCTGACCTCATGCCACGGGAAGGGGTTCGGACGCCTGATGCTGGATTACGTCTCGGACGTCTGCCGCGCCGCCGGGTTCAAGAAGCTCCGGTTGAACGTGAACAAGCACAACGAACGCGCGATTTCCGTGTATTTGAAAAACGGGTTCGAGACCGTCGAGTCCGTCAGGAACGACATCGGCGGCGGTTTCTTCATGGACGATTACGTGATGGAGAAACGTCTCGCGTAACGTTGCCGCACAGCGGTTTGCGTTAGTCCTTTTCCCGCATCGCGCCGCAGTCGGCGTTAGAAAAACGGGTCTGCTTCGCAGAAGATCCCGCAGGTTCAGTGTGTTTTGCGTTTCGCTGCGGATTTCGAAGCCGGACGCCGCTGCGTCGATTCGCGCACGATCAGGCTGGTCGGGATCACGCGTTCCACCGAGGGCAGTTTCATGGTCGGGTTGTTCATGCGCGTGAGGAGCAGTTCCGCGGCAGCGGTCGCCAGCGCGTTTTCATCCTGGTGCACGCTCGTGATCGGGACGCGCACGATGCCGCTTTCGAACACGCCGCCGAAGCCGACGAGCATGATGTCCTCCGGGATGCGGATGCCGCGGTTCAGGAGCTCCAGCTCCGTGCCGACCGCGAGCATGTCGTTGAAGCAGAAGATCGCCTCGACCTTGTCCTTCTGTTCCAGCAGCTGAGAAACGGCGCTCTGCCCGGCGATCATGTCGTTGCCCGTGCGGAACATCCAGTCGCCGCGCACCTCGATCCCCGCCTCGCGGAGCCCCGCCAGATAGCCGGAGCGGCGTTCCTGCGTCACGTAGGAATCCAGGCGCGCGCCGAAGTACGCGATCTTGCGGAGGCCCATGCTGGTGAGGTGGCGCATGGCGGAGAGCGCCCCGTGGCGGTCGTCGACGACCACCGAGTCGGCGTTGATGCCCGGTATCTTGCGGTCGATGAAGACCAGCGGGCAGTTCTGCTTCATGATGAGCTCGGCGGCACGGCGGCCTTCGTCGTAGACCACGGGCGCCCAGATGATGCCGTCCACCTGGCGTTCCAGCAGCGCGGAAATGTCGTGGAATTCCTTGATCGGGTTGTTGAAGCTGCACGCGAGCAGGATGCGGTAGCCGTGCGTGAAAAGCGTTGCCTCGATCTGCTGGAGGATGCTGGTGAAGAACGAGTTGCCGAAATGCGGGATCACGACGCCGACCGTCATGGTGTTTTTCTGCTGGCCCAGCTCGTAGGAAAGGCGGTTCGGCACGTAGCCGAGTTCTTCCGCGAGGCGCGTGATGCGGGTGCGGAGCTCGCCGCTTACGCCGGCCCCGCCGCGGAGCGCACGGGATACGCTCATCATGGAAACGTTTGCGGCTTTTGCGATGTCGCGGAGTGTGGTCTTCTGTTTTTTCATGGACGAAACGGGTCCTTATCGTGGGGATTGCGTTGAAACGGGGCGTTATACCTGTTAATTTAACGTTACTCGGCTAAAAAATCAAGTGAAATCCTGGAAAAAGTGAAAAGAATGTCGGAAAAAACGGGCTATGCGGGGCGTTCTTTTCGCGGAAGGAAACGTTTTTGCGGAAAAATGCTCCCGCCGCTTGACAAACGCGGTATTCCGTGGTAATAGTAAAGTCAAGATTATGAAGAAGACCGCCGGAAAACTCCGAAAACGAACGGCTGTCTTCCGCTTTTTTGACCGGAACCATCTCGACCGAGGAGGGAGAATCTATGAAAGTCATCATCGTGGGCGGCGTGGCCGCCGGAGCCAGCGCAGCGGCACGTCTGCGCCGTCTGGACGAATCCGCCGAAATCGTCCTGCTCGAAAAGGGCGGGTTCATCTCCTACGCGAACTGCGGGCTGCCGTACCACCTGGGCGGTGTCATCCCGGAACGCGACGACCTGCTCGTCATGACGCCGGAGAAGTTCGCGGCGTGGTTCCGTGTGGACGTGCGCACCGGAAACGAGGCGGTGAAGATCGACCGCGCGGCCAGAACGCTGACCATCCGCCGGGCGGACGGCGAATATACGGAATCCTACGATAAACTTCTGCTGGCGGTCGGCGCGACTCCGGCGGGCGAAATGTTCCCGGAAAACGATTATCCGCACGTGACGCACCTGTGGACGCTCCGCGACATGGACCGTGCGCTGAAGCGGCTGCCCGGAGCGAAACGTGCCATCGTGGTCGGCGCCGGATTCATCGGGCTTGAGGCGGCGGAGAACCTGCGCGAACGCGGCCTGGCTGTGACCGTGATCCAGCGCGGGGAACACGTCCTGCCGACCCTCGACCCCGAAATGGCCGGACCGCTCGCCGATGAGCTCGCCTCCGCCGGGATCGACGTCCTGTTCGGGCGCACGGTGAAGGCGTATCACGAACATCTCGACTGCGTGGAGGCCGAGCTCGACGACGGGACGAAGCTGGATGCGGACCTCGTGATCGTTTCGACCGGAGTGCGCCCGAACACCGCCATCGCCGCCGAGGCCGGACTCGAATGCGGCCCGCGCGGACACATCATCGTGGATGAATGTCTGCGGACTTCCGACCCGGACATCTTCGCCGCGGGTGACGCGGTCGAGGTCGTGGAACCGATCTTCGGCGGCAAAACTGCCATCCCGCTCGCCGGACCCGCCAACAAGCAGGGCCGCATCGCCGCGGACAACATCTGCGGCGGGCA
>JAEEQO010000131.1 GCA_016285335.1 Victivallales bacterium | reverse complement strand
GTTCTCGTGGCAGAGCAGGATCGCGTCCACCACGTTGCGGCTGTAGCCGCGGAGCATGCAGCCGTAATCGGTCATGGTCTTGCCGTTGCAGAGCTTGCGGACCATGAGGTTGACCATCTTCGAGCCGACCTTGCGGAAGAGCGTGTCCTGGCGGTTTTCGCGGATGGAGCCGACCACGTCGTAGCCCTCGCGGAGCTTTTCAAGAAGCTTGTAGATCTCCTCCGGCGGGTTCTGAAGGTCGGCGTCGAGCGTGACGACGTACTTGCCGCAGGAAGTCTGGAGCCCGGCGGTCACGGCGGCGTGCTGGCCGAAGTTCGAGGTCAGGATCACGCCCACGATGCGCGAGTCTTTCCGCGACGCCTCGACAATCATATCCATGCTGCGGTCAGCGCTGCCGTCGTCCACCAGGATGATCTCGGTCGTGCAGTCCAGTTTGTCGCAGGCCGCGGTCGTGCGGGCGACGAGTTCCGTCAGGTTTTCCTCCTCGTTGTAAACCGGGATGACGAGGGAAAGTTCGATTTCGGGCGTAGTCATGGTTGCTGGGTCCCTTCTGTTCAGTCGAAGTGGATTTCCGGAGGATCGTCGGGCTGCTCCACGACGTCCGCTTCGTCGGGCTGCTCCACGACGTCCGCTTCGGCGGGTTGCTGCGCGATGGATTCGGGTATGTGATAGAAAATGTTGACGCGTTTGCCTTCCAGCTTTCTGATCTTCTTCATCAGCTTCGGATTGTCCCGGCTGCCGGGTTTCGCCCGGAGACTATTAAGCTGCTGTTCCTGGAAAAGATTCAGGTCCGACTTCACAATGACGAACACACGCTCGTCGTTCAGCATGTCGTACAGTTCCTTTCCGCCTTCGGCGTCCTTCAGGTCGTCCAGGCAGTCGCCGCGCGTGATGACCGCGCCGCCCTGCTCCCGGATCGTGTTCAGGAACGCGCGGAATTCGTCCAAACCGAACACTTCGGTCGTGTCTTCGAAGAACGTCCGGCTGGCGGCGTCGCGTCCCTCCAGCCAGAACTGCGGGATCGGCTTCTGAAGGTCCATGTAGTACGTGAGCTCCGAGCCGCCGAAGTCGCCGAAGAACGCCGTGCGCTCCGGGAAAAATCCCGGGATCGCGGCCTGGTAGTTTTTCAGGGCGTCCCCCTGTTTGCGAAGGAACGGAGCCGTCGGTTCAAAGGTCGTCGTCGAACTGAGGACCGGGATCACGAGCGCGAAAACGGCAAACATCGTGACCGCCACGAACGGGACCGTGCGGTTCAGCGGGTCGGCGGACGCCGCGAAAGCCCCCTCCCCGCCCTCACGCAGAAGCTGTTTCCGCGAACGCCGCCAGACGATCAGCCAGGCGATCCCGGCGATGAGTGCGAACGGCATGAGCGTCAGCAGGATCGTTTTCCGGTCAATCGCCCTCTGGTCAAACAAAAGAATCCCCCCTTTATCATTCATCGACCGCATCGCCTGGACCGACCCGAATATCTCCCGTTCGATGCGTTCGATGCAGGACACGGCTATCCCCGCGATGGAAAGCAGGATCAGCAGCCCCGCCGCCCACGGGATCAGCATGTCCACCAGACGGAAGAACTTGTCGGTGAGCTTCCGCAGGAACGACCAGCTTTCGGCGGGCTCGGAGAACCACGCCGCCGTGAAGAGCACGCACCACGGCACGGCCGGCAGGATGTAGTACAGACGGCGCGACCGCGAGGCGGAAAACAGCACGAAGATGAACACGATGGAAGCGAACAGCCAGGAGGACAAGTCCTCCACGGAGGTTGTGCCTTGCTTCGCAACGGCACGGGAGGAGGACAAGTCCTCCACGGAAACAGTGCCTTGCTTCGCAACGACACGGACGAGCCCGCGGATGTAATCAATGACCGCGAACACGAAGAACGGCGTCCACGGGATCAGCAGGATCGGCAGGTACTCGAAGTAGATGTAGAACGGGTCCTTGTTGTGGTCCCACGGATTGAACACGCGCACCAGGTTCTCGCGGAACACCAGCACGATGCCGCTCGCGCCGTAGTTTTTCGAGGTCAGCGCCTCCAGCACGAACGGCACGGCGTACAGGCAGAGCCCGCCGAGGAACAGCGCCAGGAAGAATTTCCAGTTCAGGTGCGTTCGGAACGACTTCCGGACGATGCAGTCGATGACCGCCAGCACGGGCGGGATGGCGAGCGCGGGCAGCCCCTTGGTCTGCGCCCCGACCGCACAGCACGCCCAGAACGCGAAATACGCCCGGAACGAGGCGGTTTCCCGGTGGTGCAGGTACACCGTCACAGCCATCACGATGAAAACGGTCTGTTCCATGTCCGCCTCGGCGAGGCGGCCCCAGACGATGAACGAGTACGTGCTGAGCAGGAGCCAGCCCGCCAGATATGCCGTGTGCTCGGAGTAGAACTTGCGGGCGACGGAAATGATGCAGCCGAGTCCGGCAAGCGCGAACAGCGCGCTCGGAAGACGCACGGAAAGCTCGGTCACACGTCCGCCTGCGAGCTTCGAAACGATCGCGGCGAACCAGTAGCTGACCAGCGGCTTGTCGAAGTACGGCTGGCCGTTGATGCGCGGATGCAGCCAGTCGCCCGTCATGAGCATTTCGCGGACGACCTCGAACCAGCGGGATTCGGAGCGGATGCCGGGATAGCCCCCAAGGCTGAAGAACAGCATGAAGCAGGCGAACACCCAGAAGGTGATCCATTTCGAATTTCTGCGCATTTCGGGAATCAGCGTGTCGCTGCACTTCTGAAACCGCATCATGTCGAATCCGCCCGCCATGTAGTCTTACCTCACTTCGCCAGAATTTCTTTGCAGGTGTCGATCACGTCATCGACGTCGGCGTCGGACATGCCGGGGAAGAACGGCAGCGAGAAGATGCGTTCGCTGTTCCACTCGGTGTTCGGCAGGGAGCCGGCCGGGACGGGGCACGCTTCGCGGTAGTATTTCTGGCCGTGGACGCAGCGGAAATGCAGGCCGGTGCCGATGTTGCGCTTTTTGAGCTCCGCCATGAAGTCGTCGCGCGTGATGCCGGCCTTGTCGATGTCCAGGCGCACCACGAAGAGATGGTAGGAATCCTTGTAGTCATACGCGGGCTGCGCCAGCGGGATGAGCTCGGGGATGTTGGCGAGGCGTTCGCGGTAGAGCGCAGCCAGACGGCCGCGTTCGGCGTTCATGCGGTCGACGCGGGTGAGCTGGGTCACGCCCAGGACCGCCTGCATGTCCGGCATGTTGAACTTGAATCCGGGCTCGACCACCTGCGCCTGCGGGGCGCGGCCCATGGTCTGGCGGTCGTAGGCGTCGACGCCGAGGCCGTGGAACTTGAGGCTGCGGACGTGGTCGGCCAGAGCCGCGTCGTCCGTGGCGAACATGCCGCCCTCGCCCGTGGTGATGTTCTTGATCGGGTGGAACGAGAACATCACGTTGCCGCGTTTGCCGATACGTTCGCCCTTGAATTCGGCGCCGAGCGCGTGGGCGGCGTCTTCGATGAGCACGACGCCGTGCTTGTCCGCAATGGCGCGGAGCTTGTCGAGCTCCAGCACGCCGCCCGCGAAATGGACCGGGACGATGGCTTTGGTGTTGGGCGTGATCGCCGCCTCGACCGCCTCCGGCGTGACCATGAGCGTGTCGCGGTCGCAGTCGACGAAGACGGGCTTCGCACCGTACAGGGACACGATGTTCGGGAGCGAGACCCACGTCATGGACGGGGTGATGACCTCGTCGCCGGGCTTCAGGCCGAGCGCGCGGAAGAGCGCCTGCATCACGGCCGTCTCGGAGGTCAGCGGGATCGCGTATTTCGCGCCGGTGTATTCGCAGAAGGCTTTTTCGAACTCGGCGTTCTTCGGGCCGGTGGTGATCCAGCCGGAACGAAGTACCTTGGCGACCTCGGAGATCTCCCATTCCTCGATCGAGGGCTTGGAAAAAGGCAGAAATGTTTCACGCATAAAAAATCAGTTCCTTTTGAAAAAGTTTCGATAATTTTATTTATATAATATACTCTTGAAATTGTGGATATGCAAGCACGCGCCCGCGAAACAGGCAAAAAAAGTTCGAAAAACAGCATCCCTCACGTAAAACGCTGTCACAACAAAAAACGATGGCACACCGGGGAAACGGCATGCCATCGTGTGGAATCTGTGAATGCGGAGAGGTCAGGAGATCAGGCCTTGGCTTCCTCGCCTTCTTTCGCGGTCTCTTCCGGGCGTTCGGAGGAGATGTTGCGCTCCTGCTTGTGCCAGTAGGCGGTGATCATCGGGGAGACGAAGATGGAGGAGTAGCAGCCGGCGATGTTGCCGATCAGGATGACCGCCACGAAGTCGCGGATGCCGTCGCCGCCGAAGATCAGCTGGCAGATCAGGACCAGCATCACGCAGACGGAGGTCAGAATGGTACGTGCCAGCGTCTGGTTCAAGCTCAGGTCGACGATCTGGAAGTAGTTCATGCCCTTGCGCGTGGCGAGGTTTTCGCGCTGGCGGTCGAAGATCACGATGGTGTCGTTGACCGAGTAGCCGATCAGCGTCAGCAGCGAGGCGACCACCTGCAGGGAGATCTGCCCGCCGAAGAGCAGGTACAGGCCCGTCGCCACGATCACGTCGTGGATCAGGGCGATGTTCGCCGCGATGGAGTAGGAGAACTGGAAGCGGATGACCATGTAGATGATCATGCCGATCATGGCGCAGATCAGCGCCTTGATGGCGGACCGCGTGAATGCCGCGCCGATGAGCGCGCCGAGGGTGGATTCGGACAGCTTGGTGAGCTTCACGTCGGGATAGGCTTCGTCAAGCTTGCCGATCAGCGTTTCGGCGTTCTCCTGGGAGACCGTGCCGGTGCCGCGGTCGCGCACGACGAGCTCCAGCACGCTGCGGCCGTCGACGTTCTCCTCGTCGGTGATCTTCTTGTAGGTCGCCTTGGCGTCGTAGCCTTCCTTCTCCAGGAGTTTTTCGATGTCGCCGGCGGGGATCTGCGCCATGGTCTTGTCTTTCGGGACGTAGCTGACGATCAGCTGGGTGCCGCCGGTGAAGTCGATGCTGAGGGCGTCTTTGCCGCGCACGAAGATCGTGACGAGCGAGAGGAGGATCAGGAACGCGGAAATGCCGAACCCGACGAAACGGAACTTGATGAAGTCGAAGTGCGGATGCGGCAGGAACATCATCATGTTGATCTTCTTCAGCTTCAGCGGGAGCATCAGGAAGAACTCGAAGAGCAGGCGGGACAGGAAGACCGCCGAGAACATGGTGGTGAAGATGCCGATGACGAGCGTCATGGCGAATCCCTTGATCGCGCCGGTGCCCTGCCAGTACAGGATGGCGCCGGTGAAGAGCGTCGTCACGTTCGAGTCGAAGATGGCGGAGAAGGCGCGGTCGAAACCGGTCTTCACGGCGAATTCGAGCGACTTGCCCGCGTCCTGTTCCTCGCGGATGCGTTCGTAGATCAGGACGTTGGCGTCGACGGCCATGCCGAGGGTCAGGATGATGCCGGCGATGCCGGGGAGCGTCAGGGTCACGTCGAACGCCGCCATCGCGCCGAGCAGCACGCCCGTGTTCACGAGGAGCGAAATGTTCGCCACGAGGCCGGCGAGACGGTAGTAGATGAGCATGAAGATCATCACGAGCGCCGTGCCGAGGATGCCGCTGTAGATACTCTTGCGGATGGTCTCCTGGCCGACCGTGGCGTCGATGTCGGAACGGGACGCGATGGTGATGACGAAGGGCAGGCTGCCGCTCTTCAGGGCGTCGGACACGCTCTTGGCTTCTTCCTGGGAGAAGGAGCCGGTGATGCGTGCCGTGCCGCCGTCGATCTTGGAGAGCAGGGTCGGGGCGGAATAGAGCTGGCCGTCGAGCACGATGGCGAGACGTTCGCCGACGTGCTTGCCGGTGACTTCGCCGAACTGGACGGTGCCGGCGTTGTTGAAGAACAGCAGGATCTCGCGCTGGCCGAACTCGTTCATGGTCACGTAGGAGTCCTTGATGTTGTCGCCTTCCATCTGCACGGTGGTCTCGACGAGCGTGTAGTCCGTGATCAGGTTGTTGCCGTCGCGGCGCTCTTCGGCGAGGAATTCCGCCTCGGACGGGGTGTCGGGATAGGATTCCGGATCGCCGCCCTGCGCGAGGTAGGACATGAACTTCTGGACCTCGACGTCGTTGTTCGGATGGACGAGGCGGAACTCAAGCCTGGCGGAACGGAGGATCAGCTTTTCGAGGTTGGCGCGGTCGTCGGAGTTGACGGACGGCACACGCACGGAAACGAAATCCTGGCCGGCAGGGGAAATTTCCGTTTCGAAGTAGTTCTGCGCCTCAAGACGCTTGCGGAGCGTTTCGATGGCGTTGTCGCGGAACGAATCGAACTGCGAGCTGTCCATCTCCTTGTCGGCCTGCAGATGCAGCAGGAATTCCGCGCCGCCGTTGAGGTCGATGCCGAGGCGGATCGCGCCGGAGGCGTTCTTGCGGACCAGGGAGATCACGTCGCCGTTGTTCTGGAGCTTCTGCGCCTTCACGATGTTCGGCTTCACGAAGTGGACCAGGTCGACGGAATAGGCCGCGGAGCCGTCCGCGGCGGGCATTTTGATCTCGCGGGCCGCGGCTTCCAGCGCGGTGGAGGGATACAGATACTTGATCTTGTCTTCCTGCTGAAGCTCTTTCGAGCGCTCGACCACCTTCCGGATGGTCGGGTCGGACGGGTCGGAGAGAAGCTTGCTGAACGTCTCGTAGAAATCGCTCTGCTTGAGCGGGAACATGGCTGCGACGAACACGCCGATCACGGCGATCGCGAACACGCAGTAAATGGCAAATGCGCTCTTGCTCTTGTTCATTTCTTCGTCACCTCGGCTTTCGTCGTGTCAGCGGCGTCGGCGGCGGGCTGGATGACCTGCGCGACGGCCGTGCGGGAAATGGCGATCTGGACATTGTTCGCGACCTTCAGGAGGAACTGGTCCTTCTGGACTTCGGCGATCTCGCCGAGGATGCCGCCGCTGGTCATGATCTTCGTGCCCTTGCGGATCGAATTCATCATCTCCTCGCGTTTTTTCTTTTCCTTGCTGTTGGTACGGAGGGAGATCGCGATCATTACGACGAAGATGATGATGATCGGGACCATCATCATGGTATTGCTCGGCGGCGGAGCCTGCTGCCCCGCGCCGGAGGCCGCGGTTTCGGCGGAGGTTGTCTCGGCGGCAGGGGCGGCAGCCGGTGCGGTCGCACTCACGGAACCGTCCGCGGCCTGTGCGAAAACGACAAAGGAAGTGTTTGCCATGGTCAGATCTTTCTGGTTATGTTGAAGCTAAAATTGTATGCGTAAAACTATAATATACACCCTTTTTCCAAATAAACAAGAACTTTTTCCGAAAAATCGGGGATTTCCCCGCGAAAGAAGATGCGAAAATGTGTTTCATGGCAGGAGCCTGACGGGATATGGTCCTGGGTATGCGGAAAAAAATCGGCATGAATATCGTCATATTCTCGCGAGCCCCACTCGACCTGGCAGCTTTCTTTTGGAATTTTACCCAAGTTTCTGTTAAGAGGAACCTGTTTTAACTGAAACTTGCGCATATGCGCGGGAAATGGCTTTATGTCGGTTTTCACAGGCAAACGGGAAACGGTGATGAACGCTTTTCCGCCTTACTTTTTCGCTTTCTTCACGGCGGATTTCGGGGCCAGGACGACGGCGCCGAGCCACGGCAGCCGGAGCGTGATGAACTGCTGCTGGCCGTGCCATTCGCCGGACGACGTGAACATCTTCTGCCCGTTCAGCAGGCCCGTGCCGCCGTACTCCTCGCGGTCGGTGTTGAAAACTTCGACCCATTCGCCGGGGAGCGGGACGCCGATGTTGAAGTTGTCGCGCACGACCGGAGTCAGGTTCAGGATCACGACGAGCGGCGCCTTGCGTTTTTTGTCCCAGCGGATGAACGAGTAGACCGACTGTTTGAAATCGCCCGCGTCGAGCCACTGGAACCCCTCCGGCGTGAAATCGTCTTCCCACAGCGCCGGCTGGCTGAGGTAGAACCTGTTCAGCTCGGCGGTCATGCGGTGAATGGAATCGTGCGCGGGATATTTGAGGAGGAGCCAGTCGACGGACTGGTTGTTGCAGTTCCACTCGATCACCTGCGCGAACTCGCCGCCCATGAAAATGAGCTTTTTGCCAGGGTGGGTCGCCATCAGCACGTACATCGCGCGGAGGTTGGCGAATTTCTGCACGTAATCGCCGGACATGCGGCCGAAGAGCGAGAGCTTGCCGTGGACGACCTCGTCGTGGCTGAACGGCAGGATGAAGTTTTCGGAGAAGGCGTAGCAGATGGAGAACGCGAGCTGGCCGTGGTGGTAGCTGCGGTAGATCGGGTCGAGCTTGAAATAGTCGAGCGTGTCGTGCATCCAGCCCATGTTCCACTTGAACGTGAAGCCGAGGCCGCCGAGGTAGATCGGACGCGAAACGCCCGGCCACGAGGTGGATTCCTCGGCGATCATGGAGATGCCGGGGTACAGCTTGTGCGCGAGCTCGTTCAGATGGCGGATGAACTCGATCGCCTCGAGGTTCTCGCAGCCGCCGTACTGGTTCGGGATCC
>JAEEQO010000130.1 GCA_016285335.1 Victivallales bacterium | reverse complement strand
CGGGTGCTTCTTGGAGAAGTCCATGATGACGGTCACGGCGCGGTCCATTTCCATGGTCTCGCGGAGGCTGGCGCCTGCGTCGTTGCTGTGTCCGTGGTGGTCGATGTTGCCGCCTTCGATCATGACGAAGAACGGCTTGTTCTTCAGCATGAGGAAGTCGATGCACTGCTGGGTGTATTCGGCGAGGCCCCATTCATCCGCCGGTTTGTCGATGGCGTAGGGGAGCTGGCCGTTGTGGCCGCGGACGAAGAGCTTGTCGGCCTTCTTCAGGTCGACTTTCGGGACCTCGTCCTTGTATGCCACGGTATAGCCCTTGGTTTCGGCGATCTTGTAGAGGTCGTTGTCGCCGTTCCGGTTGCCCTGGAGGCCGCCGCCGCCGAAATAGTCGAAGCCGGAGTTCACGAGATCCATGCCGATGTCGTAGTAGTTGTCGCGGCTCTCGTTGTGGGCGTAGAAGGAGGCCGGGGTGGCGTGATTGATGGTGATGCTGGTGAGGATGCCGATGGCGCGACCGTTCTTCTTGGCGACTTCGGCGACGGATTCGAGTTTACGCTTGCCGTCGGCGTCCATGCCGATGCGGCCGTTGTTGGTCTTCTCGCCGCAGGCGATGGCGGTCCCGCTGGCGGCGGAGTCGGTGATGAAGTTGCTGAGGGAGCTGGTCTTGGAATAGCTCTGCTGGGGCATGGAGTTGATGGTGAGACCCTTGCCCGTGGTCGACATGCTGAATTCCTCGGCCATCATGCGCTGCGGCAGGGACATGCCGTCACCGATGAACAGGAAGACATATTTGGCGGGTTTCAGGTTTTTGAGCTGGTCGGCCTCGGTCTGAGCCGCGACCTGGACTGCGGACAGCGCAAGGAACGCGCCGGCTGCAAGTGCGGCAAAGAAAGAACGTTTCATGGTGTAACTCCTGAAAAGGTAAGTAGGGTGACAGAAGTGAGGGTGAACACTACATGTAAAATACCATCCAAGTTTGATTTGTCAAGCGAATAATTTAAAAAAAGGCGAAAAAAAGGCGAAAAAACCACAGATTCGCGCATTGTTTCGGCGCATGCCCGGAAACGTGCTTGAAAAACGGCAAAGACGTGTTATATTATTCAAAATCATGTCTCCGCGTTCGCTCGGCGGCACGTTCAGCCGTGCGGGAAACATGGTTTTGATGAAACCGGAATCAACCACCTCAATGCCGAACGGCAGCCGAAGGATAGCGAATATGGGCATACGAATCGCCGGGACTGGCTCCTACGTCCCTGAAAAAAGACGGACCAACGCCGACCTTGAGAAGCTCGTCGACACCAACGACGAGTGGATCCGCACACGCACCGGCGTGGAGGAACGCCGCATCGCCGCCGCGGACGAAACCGCGTCGACCATGGCGATCCGTGCGGCGGAAAAGGCCCTGGCGCAGGCGGGAGTCGACGGACGCGACCTGGATGCCATCGTGGTCGCCACGATCTCGCCCGACTACATCTTCCCGAACACGGCGGCGCTGGTCCAGCATCATTTCCAGTGCAGGCAGGCGTTCTGCTTCGACCTTTCCGCAGCGTGCGCCGGATTCGTCTCTTCGCTCGAAGTCGCGTTCTCCCTCATGCGTTCCTTCCCGCAGAAATACCGCAACGTGCTGGTCTGCGGCTCCGACAAGCTCTCCGTGATCGTGGACTGGACCGACCGCAATACGTGCATCCTCTTCGGCGACGGCTCCGGCTGCGCGCTGCTTCAGAACGACGGCGGGCCCGAACCGGACGCCATTCTCGCAAGCTCGCTCCACGCCGATGGCGGCTATACGGACGTCCTGCGGATCCCGGCGGGCGGCAGCAAGGCTCCCGCCTGCCACGAAACGGTCTGGAACCGCGACCATTTCATCTACATGGAAGGCCGCGAGACGTTCAAGCTGGCCGTGAACGCCATGGTGTCGTCCAGCGAGGAAGTCCTGGCGCAGGCGGGCGTGACGATCGACCAGGTCGCGCTCGTAATCCCGCATCAGGCGAACATGCGCATCATCCAGGCCGTGGCAAAGCGTCTCGGCGTCGCCGAGGACCGCGCGTTCTGCAATATTCAGCACTACGGCAACACCAGTTCCGCCTCCATCGGCATCGCGCTGGACGAGGCGTGCCGGGCGGGCCGCATCAAACGCGGCGACCTGGTGCTGTTCACGTCGTTCGGCGGCGGCCTGGCGTGGGGGTCCATGCTGGTCCGCTACTGAATCTGTCTTTTTCGCGGGGCGGGTCGTCCGATCCGCTCTTTCTTTTTGCCCGTTTTCCGCATCAAGCTTCATCCGAACTGAATCCCGGAGGCTCCATTTGAACACCGTCATCCTGAAAGAAGGCCGCGAAAGATCCGTGCTGCGGCGTCATCCGTGGATCTTCTCCGGCGCGATCCGCGAGGTCACGGGGAATCCCGGGCCCGGCGAGACGGTCGAAGTCCGCAGCGCGCGGGGCGATTTCCTGGCGCGCGGAGCATACGCCGCGGCGTCGCATATCCCGGTGAAACTCTGGAATTTCGAGGAATCAGAGATGGTCGACGAGGCGTTTTTCCGCAGGCGTCTTGCTTCGGCATTTGCGCTCCGCAGGACCGTTTTTCACGGAGCCCTGCCGGACGCATTCCGGCTGGTCTGCGCGGAATCCGACGGCCTGCCGGGGCTGATCGCCGATGTTTACGGGGAGTACGCCGTCTGCCAGATCACGGGCGCGGGGATGGAACGCCACCGCGAACTGATCGGAAATCTCCTGCTGGATTACGCGAAGGGCGTGTACGAGCGGTCCGACGTCGACAGCCGCACGAAAGACGGCCTGCCGCCGCGCACGGGGCATCTCGCCGGGGAGCAGCTGCCGGACGCGCCGGAGTTCGCGGAGAACGGCATCCGTTTCCGCCTCGACTACAAGGCGGGCCACAAGACCGGCTTCTACCTCGACCAGCGCGACAACCGCCGTCTGGTGGCGGAATGCGCCGCCGGAGCGGAACGCGTGCTGAACTGTTTTTCCTACACGGGCGGGTTCGGGCTAGCCGCGCTGAAAGGCGGCGCGAAGCACGTGCTGAACGTGGATTCCTCGGAGCTAGCGCTCGAACACGCCCGCGAGCTTGCCGCGCTGAACGGTTTTTCCCCGGAGGCGTTCGAAACGAAAGAGGCGGACGTGTTCCAGTTTCTGCGGAGCTGCCGCGACGCGCGGAAGAGTTTCGACCTGATCGTGCTCGATCCGCCGAAATTCGCCGAGACCATGGCGCAGCGCGAACGCGCCGCCCGCGCCTACAAGGACATCAACCTGCTGGCCGTGAAGCTCCTGAATCCCGGCGGACAGCTGTTCACGTTCTCGTGCTCGGGCGCGATCGACGACGCGCTGTTCGCGAAGATCGTGGATTCCGCGGCGTCCGACGCCGGACGTCCGCTCCGCACGGTCCGCTGGCTCTCCCAGGGGCCGGACCACCCGGTCCTGACCTCGTTCCCCGAGGGACGCTACCTCAAAGGGCTTCAGCTCGCCGCGCCGGTTTGAGAAGTGCGCTGAAAAAGTTCAGCGCCAGTGCCGGATCACGTACACGGCGACCGTGAGCGCGTCCAGCGCCAGCACGAAAAACGATGCGCCGAACATCAGCCGCAGGATGCGTTCCTGAAAGATGAATCTATCGAACAGCGCCGGCGCGGTCTGCCGGACGAAGTCGTCGCGGTCCGCGATCTGCGTTTCCATGCGGCTGAACCGGCGCCACGGCGCGTAGATCGAAGCCGATCCGGTGAGCTTGAAAAATGGGTAATCGAGCTCGCGCGGGTTGGGGTCGTCCAGCTTTTTCGCGCAGATGCGGCGGATCTGTTTTTTCAGGAACTCATGCGAGAGGTCCAGAAAAAGGAACGCCAGAAAAAAGAATGTGGAAGCAAGCAGAACGAGAACCTTCATTGCCGGGAGCCTGTACCAAAATACGGGTAAACGATAAAAAATACAATACATCCGCGGCAGGGAAAATCAAGCGGAAAAGCGGAAAAGTGCCCGATTTGCGCTTTTTTTTCGGGCGGCGATTTGCAATCTCGGGAAAAAGGGGGTAAATTGATTTGATACTTCATCACTCATTTTCTACGCGCATCCGCGGAAAGGACCCCCGCCCGCATGAAGGGACAATTCTGGACTTATCTGGTCAAACGCCTCGGCCTCGGCATCTTCACGCTCTTCGTGATCCTGCTGGCGAGCTACGCCCTGATGCGCCTCGCCCCCGGCGACCCGTCCAAAAGCACGTTCCTCTCCGCCGAGGGCGGCGGCAAGAACGCCGCGGGCAGCATGTCGAGCGACAAGACCGACCTGGGGAGAAACAAGATCATCGAGCAGAAACTCCACCTCGACAAGCCGATCATCGTCGGGTTCGCGCTGTGGATGAAGGACGCGTTCCGGGGCGACCTGGGCTCGTCCGTGGCGGTCGACAAGGGGCGGCCCGTGACCGAGCTCATCCTGGACCGCCTGCCCATCACGATCCGGCTGAATCTCTTCGCGATCCTCATCACGTACATCCTGTCCATCCCCATCGGCATCCAGACCGCCGTGCGGCACGACACGGCGTTCGACAAGACCACCACGCTGTTTCTGTTCTTCCTGTACTCGCTCCCGGCGATCTCCGTGGCGCTGCTGCTTCAGGCGACGCTCTGCGTGGGCGGCCTCGCGCCGATCTTCCCGCTGAAGGGCCTCACGCCCGACATCACGCAGGGGATGAGCTCGTGGCGGATCATGTGGGTGACTTCGCTCCACTACGTCCTGCCCGTCTTCTGCCTCAGCTACGCGTCGTTCGCCGGCATCGCGCGGTTCACGCGCGCCGGGATGCTGGACGTGATCCGGCAGGAATACATCCGCACCGCGCGGGCGAAAGGCCTGCCGGAAAAGGAGGTCATCTACGTCCACGCGTTCCGCAATGCGCTCATTATCATGATCACGCTGTTCGCGGGCATCCTGCCCGGGCTGGTGTCCGGCAGCATCCTCGTGGAATACATCTTCAACATCCCCGGCATGGGCGCGCTTTCCATGCTCGCGCTCAGCAGCCGCGACATCCCGCTGATGATGGCGCTCTTCGCGTTCAGCGGGTTCCTGACGCTCGCCGGCATCCTGCTGTCGGACATCCTGTACGTGATCGCCGACCCGCGCATCGGCTTCGAGTCGAGAGTGTAACGGAAAATAATAGGTCGTATAAGACCTATGGAACTTATTATCAGTCGGATAAGGGAAGGTCAGATCCCGGTCGCGCGGAAGTTGTCTGCGACGTCGGAGATGATGCGGTCGAGGGGGAGCTCGGCTTTCCAGCCGCAGAGGCGGCCGATCTTCGCGCAGTCGGGAGCGCGGTGGAGCATGTCCTCGAATCCGGCTTCATACGCCTTGTCGTAGGAGACGACCTCGATCCCCGAGGTGCTGTGAAGCTGTTCGATGACCGTTTCGGCGAGCTGGCGGATCGTAATGCGGTTCGTGCTGCCGATGTTCAGGATCTGTCCGAACGACGCCTCGCAGTCCGGGAGCAGACGGAGCGCGCGGACCGTGTCCGCCACATGGCAGAAACAGCGGGTCTGTTCGCCGGTGCCGAAAACACGGAGCGGCTTGCCCTGAAGCGCGGCGGAAACGAAGCGCGGGATGACCATGCCGTAGCGTCCGGTCTGGCGCGGGCCGACCGTATTGAAAAAGCGCGTGACGGTGCCGGGGAGATTTTTCGATTTGTGGTACGCCATGAGCAGGAACTCGTCGATGAGCTTGCTGCAGGCGTAGCTCCAGCGGGAGTGCGTGGAGGGACCGATGATGAGGTCGTCGGTCTCGTTGAACGGCACAGAGGCGGATTTGCCGTAGACTTCGCTGGTGGATGCGACGAAGATGCGTTTGCCGCCGGATTTGTCCGCGAGCTTCAGGATGCGGCTTGTGCCGGAGATGTTGGTCTCGATCGTGCGGATGGGGTCGTGGACAACGAGCTCCACGCCGACCGCCGCGGCCAGATGGTAAATGATGTCGGCCTTCTTCACCAGTCCGGGCAGGGCGCGCGAGGTGATGACGTCGCCCTTCACAAACTCAATGCGATCCTGATGCGGAAGGCGTTTCAGGTTGTCGAGCGAGCCGGTGGAGAGGTCGTCGATGACGGAGACGCTGTGTCCGTCTCGGAGCCAGGATTCCGCGAGGTGCGACCCGATGAAGCCCGCGCCGCCCGTGATGAGAATGTTCATGGCTTCGGGTCTCCTTCCTCGGGGGTGTCCGGCTCGTGTCCGGGCGGAAGCCCCGGGATGAGCGGATGCGTATGCTTCACGAATCCCATTTTGAGCGCGAAATAGGCGATCAGGCCCCAGAAGACGTAAATGTTTACCATGAGGAACGGGAACAGGAACGGGTTCACGAGGAACGAGGAAACGAGCCAGACGAGAAGCAGGAAGACGACGAACATGGCGCGCTTCTTGTTGTGCGGGGCGGATGCCAGGAACTTGCCGAAATGGGGGTATGGGACCTGGCTGACCATCAGAAACCCGAGCGCCATCGCGTAGGTCGGCAGATAGCGGAAGTATTCGCGGAGGGTGTTGCTGCCTTTCTCCGTGGCGGCGAAGAGGATGATGGTGCAGAGGGCGGCGGCGGCTCCGGGCGAGGGGAGGCCGGTGAAGACGTCGCTGCTTTTCTTCTCGTACATGGCATGGACGTTGTATGTGGCGAGGCGGAGCGCGGCGCAGCCGAGGTAGATGCCGCAGAGCATGCAGATGGGGACGAATTCGCCGGCGCGTTCGATGTGGCGCATGTTGTGCGCCATGACGGCGACGAGCGTGGCGGGGGCGACGCCGAACGTGGTCATGTCGGCGAGGGAGTCCATCTGGATGCCGTGGAGGCTGGACGTGTGCAGGAGGCGCGCGGTGAAGCCGTCGAACATGTCGAAGACCATCGCGAAGAGGATGAGCCCGGCGCTCCAGGCGAAGATCGTCGCCATGGCGCGCTGGTCGCCGACGTTCTTGTACGCCTGAAGCGTGACGAGGATGGCGGCGTACCCGCAGAGGGAATTGCAGAGCGTGAGGCTGTTCGGAATGAATCTCAGCCAGCGCAGCAGGCGATCCCGGCGGGGCGGGGCGGGAGCTTGTCCGTTTCCGTCGCTCATTGCAGCTCCTTTGCGGCGGCGTCTTCGGCCAGCGCATGAAGTTTTGCCTTCGCCTCGGGGCGGACGAACGCGAGGATGGAGGATCCGGCGCGGACGGATTCGCCCACGTTCACTGCCACGTCGATGCCCATTCCGGCGGGGATGTAGAGTTCCGTGCGGGAACCGAACTTGATCATGCCGTAGATCTGGCCTCTGGCATAGGTCTCGCCGGGGTTGACCGGGCAGACGATGCGGCGGGCGATCGCGCCGGAGACCTGGCGGACGGCGATGGGGAACGTCTCCCCCTCGAACGGGCAGGTGCCGCCGAGGAGCATGGATTCGTTGACCTTTCCGGCGTCCGGGTCGCGGGCGTCGAGGTACTTGCCCGGCTTGTAGACCTTGAATTCGACCTTCATTTCCCACGGGGCGCGGTTCAGGTGCACGTTGAAGACGGAGAGGAAGATGCCGATGCGGAGGATGTCCTTGTCGTGGAAGAGGCGGCGGAGCTCGTCGCATTCAAGCGTTTCGGATTTGATGAGCTCGACGTCCTTGATGACGCCGTCGGCGGGCGACACGATGGCGGACGGGTCGGCAGCGATCTTCCGGGGCGGATCGCGGAAGAACGCGCAGGCGGCGAAACATGCGAGCGCGGCGACGCCCGTGACCGTTCCGGCGATGCAGGGCGGAAGCCCGAGAAACACCGCCGCGGCGCAGATCACGAAGATGGCGAAGAAGACTGCGAGCGCCAGTCCCCATTCTTTTTTACCGTATTTTGTAAGAATCATGTGGAGCCCTTCCGCTGGATCAGATCGGTTGAGGTTGTTTGACGACGCCGTTTCCCGCGCGCAGGACCAGGTTGCCGTGGCAGTAGGCCAGCGCGAGAGCGTCCGTGGCGTCGTCCGGGATTTGCGAGATGTCGAGGCCGCCGAGGTTCGCCATGATCGCGGCGACCTGGCTTTTGTCCGCTTCGCCGAGGCCGGTCGCGGCGCGTTTCGCGCTCTTCGGGGAATACTCGAAGACGGGGACGGAGCATTCGGCGAGCGCGGTGATGACCGCGCCGCGCGCGAGGCTCAGGATCATTGCCGTCTTGACGTTCCGCGAGACGAACGCCGACTCGATGGAGGCGGCTTCGGGGTGGAAGCTTGAAACAAGTTCGCGAATGCCTCCGGCGAGACGCCTGAGACATTCGCTGTGGGGCAGGGAGGGCGCGTTGCGGATCAGGCCGCAGTCCAGAATCCGGATGGAACCGCCGGTCCGCATGTCGATCACGCCGTATCCGGTCTTGCGGATGGCGGTGTCGATGCCGATGATGATCATCCTGACACCCTCCGTGCGGGGTGAAAAGGCAGGTCAGCCCTGGGCGTCGATCTCGTCGAGGACTTCGCTGGCGATGTTTTCGTTGGAGTAGACGGCCTGGACGTCGTCGAGCTCTTCGAGGCGTTCGACGAGGCGGAGGACCTGCTGCGCCTTGCCGAGGTCGTTGATGCCGACGGTATTCTCCGGCTTGCGGGTGAGCTTGGCTTCGGAGCATTCGATGCCGGCGTCTTCAAGCGCCTTG
>JAEEQO010000129.1 GCA_016285335.1 Victivallales bacterium | reverse complement strand
CATCAATCGCCAGTGGGCGCAAGCGCTGCGCCTGAGAAGAAACCACCATGCCGTATCGCTCAGATCCACGTGCATGCTGACGCAGCCAATCCTTTGCTGCGTCGAGATCGCGAGTTAGCACAATGGGATATCTGTCCTTCAACGTTGCAAAGAGCCGCTGTGCTTCCGTGACATTCCCTTCTAGCAGATGATGAACGAAGGATGAAAGCTGCTCTGCCCTGAATGAGCGCATGGAAACAGCCAAATGAAGCTCATGACTCATGTTTACACGATCATTGGCCAGCAACAAATCGTTCAGTTCTCCTTCAGCATATTCCTTCCCCGTCAATTGGTCCGAGATAAACACGTTCCAATCAGGAAAACGATCATTGACTGCCCGCATCCATTCGCCTATGCCAGCCTCGCCGGTGTTGATTTCCTGGCCACCGCCGACCAGACAAACAATCACAGCCCAGTCTTCCCGCAGATTCAGCGACCAAATTAGAAATTCCGGTTCAGACATCGGGAAATCAACAAATCCTTTTTTGCGGCTCAGCCAGCTTGCCAAATGCGATTTAGTCCACGCTCGTTGCGCCTCATCGAAAATTGCCACATGCTCGACCTCAGAATATCCATCGTCTTTGTGTTTGTCCACTTTCACTGGATCAATTTCCAAGATGCCGTCTCGAATCGGCATTATTAGCTTGTTCAGCGTATTGTCGCGGTAATGGTGCACAATCTGAATAAACGATTTGACATTCCGACGTGCGTCGGTCAAGTTGTAACGAATGCCCGGATTGCGTTCTTCTTCCTGTCGCTTTTTGTCTCGTGCCAGCGCCTCGCTCAAAACCGATACCAACGGCTGATTGCCGGACAGGTACACGGCCAAATCCTTTTTCTCAAACTGGCGGACAGCGATATTGAGCCCAACCAACGTTTTGCCCGCGCCAGGAACACCGGTTACAAAGCAAATGGACTTTTCGCCGTTTGTTCGGGAATGCTCAATGACATTCATGACAAATTCACTGGTCCGCTGCAGGTTTTCGCCTGTCGCTTCCGTACGGGTGATTTCGGACACGGAATGATTCAGGTAAAGTGAACTCGCCGCCTGAATGATCGTTGGAGTCGGCATATATCGGCTGAAGGCCCAGCGTGACAGGTCGATATTCTGAGCGTATTGTGCCGAAAACTGCGCGATAATACCGGGCAGATCTTTCGAGTTGGAAAGGACCGGTTCAAACACCTGATCATCATAGTGGGACACTTCCTGCGTGGACGACGAATCTTTTGCATCAGTAGCGATCAGAATTGGAACAATTGTCAGGTCGCGGCTATCTTCATGGAAGTTTTTAAGGTCGAGTGCATAATCCCAGACCTGTTCTGTATCCTGGCGAAGATAGTCTGTCGCTCCGACCTTGAATTCTAAAACGAAAACAATACCGCGCAACAGCAAAACCGCATCAATGCGTTTGCCCAAACGAGGGATAGAGTATTCAAAGATAATTTGACCATTGGATTCGTTGCGGAGAATATCCCTTAGAAGACGGATTTCATAAAGCCATGCATTGCGCTGTTGATTAACCAGCTGAAAGGAGTTATTCCTTGCCAATGCTCCAAGCACAGCATCATTGGAGTCAGCAAGGAATCCCAGAATGTGATTGTGATAGAAATAACGATCCATTCAATTCAGCCTTTGAGAAAACACAATAACATGTAAACCTACTTCTTCGTCCCCACTGTCTTTCCCGTAGCATCCCGGTACGTCGTCCCATTCCCAGAACTCGTCGCTGTGCCAGCGGTCTTGCCTGTGGCGTCTCGATAAGTTGTGCGGTTACCGGACTCGGTAGCGGTTCCGATGGTCTTGCCCGTGGCGCCTCGGTAGGTCGTCCGTTTTCCGCTCTCAGTGGCCGTTCCAACGGTCTTTCCGGTGGCATCCCGGTAAATCGTGCGGTTACCCTCGGTCGTGGCAGTGCCCGTGGTTTTGCCCGTAGCGTCGCGGTAGACAGTACGATTGCCGTCGGTCGTGGCGGTGCCGACGACTTTTCCTGTGGCGTCACGGATGGTTTCTCGCTCGGCGCAGAAGGCGATTGAGGTCAGCAGGAGAAGAATGATTGTGGTCAGGGTTCTGGTCATGGCGTTCACCTCATTTATCCTACACATTACCTGAGAGGCGCAGGAGCGAGAGCGAGACGGAAGCCGAGGAAGCTGGTCCTGCCCGACGGGGCGAGGCTGTAGCGATCCGACGACCGGCAGCCCTTGGAGAGGCTGCCCCAGCAGCCCCCGCGAAAGACGAGGCCCGAGCCTGTATTAGAGCCAATAGGATCCGTCTGACTGCCACTGGAATACTCGCCGTACCAGTCGTAACACCACTCCCAGACATTCCCGCTCATATCGTACAAACCGAGTTCATTTTCCTTTTTCGTTCCAACCTCATGAGTCTTGCCCCCGAAGTTGTCAACGTACCATGCCACGTCCCCGATCGAATTGCTTCCGCTGTACTTGTACCCATTGCTCTTCTTCCCGCCCTTCGACGCATATTCCCATTCAGCCTCCGTGGGCAGACGGAATTCATAGCCACTCGGTAACTTGCCGGAATACTTCGCATTCAACTTATTACAGAACTCCTGAACATCATCCCATGATACACACTCAACAGGGAACACGTCTCCCTTGAAAAACGATGGATTACTACCCATGACAGCTCTCCACTGTTTCTGCGTTACCTCATACTTCCCTAACCAGTAATCATTCGTCAATGTCACACGGTGTGGGGGTTCATCATCGTCAGCATCGCTGTCATTGGATAGTTTCCCCATCGTGAACGTGCCATGCTCGACCTTCACCATCTCAAGAACAATGCCGTTACCAAGGTCCACACGCTCATTGAACGAATCGTTTTTTCGTGCATTGTCCATCGTGGGGTTAGCACCCGACAATATAGAGCGGCTTTTTTTGTCCAGTTCGTTTGGTATACAACCGCTCCAGTCTCTTTCAAAGTCCTCGTATTTCAGGTCATTGGTTTTGATGCCGTAGTATTCGCCAAGGAAATCGAGCATATCCCGTATTTGCTCCTGAGAATCGTCTCCCCAATCTATGCCATGCGAACGAAGAAACAGCTGGATTCTGACAATGCGCATCAGCCTTTCGTTGTCCTGTTCGCTTTGTATACTATCACTCGACAATATTTGTTTGAGATAATTGCCAGCATTTTTATAACCAAAATCTTGGGCTTTTTTAAAATGAATTGCAGCTGTGGCATAGTCTTTTGCTTCATAGGCAGACATTCCTTTTTGAAACTCATTCTCTCCACTAACACTAAGAAACAAAACGATGAAGTCCAATGATTTCGCAGGCTTTCCTGTTTCGGCACAAGAGCCTCAACGTGCGAGGATTGCGCCGGGTTTCCGCCGTCCCTTGCGTCGAGCACAGATAACCCCATAGAGCCCCAAAAGCGCATCGGGAAACATGGCAATCTCCACGATTCACTCTGTTTCGCAAGTCATGTGACCAGAGTTTATCCTGGGCATATGGCTGGCATACGGTCAAACTTGAGGAAAACCGGGAACTCGACTTCGCGCGACGGTTTCCATGCTAGTCCGCGTCGTTGTATTTCTTCATGAACTCTTCATGTTCGGAGGCGAGGCGTTCCCATTCGACGGTGGCCTCGGCGATGTCGTAGTCCAGTGCCTTGCGGCGTTTCTGGAGAGCGGCGAAATCGGTCTGCGGCGTGGCTTCCATGAGCTGCTTGTCGATCTCCGCCTTCTCATTTTCGGCGTCCTCGATGATCTTCTCGCACTTCGCCAGGCCGCGTTCGATGCGGCGTTTTTCGGGCAGAAGCGCGTTGCGTTTCGCGGCCTTCTCGCGGCGGCGGTCCTTGCCGACGGTCTGCTGCTGGGGCTGTGCGGCGGACGAACTGGAAGCCATATTTGAAGTCGAGGCGGACGCGGCCGGCTTGTCCTGTCTGGCATTCGAGGCGGGGGCGTTCGCGGCCTCCTCCTCGGCGAGCTTTTCCTTGTAGTAATCGAAGTTGCCGTAGAAGCGTTTCACGCGGTCATGGCGCATTTCGAGGATGGTCGTGGCGGTGCCGCGGATGAATTCGAGGTCGTGGCTGACGAAGCAGAGCGTGCCCTTGTAGTTCACGAGGGCGTCCTGCAACGCCTCGCGCGCGGCGATGTCAAGATGCGTGGTCGGTTCGTCGAGGATGAGCAGGTTCGGCGGGTTCACGAAGATGCGTGCGAAGCAGAGGCGGATCTTCTCGCCGCCGGAGAGCACCTTGCACTGCTTCATGGCGTCGTCGCCGGAGAATCCGAACGCGCCGAGGATCTCGCGGATGCGCGACGGCGGGGTGTCGCCGGGGGCGGCGTGCTTCACCACGTCGTACGCGGCTTCCTCGGCGGGCAGGAGTTCGGCGAATTCCTGCGCCTGATAGCCGATCACGACGTTGTGACCGAGGCGGGCGCGGCCGGAAGTCGGCGCGAGCGTGCCGGCGATGATGCGGAGCAGGGTGGTCTTGCCCATGCCGTTGTAGCCCACGATGCCGAGCTTGTCGCCGTTATTGACCGTGAACGAGACGTCGCGGAACACGAACCGCGAACCGTCGTAGGAGTGCGAGACGTTTTCGACCGCGCAGACCTCGGCGCCGCAGCGCGGCGGGTCCGGGATGCGGATGCGCCCCTGGAAATGAAGCTGTTCGGGCAGCTCCTCGGTCTCAATCCTGTCGAGCATCTTGATCCACATCTGGACCTGGGCGGCCTTGCTCGCCTTGTAGCGGAACCGTTCGATGTTTTCCTTCAGCTTGTCGCGGTGCTTCTCGGTGTTTTTGCGGGCGGCCTCGGCGAGGGCGGAACGCGTCTCGCGTTCGACCACGTATTTGCTGTAGTTGCCGGAGTAACGCGTGGCCTTGCCGCCGTTGATCTCCAGCGTGACGTCGGTCAGGGAGTTAAGCAGGAAACGGTCGTGGGAGATAAGCAGGAGCGTGCCGGTGTAGACGCGCAGGCGGCGCTGAAGCCATTCCACGGCGGGGATGTCGAGGTAGTTGGAGGGTTCGTCGAGGAGCAGGATGTCGGGCTCGGAGAGCAGGACGCGTGCCATGGATGCGCGCATCTGCCAGCCGCCGGAGAACGAGTTCAGCGGATTGTGGAAAAGTTCCTCGTCGAAGCCGAGTCCGGCGAGCGCGGCTTCGGCGCGGTGCCCGGAATCGTAGCCGCCGAGGTGCTCGTAGGTGGTCTGAAGGTGGCCGAATTCGTTCAGCAGCTGCGGATTGGACGGGTCGGTCTCCAGCGCGCGTTCGACCTCGGCGAGGCGTGCCTGGATGAGCGGGAGTTCGCCCGTGGCGGCCACGTAGGACAGCACGTCCTCCTGCTTGTCGGAAAGGTCGACCTGCTGGCGCAGGATGCCGATGCGGAGGCGTTCGGGGATCATGATCTCGCCTTTGTCGGGCGGGAGCTCCCCGAGGATCATGCTGAAGACGGTCGTTTTGCCGGTGCCGTTCGGGCCGACCACGCCGACGCGTTCGCCCTGATTGATGCGGAACGAGGCATTGTCGAGGATGGCTTTGCCGCCCAGGAGCTTGGTGACGTTCTGGAAATCGATCATGGGGCTGTCTTCGTCGTGTCTGCTGAACCTCGTTTGAGCTGGCGTCCGGTCGGGCGCGCCTTACTCGGCGGCGCCCTCGGCCTTCAGCATCTTGCCGCGGATGCGGCGGCGTTCGAGCGAGGTCAGGTATTTCTTGCGGAGGCGGATATTGAGCGGGGTGACCTCGACGTATTCGTCGTCCTCGATGTACTCCAGCGCCTCTTCGAGCGAGAGCTTCGCTGCGGGGGCGATCTTGAGGTTGCGGTCGGAGCCGGCGGCGCGCATGTTGGTGAGCTTCTTCGCTTTCTGGAGGTTGACCTCCAGGTCGTCGTCGGTGCAGTGGGAGCCGACGATCATGCCTTCGTAGGTCTCCACGCCCGGGTCGATGAAGAACGTGCCGCGGAGCTGGAGCGCGTCGATGGCGTAGGCTTCGGCCTTGCCGCGGCCCATGCTGACCATGACGCCGTTGGTGCGGCTGGGCACGTCGCCCTTCATGGGCTCGTAGTGGTCGAAGCGATGGGAGATGATGGCTTCGCCGGCGGTGGCGGTCATGACCTTGCTGCGGAGGCCGATGATGCCGCGCGTGGGGATCATGAACTCGAGGAGCTGGCGGGAACCGTGCTGCTCCATCTTCATCATTTCGCCGCGGCGCAGGCCGACGATCTCGATGACCTTTCCGGCGGCGGAGCCGTCGACATCGACCGTGAGCTCTTCGATGGGCTCGTTCTTCACGCCGTCGATCTCCTTGATGATGACGTGCGGCTTGGTGATCGTGAGCTCATAGCCCTCGCGGCGCATGGTTTCGATGAGGATGGCGAGGTGAAGCACGCCGCGTCCGCTGACCTTGAATGAATCGCTTTCGCCCTCTTCCACGCGCAGCGCCACGTCGCGTTCGGCTTCCTTCAGCAGGCGTTCGCGAATGTGACGGCTGCTGATGAACTTGCCTTCCTGCCCGAAGAACGGGGAGTCGTTCACGCGGAACATCATGGAGAGCGTGGGCTCGTCGATAGAAATTGGGGGCAGCGCCTCGGGCGCGGCGGCGTCGGCGATGGTGTCGCCGATGTCGATGTGCTCGACGCCGACGAGGGCGCAGAGGTCGCCGCACGGGACCTCGCGGACCTCCTTGCGGGAGATGCCTTCGAATACGAAGAGCTGCTTAATCGACGTCTGGAACGTCTGGCCGTCGCGCTTGACCTGGCAGAGCGGCTTGTCGAGGGAGAGCGTGCCGCGGTGGACGCGGCCGATGCCGATGCGGCCCACGTAGTCGTTGTAGTCGAGCGTGGTGATCTGGATCTGCGCGGGGCCCTCGTTGAAGGGCGGCGGCGGGATGTGGTCGATGATGGCGTCCATGAGCGGCAGGATGGAGTCGCGGGCACCGTTTTCGAGGTCGGTGGTGGCCCAGCCGTCGCGTCCGCTGGCGTAGAGCACGGGGAATTCGAGCTGTTCCTCGGTCGCGTCGAGATCGATGAAGAGGTCGTAGACGGCGTTCAGGACTTCCTGCGGGCGGGCGTCGGGCCGGTCGATCTTGTTGATGATCACGATGGGGCGGAGTTTGAGCTTCAGCGCCTTGTCCAGCACGAAACGCGTCTGGGGCAGGGGGCCTTCGGCGCTGTCGACGAGCAGCAGCACGCCGTCCGCCATGTTCAGCACGCGTTCCACCTGGCCGCCGAAATCGCTGTGGCCGGGAGTGTCGATGATGTTGATCTTGGTATCGCGGTAGTTCACGCTGATGTTTTTGGCGAGGATCGTGATGCCGCGTTCGCGTTCGAGCTCGTTGCTGTCGAGGAAGCAGGTGTGCATTTCCTGGTTTTCGCGGAAGAGCTTGGCCTGGCGGATGATCTCGTCGACGAGCGTGGTCTTGCCGTGGTCAACGTGTGCGATGATGGCGATGTTTCGGATGTTCTGCATGGGGAGATTCGGGGTCCTGAAAAGCGTTGGAAAAACAGATGTAATCTATTAATATAGCATAGAAACGGGTAAAATGCAATTCGTTTTCAGGTGTTTCCGGGCATGTTCCGGCGTTTTTCCTGTGCAGTCCGGCGCGTCTTTGGCGTTTTCTTTGAATAAGGCGCTTGACATCCCGATAAACGGCGTTATATTAGCTTGAAAAATACTTTAAAAGCGTTACCACCGGAAGAAGCCGCCCCGCTTCGGAATACGCCGGAAAAGGCCGTCCTTCTCCCCTCATTTCAGGAGACATTACAAATGACAGGTCACATCATGGCAAAAATGATCCTCGCCGGAAGCGCCGCGGTCATATCCGCCGCCGGAGCCATCGCCGCAGAAGCCGACTATCCGATCCAGCCCGTCCCGTTCACCAAGGTCAAGTTCACCTCCGGCGTACTCGCGGACCGCCAGTATGTCAACCGGAAGGTCACGATCCCGTTCGCGCTCCAGCAGTGCCTGGAGTCCGGCAGGCTGAAAAACTTCGATCTCGCCGCCGAGACCATGAAGCGCCGCGCCGCGGGCGAAACGAACTTCCAGAACCGCCCGGCGTCCTCGCTGCCGTTCGACGACACGGACATCTATAAATTTTTGGAGGGCGCATCCTATTCGCTCCAGACGAACCCGGATCCCGAGTTGCAGGCGAAGATGAAAGACATCATTCAGCACGTGAAGGCGGCGCAGGAGCCCGACGGCTATCTCTACACGTTCCGCACCATGCACCCGGATTCTCCGGCGCACGAGTGGATCAACCAGCGCCGCTGGCTGAACGACCCGAACCTGAGCCATGAACTCTACAATCTGGGGCATTTCTACGAATGCGCCACGGCGTATTTCGAGGCGACGGGCGACCGTACGCTGCTCGACATGGCGGTGAAGTCCGCCGAGCTCGTGAACAAGGACCTCGGCGGCGACGATCCGTGCATCGCGCCCGGCCATCAGATCATCGAAATGGGCCTCGCGAAGCTCTACCGCCAGACAGGCGACGAACGCTGGCTGAAGCTCGCCGCGCATTTCCTCGAAAACAAGGCGAAACGCGGCCCCGGCGATCCCTACAGCCAGTCGCACAAGCCCGTGCTCCAGCAGGACGAGGCCGTCGGGCACGCCGTCCGCGCCA
>JAEEQO010000128.1 GCA_016285335.1 Victivallales bacterium | reverse complement strand
CGACATCCGCCGGAATGGTGGTGCGTTTCCAGGGCGGCAACAACGCCGGGCACACCGTCGAGATCGACGGCCAGCATTTCGTGCTCCACCTGATCCCGTCCGGCATCCTGCGCCCCGGCGTGCCGTGCGTGATCGCGAACGGCGTGGTGGTCGACCCGGTCGAGCTCGTGAAGGAAATGGACATGCTCAAATCCCGCGGCATCGACGTCTCCGGCATCCAGCTCAGCACGCGCTGCCACCTCATCATGCCGTGGCACAAGCTCATCGACGCCTTCAAGGAAGATTCCGCCAAGGGCGACAAGAAGATCGGCACCACCAAGCGCGGCATCGGCCCGGCGTACTCCTCCAAGGCCGACCGCACCGGCATCCGCGGCGGCGAAATGCGCGACCTGGGCCGCTTCGAGAAGCATTTCCGCGACAACGCCGAAGCGTACAACAGGGAATACGTCCCGATGGGCGGCGCTCCGCTCGACGTCGAGGCCGCGTGGAAGGAAGTCTCCGCCGCGCGCGAAATTCTGCTGCCGCACCTCGCCGACACCGTGGTCACCATCAACGAAGCCAACGCCAACGGCGTGCATGTCCTGCTCGAAGGCGCCCAGGGCGCATTCCTCGACATCGACCACGGCACGTACCCCTACGTGACCAGCAGCAACACCACCAGCGGCGGCGCCTGCACCGGCACCGGCCTGCCGCCCCGTGCGATCACCGAAGTCTGGGGCGTGCTGAAAGCCTATTCCACCCGCGTCGGAGAAGGTCCGTTCCCGACCGAGCTCTTCGACGAACAGGGCGAGTTTCTCCGCGAACAGGGCGGCGAATTCGGCGCCACCACGGGTCGTCCGCGCCGCTGCGGCTGGCTGGACGCGGTCGCGTGCCGCCACAGCTGCATGGTGAACGGCGTGGACTTCCTCGCCATCACGAAGCTGGATGTGCTCGACAAGCTCAAAGAGATCAAGATCTGCACCGCGTACAAGATCGGCGGCCAGACTTACACCACGTTCCCCGAGGACGTCTACGACCTCGCCCGCGTCGAGCCCGTCTACGAGACCATGCCCGGCTGGGAGACCCCCACGACCGGCATCCTCGACTGGAACAGCCTCCCGGTCAACGCGCAGAACTACCTGAAGCGTATCGCCGAGCTCACCGGCTCGAAGATCGGCATCGTGTCCGTCGGGCCCGACCGCAACCAGACTTTCCGCGTCTGAACCGCCGCACCGGCTGTTTCTGTTTCGGAGGGGTCCCGTCATGGCGGCGAAAAAACAACAGAGCCGGAGCCGGTCCGCTGCCGCGAATGCAAATGCGAAGTCGCGCCCGCGCAGACTGAGCGGCAGGGTCCTGAAAAAAGACGACCGGGAAGAGACGCCCGCGCAGATCCTGCGCGGGGCGATCATCCGTTTCTTCGCCCGCTTCGACCTCATGCAGATCATCCCGCTGGCGCTCCTTCTGACCATCGGCATGTGCTTCATCTACAGCACGGGCCAGCAGGTCGGCGGCCACCACGTCGAGCTGTTCGACCGGCAATGCGTCTATCTGGCGGTCGGCGCTGCCCTGTGGTTCACGTTCATCCTCATCGACTACCGCTGGATCGGCCTTTCCTCCGTGCTGTTCTATCCCGCGGTCGTCATCATCCTGATCCTCGTCCTGAAGTTCGGCCCGGTCCGCAACAACACGCATCGCTGGATCGACATCGGCCCGGTCAGCCTCCAGCCGTCCGAACTCGGCAAAATGGCCGTGCTGTTCGCGGTGGCATGGCTGGCGTCGCTGAAGCGGGTCAACGTGAACAAGATCCAGTGGATCGGGCTGATCCTGCTCCTGACCGCCATCCCGTTCGCCCTGATCTTCCTGGAACCGGACCTGGGCACCGCCATCGTCCTGCTCCCGCTCGCCGCCGCCATCCTGTTCGTCGCGAACCTGCGCTGGCGGTACATCGCCATGATCGCGGTCGTCTGCGCCGTGCTCGCCCCGATCACCTACATGAGATTGAAGCCCTACCAGAAAAGCCGCATCGTCGCATTCATCAACCCCGAACAGGACCGCCTCAACCGCGGCTGGAACGTGATCCAGTCCGAGATCGCGATCGGCACGGGCGGCATGACGGGCAAGGGCTACCGCAACGGCACCCACACCATGCTCGGGTATCTGCCGTCGAAAGTCGCCGACTCCGACTTCATCTTCCCGGTCATCGCCGAGGAGACCGGATTCGTCGGGACGTTCTCCATCATCCTGCTCTACGGGCTGCTGCTGTTTTCCATCCTGCGAACGGCGCTGCTGTCGTCCGACCTGTTCGGACGATACCTGTGCGTGGGGATCGCGGCGATCCTGCTCACGCATGTCTTCATCAATATCGGCATGTGCATCCGGCTGGTCCCCGTGACGGGACTGCCTCTGCCGTTCATCAGCTACGGCGGCACGTTCCTCGTGGCGATGATGTGCTACCTGGGGATCGCCCAGAGCGTGTACGCGCACCGCAACGACACGTCGCGGCTGGATTTGAACGACTGACCGCCGTTCACTCCTTTTTCCGGATTTCCCGCGCCAGGACAGGACGGAATCCGACCGCCGTGTCGCTTTCGTTCGGCGGCATGAAGAACCGGTACGCCGAACGCAGTTTCTTCGGCTCCATGCCCCAGTCGCCGCCGCGGATCACGCGGCACGCCGTTTCCGTGGTCCAGGTGCCGGCGTCGAACGGACGGTAGCGCGTAAACCCGACGCTGACCGGGTCGAGCCTGACGGGATCGGCGCCCGCCAGCTTCGGGTCGGAATACGCCTTCGGGTCGTACCAGTCGTAACACCACTCCGCGGCATTGCCGGACATGTCGTACAGCCCCCAGGCGTTCGGCTGAAACGACGCGACCGGAGCGGTCACGCGGTGTCCGTCGTCGTCCGCGGCCCCGGCGACCGGCGGCAGACGCCACTGGAACCGTTCGGCGGACTTGTAATCCAGCCCGTTCGCGTATTTCGCCCCCTCGTTCCCGAACTCTTTCCCCCAGTAATAATCGGTCGAAGTCCCGGCGCGGCAGGCGTATTCCCATTCCGCCTCGGTCGGCAGACGGTATTCGCAGCCGGACGGCAGACGCCCCGCGGCGCGTTCGAGTTCCGTAAGCTTGCGGCAGTACATGACTGCCTGGTCCCAGCGCACGCGGACCGCGGGCTGAGACGGCAGATTCAGGCGGAACTCGCCCCATTTGAGCGAGTTGAACCCGGGGATCAGCGCCTGCATCTGGCGGTTCGTGACCTCGGTCCGGGCGATCCAGAAGGGATGCGCGATCTCGACCTCGCGGACCGGCATTTCGTTGTCCATCGACCCGCCCATCCTGAACTTGCCCGCCGGGATCCCGGCCATGTCCAGGTGCGCCGACGGCACGATGAAGTCCTTGCCGGGCTGTCCCGGTTCGGAGGGCAGCTCGATCTTCGCAAGGGCTTCGATCTCCTCCTCATCCCGGCGGTTGGCCTGTTCGGCGGCATGGAGCGCTTCGCCGGAAAGCAGCGGCATGAGTTTCTCCCTGCGGGCGGTCAGGACGCGGACGAGCAGCGCGGCGCGGTCATGAGGGGCGAGCTCGGCGGCAGCGAGGCCGGATTCGAGTTCGGCGAGCTTCTGTTTCGCCGCGGCGAGGCGTGCCGACTTCGCTTTCGTTTCCCCGTAGTAGGAAATCCCGCTGTATACGAGGAACGCGCCGACGCAGAGCACAAACAGCGCGATGAAGATCTTGAAAATGCGGAGTTTCGCCTCCTCGTGCTGGAGTTCGGCGCGGAGACGCATGGAGTTCAGCCCCGTGCTTCCGGGCGGGAAGAACTGTTTCGCCTTTGGGGAACCGGAGGCGGACCGGGGCGTTTTGTCGGAGTCGGATTTCGGATTCATGTCGGAGCCTTGTTGAACCGTGAACGTGTGGCGCGGGCGACGAAGAACCGTCCGCAGGGTAAAATATAGCACAAAAACCGAAAAAAATCGAATGGAAAAGGTGAAAAAACATCGAATACGCTGTATATTGTATGCTGAAACTTTATTCGGAACGGGATTTATGGAAAACTCATTCGATGTGATCGTGATCGGCGGAGGACATGCCGCCTGCGAAGCCGCCCATGCCGCGGCCCGTCTCGGCGCGTCGACGCTGATGCTGACCATGAACCTGGATCACATCGCGCAGATGAGCTGCAATCCGTGCATCGGCGGCATTGCGAAGGGACACCTCGTGCGCGAGATCGACGCGCTCGGCGGCCTCATGGGAAAGATCGCCGACGCCGCGTCCATCCAGTTCCGCATGCTGAACCGCACGAAGGGCCCCGCCGTATGGTCGCCGCGGGCGCAGTGCGACAAGACCTGCTACCAGCGCGCCATGAAGCACATGCTGGAGCAGACGCCGAACCTCACGATCCGGCAGGAGGAGGCGACCGATTTCGTCACGGACGGCGATGCGGTCGCGGGCGTCGCGACGCGCCTCGGCAATACCTACCGCTGCAAAGCGGTCGTGGTGGCGACCGGGACGTTCCTGCACGGATTACTTCACTACGGCCTCACGCATTTCTCAGGAGGACGTTCCGGCGATCCTGCCTCGGATTTGCTTTCCGAAGCCATCCGGGACCGCCTGAAGCTGAAGATGGGACGCCTCAAAACCGGCACGCCGCCGCGCGTGCTTGGGAGCTCCGTCGACTTCAGCCGCATGGACGTCCAGCCGTCGGAGACCGACCTCGACGAACACTTCGCGCATTTCGGTATTGAGGGTGTCACGCCGCAGGTGGCCGAGCACGACCTGAACTGCCGCATCACCTGGACCACCTCCGCCACCGCCGACCTCGTGCGTGCCAACCTCGACAAGGCGCCGATGTACAACGGCCTGATCGAGGGCATCGGCACGCGTTATTGCCCCTCGTTCGAGGACAAGGTCGTGCGTTTCCCCGACCACGAACGCCACCTCATCTACCTCGAACCCGAGGGCGAGGCGACCGACGAGTTCTACGTGAACGGCATTTCGACCAGCCTGCCGCCCGAGGTGCAGGAAGGCATGCTGCGCTCCATTCCCGGGCTCGAACACGTCCGCATCCTGCGCTACGCCTACGCCATCGAATACGATTTCGTCGACCCGTCCCAGATGGACCGCACGTTCGCCGTGCGCGCGTGGCGCGGCCTGTACCACGCAGGGCAGATCAACGGCACCAGCGGGTACGAGGAGGCCGCCGCGCAGGGGCTCGCCGCCGGATTGAACGCCGCGCGGTTCGCCGCCGGGCTCGACGGCGTGGCGTTCGGGCGCGACGAAGCGTATCTGGGCGTGATGGCGGACGACCTGGTGACCAAGGAGATCAGGGAGCCGTACCGGATGTTCACCAGCCGCGCGGAATACCGTCTGAGGTTGCGGCAGGACAACGCCGACCTCCGGCTCTGCCGGAAAGCGCATGACCTCGGGCTGCTCTCCGATGCCGATTTCGGCAAGTTCACCCGATACGAAACGCGTCTGCACGAACTCGAAGCCGCCGCACGCGCGGCATCCATGCCCGGCGGCGGGACAGCGTGGGAACGCCTCCGCATCGCGCAGGGCGACCCGGATTTGAACGCTTTGCCGTTCGAGCCGGAGCTGATCGGCCTCGACCTGACCGACCGCACCGACCGTCGTGCCATCCGCGAGCTCGCGGTGCAGTCGCATTACGAAGGGTATCTGCGGCAGGAGGAGGATTCCATCCGGCATCTGCACGGGCTGGAGGCGTGGACGATCCCCGCCGAGCTCGATTACGCGGCGCTCCCCGGCCTCAAAAACGAAACGCGCCTCAAACTCGCGCGCGTCCGTCCCGCCACGCTCGCGCAGGCGTCGCGCATCGACGGCATGACGCCCGCCGAGATCGGGCTCCTGCAAGTGCATCTGGCGCGCCGCAAACGCGAGGCGGAATCCGCGGAACGCAGGGAAGACCAGCCATGAGCGAAGAAGCCGTCCAACTTGAAGAGAGCGAACTCCGGCACGAACCGGGCGCGTGGGCGCGTCTGTGGGCGATCCGCTACGCCCGCGTGCCGATCCTGATCTGCGCGCTGTTCCTTGCCTTCGCGATCGGTGCGGAGGGCTACGCCATTTACTGCGCGAAAAAGGGCGTGACGCCGGTCTATCAGGTCCAGAACCCCGAACTCCGCAACCACGCCCCGATGAAGGGGCATATTCTCGGCACGGACTACCTCGGCCGCGACGTGCTGCTGCGGGCGGTATTCGCCACGCGCACGGCGGTGAAGGTCGGCATCGTGGCGTCGCTGATCTCGTCGGTGTTCGGCGTCGTGCTGGGGCTGCTCGGCGGCTATTACGGAGGCAAGACGGACGCCGCGGTCCTGTGGATCTACAGCACGTTCGCATCCATCCCCTCTTTGCTCTTCATTCTGGCGTTCGCCCTGCTCGTTTCGAAGGGGTTCCTGAGCCCGCCGCTGGAAGCCGCGTTTCAGGCGTTCAGCCGCGCGTTGAACACCGAGCCGGGCATGATGGCCGTGTACCTCGGAATCGGCCTCACGGGCTGGGTGCCGATGTGCCGCGTGGTCCGTGCGGAAACGCTGCGCCTGCGGACGCGTCCGTACGTGACTGCGGCCCGTTCGCTCGGCGTGAACGACCGCGGCATCATGCTCCGCCACATTCTGCCGAACTTGATGCACCTCGTGATCGTGTACTTCACCATGCGGTTCGCGTTCGCGGTGATGACCGAGGTGATCGTGAGCTATCTCGGGCTGGGCGTGAAGTTCGAGCCGAGCTGGGGCCTCATGATCTCCAACGGCCAGTCGCTTTTCTGGCGCGGCGCTTGGTGGGAGGTCGCCGCCGCCACCGGATTCATGTTCGTGCTCGTGCTGGCGCTGAACCTGACCGGCGACGCCCTGCGCGACGCCCTGGACCCCCGCCATACTTCCGGGAAGTAAGCCCCGCCTCGGATTCCCCATAAAATAACGCACCCCGTTTCCGCACAAGTCGCGGGACGGGGTGCTTTCTTATGCCGACAAACTATTTGAGCTCAAAGAGGAGTGTTCTCATACGGCTTCATCCAGTCGGGGATGACGTAAAATCCGTCTTCCACATTATATTCGATCATGGGTTTCATGTGATCGGCGTCCGCATTCACCTTGGGCGTACGCAGCGTATACCTCAAAAACATGATAAAGTCGAGGTCCGATTTGCCGGGGAACTTTTCCCGGAACGCGTCATAAAGCCGACGCTGTTCTTTGAGGTAGTCCTCCTCCGTGGCGGTCGGATTCTTTTTGAAGAACTCGGGGAAGGTGGAACTCCAATCATCATACGGCGTCCCGTCTTCAAGGTAATAATACCCGAGGATGAGATCAAATTCTTCTCTCGGCATATCTTTCTTCAGCTCGTATACGACAATGACCTTGTCATGGTAAAACTCAAAAATGAGCGAGCGCAGTTTCCTGCCTTTCATAAAGTCCGGGACCTTCACGCGGAGTTTCTTCGAGCAATAATAGACGTCCTGCTCCGGGAAAGACCGTTTCTGTTCCAGACACGCAGACCAGAACGCCTCCGGCGCCCTCACATAATCCGCGCCTTTCCACAACGCCCAGGCAAGATCGATTTCCTCGAGCGGTTCCGTGATATACGGGTAAGCGCCGCCTCTAAACCAATACCTGACAGACACTTTCTTGTGGTCGTTCCTGTGTTTTGCGACCATCGTTTCCTGTGCGTGAATCTGGTAATTCCGCTCGTCGCAGTTCAGGGTATTGCAGGAATACATATAGTCCGGACCAAAGAGGGAACAGCCGGTCAGCCCGAAGAAAGCGATACAGATTCCGGCAAGGGCGATGATGATGGAACGATGAACAGCCATCGCGAAACTCCTTCTCTGTGAGGCGAAAAAAGAACAAGCCCAAACATAAAGATACTATATCATGCTTGAACCGGATGTCAAGCATGATTTCAGAAAAGACCCGTTTTTATGAGGCGATTGCAGCCGTGCGAATCAGTTTTTGAGGCTGTGGATGGGGGCAGGGATACGGCCGCCGCGGGCGATGAACTTCGCCGGGGAAAGCGTGTTCACGGGCATGACCGGGGCTTCGCCGAGCAGGCCGCCGAAATTGACCGTGTCGCCGACCTTGCATCCGATCGCCGGGATCACGCGGACGGCGGTCGTCTTCGTGTTCACGACGCCGATGGCGATCTCGTCGGCGATGATGCCGGAAATGACTTCGGCGGACGTGTCGCCGGGGATCGCGATCATGTCGAGCCCCACGGAGCACACCGCGGTCATGGATTCGAGCTTTTCGAGGCGGAGCGCGCCGGACTTCGCGGCGGCGATCATGCCGGCGTCCTCGGACACGGGGATGAACGCGCCGGAGAGGCCGCCGACCTGCGAGGATGCCATCACGCCGCCTTTTTTCACGGCGTCGTTGAGGAGCGCGAGCGCGGCGGTCGTGCCGCATGCGCCGCACTGTTCCAGTCCCATCGACTCCAGGATGTACGCCACGGAGTCGCCGATGGCGGGCGTGGGCGCGAGCGAGAGATCGACAATTCCGAACGGCACGCCGAGGCGGTTCGAGGCTTCGCGCGCGACCAGCTGGCCCACGCGGGTGATCTTGAACGCGGTCTTCTTGATGATCTCGGCGATCTCGGCGAGCGAGCAGTCGCCCGCGCGGCGGATGGCCGACGCCACGACGCCGGGGCCGGACACACCCACA
>JAEEQO010000127.1 GCA_016285335.1 Victivallales bacterium | reverse complement strand
TAAACCTGACGTTGGATTATTTCAAGTGAAAACCGTTGAAAAAAACAAAAAAAGCCGATGCCTGCTCTGCACACAGACACCGGCGGGATTAATTATGTGATTGTTTATTTCTTCGGCAGGTAGACGGCGCGGATGGAGACGCCGGGATCGACCGCGCGGATCGTGAACGTGTTTTCGCCCTGCTTGAGGCCCTTCAGCGGGACGACGACGCGTGCAAAGTTGTCGAGGATCAGCGTGCTGCGCGGGCCGTTTTCCTCCTTCAGACTGTCGGAGTTCGGCACGGAGACGGTCTGGAGGAATTCGCCGTTGAGCCAGACGGACACGCGGGTCTGCCTGCCCGGGTAGAGCGCGTAGGACGGGATGAAGTCGATCAGGGCGTTTGCCTCGGACTTTTCGGTTTCGAACGCGAACTCAAGGCCGGGGGCATTTTCGTCCTTTTCGTCGAAGGAGACGTCCGGGGATGCGGGAACGAGCGCCCAGCTTGGGAGAGAATATGACGCCGTTTCGCCGCCGTCCGCGTTCCACGCGGTTCCCGCCTGGGTTTCGAACGGTCTTTCCATGCCGCGGAACATCGCCCAATGCGGCTTCGGGTTCGCAAACGACCGGTCATTGTTGCTGTCTTTTGCGATGTACTGGATGAGGTCGTCGGACCAGCCTTTCTTGTGATCGGTGTTTCCGAAGTGCCATCCGCGGCGGTCGTTCCAGGGCCACTGCATGTGCGTCCACCATTCGTTGTTGGTCGTGCGGTTGCGGACGGTGTCGGGGAGGAATCCCGCCCATTTGCCGTCGTGCAGCTTGCCGAAGCGTTCGCGGTTCGCGTCAATGGCCTGAATGTACGGTTCGGCAGCAGCGCGGAGGTCCTTGTTCTGCTTCGCGGCTTCGCGGCAGGCGAGGAAGATGAGTCCGGCATTGCCGAGGTACTGCGCCTGATATCCGGCGATCTCGAACCACGCGTCGGCCAGCTCCGGCGTGTCCATCTGCCGTTCGGCGTTTTTCGCCTCGGAGATCAGGGTCTCATACTGTTTCTTCAGTGGCTCGATCTGGTCGTCGCGGAGGTCAAGCACCCATGCTTGGGACATTTCCTCGGGCTTGCGGAACGCCCCGAGCTGGAAATAATCCATGAGCGTCCAGATCGCATCGGCTTTTTCCGTCCGGTACGAATTCGATGCGTCTTTTGCGAAATTCCTTTTTACGAAATCGGCCAGAAAAGCACCCTGGTCCAGTTGGTCGATTTCAACGTAATACTCGCCCGTTTTGCCCAGGGGCGCCTCCGGGATTATGCCGTCCCGGAGTGAGAGTGCCTTGTTCGTCCTGGTCGGATCCCAGGCGAGGCGGGCGAAATAGTCCACGCCGACCTCCATAAGCTTCAGGTCGCCGACGTTCAATACCCACAGGTCGCGGGCGTTGTTGTCCCACGCCTTGCGGAGTTCCAGCTGCATGAGCGCTGGCGGGGTGGTGTTCAGCTCGCAGTAGGAGTGCGGCCCGCCGTAATAGGAGATGTGATAGTACACGCCGGAGCCGCCGGAGCGCTTCTGTTCCTCGGGGTTGCTCAGGCGGCGGATGTAGCCGTAGTTGTCGTCGACCCAGACGAGCGTGACGTCGTCCGGGACCTCAAGTCCGGCGTCGTAGATGGAGAGGACTTCCTTGTACGGCACGAAGCACTGGGAGACGGGGCCCCATTCCTTGCTTACGCCCGCGTCGAGCATGGCGCGCTGGTTCTTGATGGCCTTGGAGACGAGCGCCTTCTTTTCGTCCATCGTGTTTGCGCCCTGCATGGCGGAGTCGTGGATGCCGCGGATGCCGAGCGTCCAGACGGCCTCCTTGTCGCCGCGCTGGTCCACGCTTTCCTTCCAGTAGGAATCGATCTTCGCCTGGTTCGTGGTGTAGTTCCACGCGCCGTCCTCTTTCTTCCAGTGGCAGTTGTTGCGGAGCATGGGCTCGCAGTGGCTCGCGCCCATCACGATGCCGTACTTGTCGGCGAGGATCGGGTTCTCCGGGACCGCGCCGAACTCGACGCTGACGTCGTGCATGGCGGGCCAGAAATAGTTCATGCGGAGACGGAGCAAGAGCTCGAAGATCTTTTCGTTGGTCTTGGGGCCGATGCGCTTGAATCCGTCCTTCTCGAAGTTGTTCTTCGCCCACTCGTGAAGCGCCCAGTCCTCGTCGTTGATGAAGATGCCGCGGTATTTCACCTTCGGGGCGTCGATGAATTGTCCGAAATCGGTACTATTGTTGTACGGACCGGCGAACCAGAGCGTGTCGGCATGGCGCGGGGGGACGTCCGCCCACCAGTTCCACGGGGACATGCCGCAGTCTTCGGAAAGCTTCATGAGGCCGAAGGCAGTGGCGCGGCGGTCGCTGCCGATGATGATGAGCGCATTGTTCGCATCAATCGACCTGGTCAGGCTGTCGTTCCTTTTGCCTTTCGCCGTGTAGAGCGTGTGTTCCCACTTGCCCCTGATCCCGGAGACGTCGATTCCGTATTCCGTGACGAGTTTGTCGATCAGCGGGCTGTGTCCGAGCGTGCCCGCGATGACGATGTCCTTCTTCATCCTGCCCGGTTCGATCGCGTTTCCGAGTACGGCGGCGTCTTCGCGTCCGGTGACCGCCTTCAGGTCGGAACAGAACATTGCGGCGGCTTCCTTCACGCATTCGTAGTCCGCGTCGTCCACGATGATCTGAAGCGTCGAGGCATTCCGGTTGTCCGCGAGCGTGACGATTGGAATGTATAAGCCCTGTGGCAGTTTGCTGTCGTCGGACGTGACGAGAGCGGCTGATGTCCGGAGCGGAGCGGCAGCGCAGCAGACGGCTGCCGCGGCGGCGAGTTTTCGGAAGGAACGGAACGACATGGGGAGGACTCCTTGTTTTTGAGCTTGCGCCTGTTCGCGGTACGCTCAAACGGGGTGAAGATACGGTTGCGTTTTCCCTTTACTTTAGCACGAGGGGACGGCAAAGTCAAGATGGCGGCGGGGTTTTCCGCAAAAAAATGTTCAAATGCGAGGTGGAGAACGTACGGCACGGGGCGATGTGGTATTTGCGCGGGAAAGTATTTTAGAAAAAATGGGATTTTACGTTAAAAAACTCTGAAAAGGGCTTGAAATATTCGGAAACGAACATTATATTAGTGCAAACAATCGAGAGAACCGTATGAATCCGCCTCAAACGGCGGATGCGTGCGCGTTTTCCGGTTCGGAACGCATTTTCACAAACATCACATAACCCTTTTCGAAAGGACGGCATCATGAAATCCCGTTGCTCCAAACAATTCACCCTGATCGAACTGCTGATCGTGATCGCGATCATCGCGATCCTGGCCGCCATGCTCCTGCCCGCGCTTATGAGCGCCCGCCGCACGGCGAAAATGGCGCAGTGCACCTCGAACTGCAAGCAGTTCGCGCAGTCGAACCACCTGTACGCCGCTACGTTCAACGGATTCGTGACCCCGATCGCGTGGGGCGACGGCGTCAACATCTGGACCGCCATCATCTGGAACCAGATCGGCGGCGCGGCCGAAATGCCGTACGACAACTACACGAGAGACAAGGACAAATGGCTGAAGCCCGTGAAGAGCAGCCACCTGTTCGAGTGCCCCGCCGACGCGGATACCCTTTCGCTCGGCGATTCCAGCAGCGACATGCCGAAGCTCTCCTATGCCATCAACCGTTCCGCCGTGCGTAACATGAAGAGCAGCGCCAACGCCGCCAGCATCCCGAACGGCCCGGTCCTGAAGACCACCAAGTTCAAAATCCCGTCCCAGATGATCTACGTCTGCGACACCTCCTGGAACAAGCGCGGCGGCAGCAGCTCCCAGCCCCCCGGACGCATCTACAGTACGCAGAGCCACCCGTCCTACAGCTTCAAGCCCGGCAGCATCTGCCACCACTGGGACCAGGGGCAGCTCGCTCCCGAATTCAACAGCGGCAGCGGTGAAACCATTCCGTGGCACGTGAGCAAATCCTGGAACTACTCCTTCATCGACGGCCATGCCGGAAATCTCCGTCCCGAGCAGACCATCAACACGAAGGTGTCCAAGGTCGAAAACCGCGAACCTTCCGGATACTGGACCTGGAACCAGCGTCTGTGGGGCGAGGACGAATAATCCGTTCTCCGTCACGAACAGCGGCCCGCTCCTGAGCAGGCCAAGTCAAAGAAATCCCGCTCCGGCGTGCTCCTCAAAAAGCCCGCCGGAGTTTTTTTGCGCCCTGATTTGTTTTTTGACGGAAGAAAGCTGTATTAACAAAGACAAGATGCCCTTTTTTCGAAGCATTCAATAAAGAACGGGGAATAGTCAAGCAGACCTTTGACGGGTAAAAGGGCGGGACCGCGGATCACTTCGCGAGGGCGAGGATGACGACGCCAAGCAGGATCAGCGCCAGGGCGCAGGCTTTCTTCTTCACGTGGACGTCGCGGAAATACCACGCGCCCGCGGTGAACGAGACGATGCAGCTGCAGCGGCGGACCAGCGAAACGAGGGAGATGCGGATGTCCGGCAGATTCAGGGCGTAGAAGTACAGAAAGTCGGCCGCGATGAGCAGGATGCCCGTAAGCGGGATGGTCCAGCGCCAGATGAATTTGTGCTTCTTCCCGAAGCAGAGAGTGCGGACCAGACAGCCCGCGCCGAGGATCACGACGAGGTCGGCGGAGAACCAGAACTGCACGGTGCGGTGCGGGATCCCGAGGGTGTTCAGAAGGTATTTGTCATAGAGCGCGGACCCCGCGCCGAGGAGGGTGCCGAGCAGGATCAGGTGCATCGCGCGGGTGTGGCGGAACGAGATGCCTTCGAGCTTGCCGAAGACGGAAAAGAGGTAATATCCCGCGAAGATGAGGATCATGGCGATCCCCTGCGGCAGATTCGGGATCTCATGGAAGAGAAACAGGCCGCCGAGGAAGGTCCAGACGGGGCTGCTGGCGCGGATGGGCGCGGCGATGGAGATCGGCAGGTCGCGCATGGCGTAGTAGACGCAGGTCCAGCTGGACGACACGAGCAGGGATTTGAGCACGATCAGGGCGAAATCGCGTTCGGAGCAGCGGGCATCGGCGAGGGAGCCGGTCCAGAGGAACGTGGCGAGGATGTAGAACGCCGAGCCGCAGAGCGTGGCGTAGAAGAGCACGTGCATGACGGAGTTTTTGTCTACGGCGTGCTTCTTGCAGAGGTCGTAGAAGCCGAGCGCGAACGCGGACCCGAGGACGGGCAGGAGCCAGGCGGGAAGGGAGGGCATGATCAATCAACTTTCCGGGAACGTCTTCGGGCGCATTTTCGAACAGGCGGCGGCGTCAGCCGAAGATGGACGCGATGTCCGGGGCAACGGTCTGGATGTGCTCTTTCGCGAGGTCCATGACGTCCTCCGGATCGGATGCCGTGAGCGCGACTTTCGCGATTCGCTCGGATTCCAGCATGGATGTCTTGCGGATGACGCCGCGGACCTCCGCGATGGCGTTCGGGCTCATGCTGAGCTCCAGAACACCGAGCCCGAGCAGAATCGGGGTGAACCGCGGATCGGCGGCGATCTCGCCGCAGACGCAGACGGGGATGCGGTGCTTCTTCGCGGCCGCGACCGTGAGGCGGATCAGCTCCATGACTGCCGGGTGGCTGGGGCGGTAGAGGTAGGCGACGCGTTCGTTGAGGCGGTCGACGGCGAGCGTGTACTGCACCAGGTCGTTGGACCCGATGCTGAAGAAATCGACCTTCGCGGCGAGGGCGTCGGCGATCAGGCATGCGGACGGGATCTCGATCATTGCGCCGATCTTGACCTTCGGGTCGAACGGGATGTTTGCACTTTTCAGCTCGTCCATGACCTCGTCGCGAATGGACAGGAGTTCCTCGATCTCGGAGAGCGAGGAGACCATCGGGAACATGATGCGGAGGTCGCCGAAGACGCCGGCGCGGAGAAGCGCGCGGAGCTGTGTGCGGATGATCTGCGGCTTCTCGTGGCAGAGGCGGATGGCGCGGAGCCCGAGGAACGGGTTCGGTTCGCGGATGGCGGAGGCAAAGGCGTAGTCGAGCTTGTCGCCGCCGAGGTCGACGGTGCGGATCGTGACCGCGCGGCCGCGCATTGCCTGAAGCAGCTTGGAGTAGATGTTGTACTGCGTCTCCTCGTCGGGCGGGACAGGGGTGTTCATGAAGAGGTATTCGGTGCGGAAGAGGCCGATGCCCTCGGCTCCGCAGCGGAAGACCTGGTCGAGGTCGTCCGCGCCCTCGATGTTGGCGCAGAGCTTCACGCGGTAGCCGTCGGTGGTCTCGGCGGCGCGGGAGCTTTCCTTCAGCAGGAGGTTGTAGAGTTCGTCCTTGCGGCTGATCTTCTCCCTGTAGAACGCCAGCGTCTCTTTGCTGGGGTTGCGGATGACCATGCCGAGGAAGCCGTCCACGATCACCTCGTCGCCGTTCGCGAACTTGCCCGCAATGTTCCGCATGCCGACGACGGCGGGGATGCGCAGGGACCGCGCCAGGATGGATGTGTGGCAGGTGCGGCTGCCGGTCTCGATCGCGAATCCGAGGATGTTCCGGCGGTCGAGCATGGCTGTGTCGGACGGTGTCAGATCGTGGGCGATGATGACGGTGTTTTCGGGGAGATGGTCGAGCGTGGGGCCGGCGTCGCGGTCGCCGTTGAGATTGCGGATCACGCGGCTGGCGATGTCGCGGATGTCGCCGGCGCGTTCGGTCAGATAAGTGTCGTTCGCGCCGGAGATCGCCTTGATGTACTTCTGGATGGTGAGCAGGAACGCGGACTGCGCGCTGCAGAGCTGGGTGCGGATGCGGGAAATGACTTCCTTGTGCAGAAGCTTGTCCTCGACCAGCAGGAGATGGGCGTCGAAGATCTTGGCGTCGCGCTTCTCGATGGTCTTCTGCATCTTGTCCTGAAGCGCCCTGATCTCGTTCTTCGTCTTCTCGACGGCGGTCAGGAAATGCTCCACTTCGGCGTCCGCTTCGGAAGGCTCGATCGGAATCTGGTCGATCTCGTCGAAATCGGTATGCGCCGCACCAAAGACGAGCACGCGTCCGCGGCAGATGCCGGGGGATGCGGGGAGTCCGTGGAAGAGGACTTCCTTCTTTTCGACCGGATGCGGCGGCTGTGCGGCGGCCGTTCCGGCCGGGAGGGGATCGGTGACGGCGGGGGCGGTTTCGTTCATTCGTCGAAGCCTCCCTCGATGAGCTTGGAAAGGGCTTCCATGGCGGCTGCGGCGTCCTGGCCGGTGATGCCGACGCGGAGATGCGTGCCCTGCGGAGCGGAGAGCATGAGCATGGACATGACGCTCTTTCCGTCCGCGGTGTGGCCGGAATCGAGGTTCGTGACGGCGATTTCGGAATCGAAATCGGCCGCGGTCTGCACAAAGAGGGATGCGGGCCGGGCATGGATTCCGAGCGGGTTGCCGACGACGAAGTCTTTCGTGATGTTTGTCCGATCCATGTTTTTGATGCTGTCCTTTCCAAAAACAACAAGCCTATATAATAAGATACACCTGTTTTGGCATTAATTCAAATCGTGCGCGGAAAAAAGAGCGAGAAGATTCGGAAGGATCTGAATGTCTTTGCGGAAACAGGGGCGGAACGGGAGTGGAAAACAGACGGGAAGGGAGTGGAAAACAGGGAAAAAAGAGAAGAGGCGGGACAGACGGGGAAAGAGGGAACGCGCGGGAATATTACCGCGAGCCGGCGATCTTGCGTTCGATGGCGTCGTAGTCCACGTCGCCGGTCAGGCTCATCGCCTGTTCCCAGTATTTGCGGGCGGATTCGCGGTCGCCGAGCGCATTGAAGATGTCTCCGGCGTGGTCGGTGATGGTGGCGTCGATGTCGTCGCCGAGGAGTTCGATGGCGCGGAGGATCTCCCTCTTCGCTTCTTCGAAGCGGTTCAGCCGGAAGAGGACCCACGCGTAGCTGTCGGCGATGGCGCCGCTCTTCGGATCGAGCTCCACGGCTTTCTGAAGATATCGCAGGGCGTCGGGCAGCTTGTAGTTATGGTCGGCGAAGATGTAGCCGATGTCGTTGTAGATCTCGGCCTCCGGGATGTCGTCGTCGCGGCCCGCCGGGGGACGGCTCGTGAGCAGGGGCGCCAGCATCTCCTCCACGTATCGCATGTCATTTGCCTTGTCTGCGACGTTCGCGCTGATGAGACGGAAACGGCGGCCCTCGAGCAGGGCGGGAGTGATGCGTGCGGCGTTGCGGATGCGTTCGAGCGCCTTGGAGTAGTTCCGCAGGCGCATGTAGCAGTCGGTTTCGAGCAGGAGGCGTTCGGCGTCGAGCGGAGATCGCTGGAGGATGTCAAGCGCCTTTTTGTAGTTGCCGCGTTCGAATTCGATCTGCGCGAGCTTGGCGTTGATCGCCTCGGGCACGTCGAGCTGCATCCCGAGGATCCGGTAGGTGCGCTCGGCGTCGTCGTAGAGTTTCGCATCCATCTGGAGCGAGGCGCAGACGGCGAACATGCTGGGGGAAGGCGCTTTCACGATGGCGAAGATGCGGTCCCAGGCGCGGGCTCCGATCAGAGGCTCGCCCAGCTCCCCCGCCAGTACGGCGATGGTGAGCAGCGCCTCCGTGTCGTCCGGGTGTCCGGCGATGCGGGCGAGCGCGGCCTCCATGACCTGCGAACGGTAGCCGAGATCGCAGAGCACACGGAACGGACCGGGAAACTCGGGGTCGTCGGTCTCCTTCGG
>JAEEQO010000126.1 GCA_016285335.1 Victivallales bacterium | reverse complement strand
CCAAGGGCGACGACGTGGTGAACCGCAACCTCGCCGCCATCGACGAGGGCGTGAAGAGCCTCGTGGAAGCGCCCGTGCCGGAATCCTGGCTGAACGCCGCCGATCCCGCGCCCGCCGCGCGTCCCGGTCTCCCCGCCGTCGTGACCGACCTGCTCGAACCCATCAACGCCCAGAAGGGCGATGACCTGCCCGTAAGCGCGTTCAAGGGCTACGAGGACGGCGTGATCGACATGGGGCTGACCGCCTACGAGAAACGCGACATCGCGGTCCATGTGCCCGTCTGGGACCCCGCGAAGTGCATCCAGTGCAACAAATGCGCGTTCGCCTGTCCGCACGCCGTGGTGCGTCCGTATCTGTTGACCCCGGAAGAGGCCGCCGCCGCGCCCGCTCCGCTCCGTACGGAGCCCGCGAAGGGCGGCAAGCCCGGCTATGTCTTCACGCTCCAGATCAGCGCCGCCGACTGCACCGGCTGCGGCGTCTGCGCGTCCGTCTGCCCGGCGAAGGAAAAGGCGCTTACCATGACCCCGAACGCCGAGACCGACCACGACCTGGCGAACTGGAACTACCTGCTGTCGCTCCCGGCGAAGGCCGACGTTTTCAACCCCTACACGGTCAAAGGCAGCCAGTTCCGCCGCCCGCTCCTCGAGTTCTCCGCGGCCTGCGCCGGCTGCGGCGAAACCCCTTATGCGAAGCTGCTGACCCAGCTGTTCGGCGACCGCGTGTACTGGGCGAACGCCACCGGGTGTTCGCAGGCGTGGGGCTCGCCCATGCCCGGCATCCCGTACACGGTGAACCAGCGCGGATTCGGCCCGGCATGGACCAATTCGCTGTTCGAGAACAACGCCGAGTTCGCGCTCGGCATGCTGCTTTCCTCGAAGAAACAGCGCGAGATGCAGGTCATCCGCGTGAAATCCCTGCTCGAAAAGGCCGTGCCGGAATCCGTAAAGGCCGCGCTTCAGGCGTGGCTCGACGCGTTCGACGATTTCGACGCCTCGCGCACTGCGTCCGACGCGCTCTGCGACGTACTGTCCGAAAACCGCGCCGTCCTCGACGATCCGGAAGCCTCCGACCTCGCCGACGCCATCCTTCTGCACCGCGACCAGCTCGCAAAGAAGACGTTCTGGATGTACGGCGGCGACGGCTGGGCGTACGACATCGGGTTCGGCGGCCTCGACCACGTGATCGCCAGCGGCGAGAACATCAACGCGCTGATCGTGGACACCGAAGTCTACTCGAACACCGGCGGCCAGTCCTCCAAGGCCACGCAGATCGGCGCGGTGGCGCAGTTCGCCAGCTCCGGCAAGCGCAGCCCGAAGAAGGACCTCGGACGCATCTTCATGACCTACGGCAACGTGTACGTGGCGTCCGTCGCGATGGGCGCGGATCCGAACCAGCTCATGAAGGCGCTCCAGGAGGCCGAGGCGTTCCCCGGCCCGTCCGTCGTGATCGCCTACGCCCCCTGCATGACGCACGGCCTGAAGTGCGGCATGTGCAACGTCCAGCAGGAGATGAAGGCCGCCGTCGACGCCGGTTACTGGTTCCTTTACCGCTACAATCCGTCGAAGGAAAAGCCGTTCACGCTCGATTCCCCGGCTCCCACGAAGGACTACCGCAGCTTCCTGAAGGGCGAGGTCCGCTTCGCCGCGCTCGAACGCACCTTCCCGGAGAACGCCGCCACGCTCTTCGAGACCGGCAGCCGGCTCGCCGCGAAGAAGTACGCCGAGTACAAGAAGCTCGAAGACAACCAGTGACCTGATCGCCGCAAATCCTGCGGGATCAAGGCGACATTCCCCGGACGGACAGCCGCATTCTTCCGCGGTCCCGGCCCGGGGATTTTTGTTTCCATGTCACGGTCCCGGCCCGGGTTTTTTCGTTTTCATGCGATTCTTTCTCATTTTTCCGGAGCTTACAGCTCCGCGCATTTTCCTATGATAAAAGCGGATTTTCTTTTCGTTTTCGCGCTTGACATTCACGAAGAATGTCGCTATATTAATAGAATAAGCCAATACAACCCTGTCCGGAACACCGCGGCCGAGAGGAATCGCCGTGCGTTTTCCGGCGTTTTCCGGAGTCATAGAGCATGAGCAAACAACTGGTTATCGTGGAATCCCCGGCGAAGGCGCGCACGATCGGCCGCATCCTTCCGCCCGAATACATCATCAAAGCCTCCATGGGCCACATCCGCGACCTCCCCGAGAATTCCTTCGGCGTGGACATCGACAACAACTTCGCCCCTCAGTACGAGGAGAGCAAGGCGCGCGGACACAACCTCGGCGAACTGAAGACCGCCGCGAAGAACGCGGTCGACATCTATCTGGCATCGGACCCTGACCGCGAAGGGGAAGCCATCGCGTGGCATCTGCAGGAAGTCCTCCGCAAGGTCAACAAGAAAGCGCATTTCCACCGCGTTTCCTTCCACGAGATCACCCGCAGCGCCATCAACCGCGCATTCCAGGATCCCGGCGAGATCGACATGAACCGCGTGGACGCCCAGCAGGCGCGCCGCGTGCTCGACCGCATCGTCGGCTACCAGATCAGCCCGCTGCTCTGGTCCCGCATCGAACGCGGAATCAGCGCCGGCCGCGTGCAGTCCGTGGCGCTCCGCCTGGTCTGCGAACGCGAGCGCGAGATCCTGGCGTTCATCCCGAAGGAATACTGGATCTTCGAAGCGCTCTTCCGCCCGGAAGTCGCCCCGGACCGTTCCTTCCGTGCGAAACTGGCGAAGGTCGACGGCAAGAACGCCGAAGTCCCCAACCGCGAACAGGCGGAAGCCCTGCACAAGCTCATCGGCGACGCCTCCGCATGGCATATCGCCGGCCTTGAGACCTCGCCCCGCCGCAAGTTCGCGCCGCCGCCGTTCATCACCAGCACGCTCCAGCAGGCGGCCAGCTCCGCCATGGGCTTCACGGCGAACCAGACCATGCAGACGGCCCAGCAGCTCTATGAAGGCATCACGCTCGAAAACGGCCCCGTCGGCCTCATCACCTACATGAGAACCGACGCCGTCAATATCGCGATCGAGGCGCAGAACGCCTGCCGCGACTATATTGCGAAAACGTTCGGAGCCGAATATGTCCCGCCGAAGGCCAACGTCTACAAGACCAAGGCGAACGCGCAGGCCGCGCACGAGGCGATCCGCCCCACCGACGTGAACCTCACCCCCGACAAGCTCCGCCCGTTCCTGAACCCCTCCCAGCTGAAGCTCTACACCCTCATCTGGCGGCGTTTCGTGGCGTGCCAGATGAACCCGGCCCAGCTTGAGACCACCACGGTCACGGTCGAAAACTCCGCGCCCGCGAACCATTTGTTCACTTTCCGCGCCTCCGCGACCGTGACGCGCTTCCCCGGCTTCCTCGCCGTCTACAACATCAAAGACGAGACCCACACGCCCGAAGACGACCAGGACGAATCCGCGCCCGATCCCGAACTCCTCGGCATGCTCCGCACCGGCATGAACTGTGAGCTCGCCGGATGCAAGCCCGAACAGAAGTTCACCGAGCCCGCTCCGCGCTATTCCGAAGCCACGCTCATCAAGGAGCTCGAATCCAATGGCATCGGTCGTCCGTCCACGTACGCCACGATCGTGAACACCATCCAGGTCCGCAAGTACGTGAACCGCGAAAAAGGCAAGCTCATCCCGACCGATCTCGGATTCCGCGTGAACGACTACCTCGTGAAGTCCCTCCCCGAACTCTTCCAGGTCGGATTCACCGCCGACATGGAAAAGAAGCTCGACAACGTCGAGGACGGCGAGGTCGAATGGACCGCCATGCTCCACGATTTCTACGGCGCGTTCTCCGAATGGCTCAAGCAGGCGAAATTCGCCGACGCCCCCGCCGACGACAAGGCCGCCGCACTGATCGAGATCCTGTCCGGGTTCCAGAACTGGGAAAAGCCGGTCGTGCAGCCCGGCGGCAAACGCCCGTTCAACGAAAAGACCTTCTTCAACTCCGTCGTCGCCAAGAAGCTCTCCGGCGTCCCGGTCACGGTCAAACAGTGGAACGCCCTCCTCTCCATTGCGGCGAAATACCGCAGCCAGCTCCCCGGACTGGAGGATATCGTGAAGAAATACGGATTCGAGGCCGAGCTCGACGAAGCCGCCGAGAAGCTGGACGCCCATCTGAAGGCCATCCGGGAACGCCAGGCCGTGCAGCCCGAGACGCCCGAATTCGAGGCGGACCCGCGCCTGGAAGCTGTCTTCAAGGCCGCCGAAAAGGTCAAATGGAACCGCGCCGAACGCATCCGCGGCCGCGTGTACGACGATGCCGCGTTCGTCGAGTCGCTCCGCAAGCAGTACAAGGCGGGAAAGACCCTCAGCGCCAAACAGATTGCCGCGCTTCTCCGCGTCACCCGCAAGTACCCCGGACAGTTCCCCGAATGCGACCTCTCCGCCGCCGCACCCGTTCCGCCCCCGAATCCCGCCGCCGAGGCGCAGATCGACTCCCTGCTGAACGCGTTCAAATCGTTCGAAAGCTGGAACGAGCCCACGGTCCGCCGCGGACGCACGTTCAGCGACCGTGACTTCATCGCGTCCCTCGCCAAACAGCACGCCGCGGGCAAAGTCCTCAGCGAAAAGCAGATCGCCGCGCTGGAACGCATGGCCGCCAAGTACAACCTGAAACCGGTATGAGCCGGACCAGAAAGATCGTGCTCTTCTGGATGGCGGCGGCGCTGATCGCCGCCACGGAAGCGGTCCTCGCCGCTTCCTGGCTGGTCGGCGGGACCTCGCCGCGCATCTATTCCTCCGTGAACGACATCCCGGCCCGCGAGGTCGGGATGGTCCTCGGCGCCCCGAAGTATTCCGGCGAGCGGCCAAGCCCCCTGCTGATCGGACGAATTCGGGCCGCCGCCGCGCTCTATCACGCGGGCAAGGTCAAAACTCTGGTCGTGTCCGGCGCGATCTACCAGGAAAAGTTCGGCGACGAGATCGCCGCCATGAAGCAATGGCTGATGGAACTCGGCGTTCCCGCGGACGCCATCGTCGGCGACGGCAAAGGGCTCCGTACGCTCGATTCCGTGCTCAGGATGCGCGACGTTTTCGGCTGCGACGACTTCATCACGATCTCGCAGCGGGACCACTGCGAACGCGCGCTCTATCTGGCGGACCACCACGGCATCTCCACGATCGGCTTCGAGGCCGGAAGCGGGGAGATGTACCCGAACGAACGGATCAGAAATGCGCTTTACGGACCGCTGTCGTGCGTCAAGGCTGTTTTTGACATCGCGATCGGACGCAAAGCCAAGTATCCGACGGAACGGTAATTTCGAAAACTGACGAGGAAAAAGCGATCATGAATCCCGTTTCCGACACTGTGCTGATCCTGGCCGCGGGCGGAGCCTCCACCCGCTTCGGCGGCGGCTCCAAACTGTTCGCGGACCTCGATGGCATCCCGGTCTTTCTCCACGCCGTCAAAACGGCCGCATCCGTGCTGGCGCCCGGCTCCATCGTGCTCTCCGTTCCTGCGGCCATCAAGGAGGATTTCCGCACGGCGGCAAAGCAGTTCCTCCCGGACGTCCCGCTTCACTTCACGCACGGCGGCGCGACCCGGACGCTGTCCGTCCTGAACGCCCTCGAAGCGGCGGCAAAACTCGGAGAAGACCGTTTTGAGCTCGCCGCGGTCCATGACGCCGGACGCCCGATGCTCACGCCGGAACTTCTGCTGGCATGCCTGGACGCCGCACGGATTCACGGCGGGGCGATGGCGTGCCGCAAGGTCGCCGAAACGGTCAAGCGTATCACCCCGGACGGCTTCCTCGGCGAAACCGTCCCGCGCGACGAGCTCCGCACCGCCGAGACCCCGCAGGTGTTCCATTTCAAGGCGCTCCTGAACGCCTACCGCCTGGCCGCTGCGTCGGACGAGCTGTTCACCGACGACGCGCAGGTCATGGAACGCTTCGCTCCGGTTCGCGTGTTCCCGGTCGAACACGATTTCCCGAATCCGAAGATCACGTACCGGCCCGACCTGGAGCTCTGCCGTACCCTGCTGCATCTCCGCCGCGAGGGTTCCGGCTCATGAAGCCGAAGGCGAAAGCCGCCTCCCGCAGCACGGGTCCGGCCTCCGGCGGAGGCTTTCTGCGCCGCCGGAACGTCAGGACTTTTTTCCTTCCGCTCGCTCTGATCTCACTCGCCGCCGTCCTGCTCCGCATCGTCATGTCCGCGCAGGTCGTCGCTACGGACCCGTTCGCATTCGCGCCGCCGGACGTGACGGACATGGCGACCTACCACGCGCTTTCCCGCGGCATCCTGTACGGACACTTCCCGGCGGAGTTCGTCTACCAGCCGTTTTACTACGCGGTCTTCCTCCCGACGGTCAAATTCCTGCTCCGCTCCGAATACCTCGGCGTGGGCATCGCACAGTCCGTTTGCGCGGGCGTGATCGTGTGGTGCGCCGGCCTGATCGGCGCGATGCTGAGGTCGCGGCGAACCGGACTCCTTGCGGCGGCCCTTTGCGCGTTCTCCGCGATGCTGTTTTTCTACGTGCCGTACGCGCTGATCGAGATTCAGCAGGCGATGTGGTTCACGCTGCTGCTGTATTTTACGCTCCGCGCCATGAAGACCGGGCGGCTGCTCCATTTCATCCTCACCGGCCTGATCCTGTCGTTCGCGATCCTTTCGCGCGGCAACGCCTGGTGTTTTCTGCCCGCCGTCGTTTTTGCCTTCGTCGTCGCCCTGCGCCGCAAACGCTTCCCAACGCGCGGAAAGGCCGTTCTGACGGCGGTTCTCTGTCTGACCGCAATCATCCTACCCCAGACGCCTTTCGCCCTTAAAAACACCCTTTCGACGCATTCTCTGTCCGGTCCCTCGACCGCCGGTCCCGCGGTCCTGACGCTCGGCAACAACCCGGAATCCCCGCCCGGCGGCCTCCCGATCCCGTATCCGCCGACCTACGACGAATGGATGGACCACGCCGCCAAACGCTCCATCCCGCTTCGCATTCTGGACTGGTTCCGCGCCGAGCCGATGGCATTCTTTCAGCTTCAGACGGAGAAATTCTTCCTGTTCTTCGATTCGCACGAGATCCCGAACAACCTTCAGTTAGGCGTGAACGCCTCGGAAAGCTCATTTTTCCGCATCTTCGGCATCGTCCCGACCGGACTGCTCATCATGCTGACGCTGGCAGGGGTCTTCCTCGCCATCCCCCGCCTGAAAAAACACCCCGGCAAGCTTCTTCTGTATTCGTTCATCTTCCTGTACGCCCTTGCCACGGTGGCATTTTACGTGCTGGCGAGGTTCCGCGTGCCGGTCATCCCGCTCTTCGCTGTCGGCGCGGCAGTATTTGTCGCGGACCTTGTCCGCACGATTCGCGGTGGAACGAAAAACCGGCGGCATCTGCTGCTTCACTGCTTTCCCGCGCTGCTCGCGGGCGCATATTTCGCGTATGTCTTCTATCCGAGCTACCGGGTGTGGTATGAACCCGGCCTGACGAAACTGACGCGACCGGACGGCGTGCGGCTGGAAACGCATTACGGCGGTGCCACGATGAGGCATTACGAGTTTCTGGCGCATGACAACGGTCCGAACTATCTGGATGGCTGGTCGGCGGTAAAACTGGATGGAAACACGACGTTCTCGAAGTCGTTTTCCTCGCGCGACCTGGATCTTTCGAAATATTCGAAAGCCTACGTGACGGTGACGTTCTACACGGAACAGCCGCGCGTGATCGACGTCGTCTGCAACGGCAAACGTGAAACGGTCTCCCTGGCTCCGAATGTTCTGTATCGGCTGCCGTTCATCCCGGTCCGTCTCGGACCGTTCCCCGTTTCGCCCGACCTCACGTTCACGTTTTCATTCCCGGGGCTTCCCCCGGATCAGGTCGGACTGGCGGTCGACTTCCACCGCGACTACGGACGCACGGTCTACCGCGGCGAGGTCTTCCCGGCGGAGGCGGCCGTGACCCTGACGCTGAAGACACCAACCATGTTGAGGTAAAAACGGAAAACGCCGCCGGAAACGAGGGTGATCCCGGCGGCATTTCTTATGGTTTGTGTTATCTTTCCTTCACGCACATCACGTGATACACGCCGTCGATGGTTTCGGCGCCCTCGGTGACATGTTCGAAGCCGGGGAACTCCGCGTCCCACGTTTCCAGCTGCTTCAGGTATTTGATCTGCGGGCAGTCCTCGCCACCGAAGACCTCGCCGGACATCAGCATCGGGATCCCCGGTGGATACGGGATCACGGAGTTCGCGCTCACGCGACCTTCGAGCTTGCCTGACGGCACCAGCTCCACGTTCCCGGTCACGATGTGGCGGTACGCCTCGCGCGGGGTGAGCTTCTGGCGCGGCAGTTCGCCGAACGCGCGGTCGAGCATGGCTTCCGGCGTCTTTTCGCGGATGTAGCGGAACATGCGGTCGGAGAGCGTGCGGACGCCGTCCCTGCCGTAATGCTCCGGGTACGCGGCGGCGAGCTCGGGGAAGACCTCGGCGACGGGCGCGTCGGCCAGATACAGGCGTTTGAAGTTCAGCAGCGTGTTCAGGAGCGTGCCCCATTTGCCTTTCGTGATGCCCATGGAGAAGAGGAACATGATCTGGAAATCGGTGGTGCGCGTGGGCACGATCCCCTCGCGGTACAGGTAGTACGACACCAGGGCCGCCGGCACGCCGTTCTTCATGACCGTGCCGTCGTCGCCCATGCCGGGCGTCAGGATGCTGACCTTGACCGGGTCGAG
>JAEEQO010000125.1 GCA_016285335.1 Victivallales bacterium | reverse complement strand
GAGCGGCCTCGAAGCCGGCCAGTCCGCGTTCGGCGACGTCTACGCCTGGTTCAAGCGCCTCCTCTCCTACGCCGGCGACATCAAGATCGCCGTGCTCGAGAAGGAAGCCGCCACGATCCCGGTCGGCACCACCGGCGTCCTCGCCCTCGACTGGTTCAACGGCCGCCGCACCCCGAACGCCAACCAGAAGCTCACCGGCGCGATCTGCGGCCTCAACCTCGGCACGACCGCCCCGATGGTCTACCGCGCCCTCGCCGAAAGCACCGTCTACGGCGCGCGCGCCATCATCGACCACTTCAAGGCGCAGTCCATCCCGATCCGCAACGTCATCATGACCGGCGGCATCAGCCGCAAGTCCCCGTTTATCATGCAGATGTGCGCCGACGTCTTCAACCTCCCGATCAAGATCGCCGCCTGCGACCAGACCTGCGCGCTCGGCAGCGCCATGTTCGGCGCGGTCGCCGCCGGTCACTACGCCCGCGTGGAAGACGCCATGGAAAAGATGGGCGCCGGCTTCGACGCCGAATACACGCCGAACAAGGAAGTCGTGCAGCTTTACGAAGAGCTCTATCAGCGCTATCTCCGCTTCGGCCGCACCCTGGAGAAGGAAGGGCTCTGATCCATGAAATTCGAATCCCTCCGCAAGGAATGCTACGAGGCCAACATGGAGTTGCCGAAGCTCGGCCTCGTGATCTATACGTTCGGCAACGTCAGCTGCATCGACCGCCAGGCCGGCGTGTTCGCCATCAAGCCCTCCGGCGTGGACTATGACAAGCTCACGCCCGAAGATATCGTGATCGTCGGGCTCGACGGCAAGATCGCCGACGGCAAGCTCCGTCCGTCCAGCGACACCAACACCCATCTGGAACTTTACAAGGCGTTCCCGACCATCGGCGGCATCGTCCATACGCACTCCACGTTCGCCGTGGCCTGGGCGCAGGCCGCCCGCGCCGTGCCGCTGTACGGCACCACCCACGCGGACCACCTCGCCGCCGACATCCCCTGCACGGAGTTCATGGCCGACGACCGCATTCGCAACGACTACGAGACCGAGACCGGCCTCCAGATCATCGACTGCTTCGAGAAGCACAACCTGAACGCCGCCGAGATCCCCATGGCGCTTGTCGCCGGCCACGGTCCCTTCACCTGGGGCAAGAACGCCGAAAAGGCCGTTTACCACGCCCGCGTGCTCGAAGAACTCTGCAAAATGGCGTACATCACGGAGCTCGTGAACCCCAAGGTCCAGCGTTTGAAAGATTCCCTGATTCAAAAACATTACAACCGTAAACACGGAAAGGATGCCTATTATGGCCAAAATTGATTTCAGCAAGTACACGATCCGGTTCATCACCGGCAGCCAGCACCTCTACGGCCCGGAAACCCTCAAGCAGGTCGCCGACAACGCGAAGAAAGTCGTCAAGGCGCTGAACGCCTCCAAAGAGATCCCCGTCAAGATCGAGTGGGTCCCCACCGTGAAGCTGAACGAGGAAGTCGTCGCCGCCATTCAGGAGGCCAACGCCGACAAGAAGTGCATCGGCGTCATCTGCTGGATGCACACGTTCTCCCCCGCCAAAATGTGGATCAACGGCCTGAAGATCCTCCAGAAGCCCATGCTTCACCTGAACACCCAGGGCAATCGCGACATTCCGTGGACCACCATCGACATGGACTTCATGAACCTGAACCAGGCCGCGCACGGCGACCGCGAGTTCGGATTCATCTGCACCCGCCTCGGCCTGAACCGCAAGGTCGTCAACGGCTTCTACGCGGATCCCCTCGTCCAGCATGAGATCGGCGTGTGGGCGCGCGTCGCCGCCGCCTGGGCCGACTCCCAGACCATGAAGGTCGCCCGCATCGGCGACAACATGCGCGAAGTGGCCGTGACCGAGGGCAACAAGGTCTCCGCCCAGATCCAGTTCGGCTACTCCTGCAACGGCTATGCCGTGCCGGACGTCCTGAAGTTCATCGACGCCGTCACCGACAAGGAAGCCGAAAAGCTCGTCAAGAAGTATTTCGACCTCTACACCGTGCCGAAGAAAGGCGCCGCCGAGAAGAAGTCCTTCCTCGCCGCCGCCAAGCAGGAGATCGGTCTCCGCGCGTTCCTTGAGGACGGCAATTTCACCGCCTTCACCACCACGTTCGAGAACCTCTACGGCCTCGACCAGCTCCCCGGCCTCGCCTGCCAGCGCCTCATGGAAGAGGGCTACGGCTTCGGCGCGGAAGGCGACTGGAAGACCGCCGCATTCCTCCGCACCGCGAAAGTCATGGCGGCCGGACTCCCCGGCGGCGTGAGCTTCATGGAAGACTACACCTACCACTTCGAGAAGGGGCGTGAACGCGTCCTCGGCGCGCACATGCTCGAAGTCTGCCCGTCCATCGCGGCCGGCAAGCCTTCTCTCGAAGTCCATCCCCTCGGGATCGGCGGCAAGGCCGACCCCGCCCGCCTCGTCTTCACCACGAAGCCCGGCCCGGCGATCAACGCCACCGTCATCGACCTCGGCGACCACTTCCGCCTGATCGTGAACGAACTCGAGATCGTGAAGCCCGACAAGAAGCTCGCGAAGCTCCCGGTCGCCAGCACCGTCTGGATCCCGAAGCCGAACCTGCACGAAGGCGCGCGCCGCTGGATCGAAGCCGGCGGAGCCCACCACAGTGTGAACGCGCCGTCGCTCACCACGGAATACATGGAAGACTTCGCCCGCATGGCCGGCATTGAGATCGTCGTGATCAAGTAAGTTTTCCCGTGTTCTGAAGCAAGATACACCTCGGCGGATATCCGGCGCTCCCGGATGTCCGCCCTTTTCCTCGATATTCCGTTCAACGCAACACAAAATGAACAGAAGGAAACCTGAACTATGAACGTAAAACATATTCTTTTCGCCGGACTCCTCGCCGCGCTCGCTTTCGCAGGTGCTGCCTGCCAGTCTACGGACAAGAATGTCATCTACCCGGGTACTGACCTGGAGCCGAACGGCAATCCGATCTTCACGGACGCCTGGACCTCCGATCCCGCGCCGCTGGTCGTCGGTGACCGCGTGTACGTGTACACCGGCGAAGACATCTACCGCGACGGCGAGCGGAACGGTCTCCCCGGCAACTACAACATCGCCGACTGGCGCTGCTACTCCTCCGACGACCTCGTCCACTGGCGCAGCCACGGCGTCCTGCTGAAGCCGGAAGACTTCCCGAACGGCATCAAGGGCACCGCCTGGGCGTCGCAGGTCGCCAGCAAGAACGGCAAGTTCTACTGGTACTGCACGTTCCGCGACGACAAGAACGGCGGCAACTCCATCGGCGTCGCGGTCGCGGACTCCCCCGTCGGACCGTTTGTGCCCGTTGAAAAGCCCGTCGTGGTCGACAACCTGACCAGCGGCCGCGCCGGCTGGAACGACATCGACCCGACCGTGCTCATCGACGACGACGGCACCGCATGGCTCTCCTGGGGCCACACAAATAACTACGTCGCGAAGCTCAAAGACAACATGATCGAGCTCGACGGCGAGATCACCGACACCGGGATGCAGAACTACACCGAAGGTCCCTGGCTCTACAAGCGCAACGGCATGTACTACAATTTCTACCCCGGCATGGGACGCGGCGGCGAAGTCATCAACTACTCCACCGCCAAGGACCTCAAAGGCCCGTGGACGTTCCGCGGACAGGTCACCGGAGCCGCGAAGAACAGCTTCACCATCCACCCCGGCGTGATCGATTTCAAGGGCCGCACGTTCCTCTTCTACCACAACGGCACGCTCGACCGCGACGGCCAGAAGGGGCAGAGCCTCCGCCGTTCCGTGTGCGTGGACGAGATCTTCTTCAATGAAGACGGCACGGTCAAGCCTCTGACGCAGACGAAGGAAAGCATCACGTTGCCCGTGAAATGATCGTCTGATCGAATCCCGTTCGAAAAATCAGCCCGCCGGTTCATCTTCATGTTCCGGCGGGCTTCTTCATGTTTTTGCGAATGCCCGTCTGGCACATGAAAAAGCGGCCCGGCAACCCGTCGGAAGCGCGTTCTTTTCCGTTTTTTGCTTGACTTTAGGCATTTTTATAGTATATTATAGTTTCCCCGCTTTTCTATCGATGGGGAAGTACCTTCAACCCTTTTGGACAACGAAAGATGGAAAACAAACTTCAGCAAATCGGCAATCGCATTCGCGACATCCGTCAGATCAGGGAAATCTCCGAAGAGGAAATGGCCAAGGTCACGGGCGTCACCGTAGAAGAATACCGGAAGCATGAAGACGGCCTCGTCGAAAGTCCGTTCGCCTTCCTTTACCTCTGCGCGGAGAGATTCGGTGTCGATGTCGGTGTACTTGTGAGCGGCGAGTCGCCCAAGCTTTCGTTGTACGACATTACGCGGAAAGGCGAGGGGCTCCCGATCAAACGCCGCGAGGAGCTCGACTACCGTCACCTCGCGCCCCTGCTGAAGAACCGCAATACGGAACCGCTCTACGTCACTGCCCAGCCGCAGGACGAAGGTCTCCCGATCCACCTCACCACGCACCCCGGCCACGAGTTCGACTACGTGCTCTCCGGACGTCTCCGCATCCAGCTCGGGAACAAGATCGACGTGCTGGAGCCGGGCGACAGCGTGCTGCTGGACTCCAGCCTGCCGCACGGCATGGTCGCCGCGGACGGCAAGCCCTGCGAATTCCTCGCCATCGTGATGTATGGCGAAGGCTCCGAGGCCCCGATCCCCGCTCCCGCCGCCGCGGTCCCCGCGGACGACGAAGCGCCGTCCGGCCAGCGCCTGCTGTATGAGGACTACCTCGACGCCGAGTTCGACGAAAAAGGCATCCTGAACAAGGTCAAGTTCCACTATCCCGACACGTTCAATTTCGCGTACGACGTGCTCGACCGCCTGGCGGAAAAGACGCCGGACAAGGTCGCGCTCTGCTGGCTCAGCCGCACGCACGAACACCGCGATTTCACGTTCAAGCAGCTCTCCGACCTGTCCTCGCAGGCGGCGAACTACCTCGTTTCGCTCGGCATCAGGAAGGGCGACCGCGTGATGATGGTGCTCCGCCGCAACTACCAGTTCTGGATCCTCATCAACGCGCTGCACAAGATCGGCGCGGTGGCGGTCCTCGCCCCGAACCAGCTCCTCGTGCACGATTTCCAGTACCGTTTCGACAAGGCGTCCATCCGTGCGATCATCTGCACCTCGGACGGCGAAGTCCTGGAGCAGGCGGACGCCGCCGCGAACCTCTGCAAGTCCGTCGAATTCCGCATTTCCACCAACGGCACGCGCCTCGGCTGGCTCGATTTCGACGCTTCGCTCGAACGCTACAGCACGGTCTTCAAACGCCCCGCCGACCTGAAGGCGACCGACACGATGCTGATGTTCTTCAGCTCCGGCACCACCGGCTACCCGAAGATCGTCACGCACATCTTCTCCTACCCGCTCGGACACATCATCACCGCCCGCTGGTGGCACTGCGTGGACCCGAACGGTCTGCACCTGACCATCTCCGACACCGGCTGGGCGAAGTCCATGTGGGGCAAGCTCTACGGCCAGTGGCTCTGCGAGGGCCCGCTCTTCGTGTACGATTTCGACCGCTTCAGCGCCGCCGACATCATGCCGCTCTTCAAACAGTTCGGCATCACCACGTTCTGCGCGCCGCCCACCATGTACCGCTTCTTCATCCGCGAAGACCTCTCCCAGTACGATTTCTCCAGCCTCAAGCACACCACCATGGCGGGCGAGGCGCTGAACCCCGAGGTCTTCAACCAGTTCCTGAAGCAGACCGGACACAAGATGATGGAAGGCTTCGGCCAGACCGAAAGCACCATGATCATCGGCAACATCCACGGCATGGAGCCGCATCCCGGCTCGATGGGCAAGCCTTCGCCCATGTACCCGGTCGAGCTCTTCGACGCCGATTGCAAGCCCGTCAAGCAGGGCGAGGTCGGCGAGATCGTGATCAAGGCCGAACCCGGCGAGATCCCCGGACTCTTCGTCGGCTATTACGGCGACGAGGAAGCCACGCACAGCGCCTGGCACGACGGCTATTACCACACCGGCGACACCGCCTGGGTCGACGAAGACGGCTACTACTGGTACGTCGGCCGCACCGACGACCTCATCAAGTCCTCCGGCTACCGCATCGGTCCTTTCGAGGTCGAAAACGCCATCATGGAGCTCCCCTACGTGCTCGAATGCGCCGTGGTCGGTGTGCCCGATCCCACCCGCGGCCAGCTCGTGAAGGCGTACATCGTGCTCACGAAGGACAAACAGCCCAGCGAGGAGCTGAAGAAGGAGATCCAGGAGTACGTGAAGCACAACACCGCGCCGTACAAGTATCCGCGCAAGATCGACTTCCTCTCCGAACTCCCGAAGACCGTCAGCGGCAAGATCCGCCGTTCCGCCCTCCGCCAGCTCGGCGATCAGCCCATGCCGAAGTAAATTCGCGCTCAGCCGGGCGCTGCAACGACACGCATTGTGTGCGCGAGCGTAAGCCGCGCACTACTGCAGTACAGGCGCAGCCTGTCAGCACATGCAGAAATAAGACGGAGCTCTTCTCAGCTCACTTTCCCTGACAGAAACGTAAGCCTGCCCCGCTCAAAAACGGGACAGGCTTTTTTCTGCCTCATTTTCACGCGTTCGGAGAATAGGACATATACGGCCTATAAGGCATATTATCCAATATCTTTGCCGTTCGCGGCTCGCGGTAAAGAATACTGTGCGAGCGTAAGCTCGCCTACCGAGGCTCGCGAATGCGAGCCCCCAGCGAAGCGTGATGCGAAAGCGTCCTTTTTTTTGCATTCAATATCGTTAAATGCCCGAAAAAAGGAAAAAAAGACTTGATTTTCTTGTGACATGGAACTATTTTTCCCTGTGATTGTCTTCTTCCCCAAAAAAAAGAAACTGTTCGGTATGACATATTATGTCGTACCCCCTATGGTATAGTTTTTTTTGATCATATACCACATTTTGGAGAAAATGTTTTCCATAACAATACATCAAGCGTCCAAACCGGCCTCGCCGGAATACCCCCCCCAAAAAGAAAGGATGAAATCATGTGCGAACTTAAACCGTTTTTCCCGAACAAAACAGCAGAAAGGCTTTTTGAATATGCGAAAGAAAAAATAGAAGAAGAAAAAGGCAAGACCGAATTTGTTAAAGAGTGTGATGACAAGGATCTTATAAACGAGTTGCTAAACCCATTAGGCGAGTATCCCCATGCCTTTGTTCTTGCCTGTGTTATGGATCGGCAAACAAAAGCTGAAAATGCGTGGCGAGTTCCGAGTATCGTTTTTGAGAAACTCGGAAGATTTGATATTGATTACTTGGCTATATCCAGTGATGAGATCCATAAGATTTTCAAGGAGCGCGTCAAACATCGCTTTAAGGACATCATGGCGGATTTGTTCTGTTGTGCGGTCAAAAGGATTCAGAGAGACTATGCCGGAGATGCCAGCAAGATTTGGAATGATAAGCCTTCAAGCGGTTTGCTGATTTATCGTTTTCTGCAATTTAAGGGTGTTGGAATAAAGATTGCGACAATGGCAACTAATATCCTTATGCGTCGATTCGGAGTAGAACTTAGAGACAAGAGAAGTATTGATATTTCACCGGACGTTCATACCGTTCGAGTTTTTCAAAGGCTTGGTTTGACATCTTTTGATAAGGATAATGAAATCAAATCAAGAGAGGGAACAATGTATATGGCTCGTGCAATCTGCCCCGAGTATCCCGGAATTTTCGACTATCCATGCTGGGATGTAGGTGCTCACTATTGCCATGCTCAGAACCCGGAATGCAAAAAAAGTAATGAGACGTGTCCTTTTTTCGTTTTTTGTCCGTCCAAACAAGAGAACAAATAGATGAATGAAAATGATTTTGTGAGGTTGAAAACGAAGGCAGGGGAAGCCATGTTGCAGGTCGGCAGGGGGTATGAGACCGGCGATGGTGTCGGCAAGGACGAGGCGGAGGCCGTCAAATGGTATCGCATGGCGGCGGAGCTGGGGGTTGCCGAGGCGCAGTTCGAACTCGGCAGATGCTATGCGTTCGGGATCGGCGTGAGGCGGAACCGTGCAACGGCGTCCAAATGGCTGCAAAAAGCCGCGGAACAGCGCCATGTGAAAGCGATGCTTATGCTTGGCTCATGGTATCGGTCCGGGTACGGTGTCGAGGAGAGACCGCGCGAGGCAGTCAAATGGTTCCGCCGGGCGGCGGAGCAGGGCGATGCGCGGGCGATGTTCGAGCTCGGAGACTGCTATGACACCGGCACCGGCGTGAAGAAGGATCTTGACGCGGCTTATTTGTGGTTTTGCCGGGCGGCGCTCGCGGCGCCGGAGGATGATGAAGTGTATCAAAAGGTGCAGAGCAGAATCTATTCCCCGGAGCTGAAGGCTGTTCTGGGAAGGTAAAGCCTTCAACGTTATGCAGGACGAATAGATTTGCCGCTTCGCTGGGGGCCCGCGTTCGCGGGCCTCGGTAAGCTCGCTAACGCTCGATACTTTTTCTTTTATCGCGAGACGCGAGTGGCAGTAATTTGCTCAGGCGTCGGGGCATTCGCCGGCGCAGCCGAACGGGATGTGCACGGAGGGGGTATACTCCTTGGCGGATTCGAGGTGGGGGGACCACTGGTCGTCGAAGTAGATGTGCGGGCGCAGCTGCTTCAGGATGCGGCTTTTGTTCATGCCGCCGAGCGTGAATGTCTGGTCGACGGTGATGTTCCACTCGCGGAGCGTGGTGGCGAGGCGCCACTGGGCGGGGCCATTGCGGGCGGGCACGATAGCGGTGCGGAGGAACCTGTGGTAGG
>JAEEQO010000124.1 GCA_016285335.1 Victivallales bacterium | reverse complement strand
GAACCACATTTCGTTCCTCGACTTCATCTTCATCCTGTGCCTGAAGCCGCGCCGTGTGACGTTTATGGTGGACGAGGTGTTCTACCGGTTCCCCGGCCTGAATCTGTTCTTCCGCTGGAGCGGCGCGCTGGAAGTCCCGCGCAAGATGAACCGCGCAAAAATGCGGATCCTGATCGAACAGACCCACGCGGTCTTGAACCGCGGCGGCGCGGTCTGCATCTTCCCCGAGGGCGCGATTTCCCCGAATGGCATCACGCATGCGTTCCGGTCCGGGTTTTACCGCCTGATGCCGTCGCCGGACATCCCGGTGATCCCGGTGCGCCTGGGGCTGCACTGGGGCAGCCTGCTGACGATCTACAACGGGAAACTCCGGTTCATCAAGCCGCGTCTGCTGCCGATCCCCGGCACGATCATCGTCGGGGAGCCGATTTCGCCGCACTGGAACGGGTTCCGCATCTGGCAGCGGATCCAGGAGCTCGGCGCCGAGGCGGAGATGAAGCCGGTGCGCGGCGAGAAGACCGTGCATTACCGCTACCTGCGGCGTTCGCTTCAGCATCCGTTCGAAAGCACGTTCAAGGACGCCGACGCGCCGAAGGGACTCTCGAACTTCGCCATGCTCGCGCAGTCCATCATCATCAGCCGGAAACTGCGGAAGGTCCTGGCGGAACGCGGCGACGACGGGCAGTTCGTCGGCGTGCTCCTGCCGAACAAGGCGGTTTCCGTGGCGGCGCTCCTCGGCGTGATGTTTGCCGACCGCACGCCCGCGATCCTGAACTACACCGCGGGCGACGCCGTGATGCAGTCCATGTACGACCGGGCGAAGCTGAAGACGGTCATCACGAGCCGTTTGTTCCTGGCGAGGCTGAAGAAGCCCGTGCGCGACGAAATGATCTTCCTGGAGGACCTGCCGAAGCTCGTCACGAAGGGCGACAAGCTCCTGACCGCCGCGCAGATCGTCTTCTTCCCGCATCAGCTCCTCATCCGCGTCGTTTCGCCGAAGCACGGCACCGACCTGATGTACCCCGCCGCGCTGCTCTTCTCCAGCGGCTCCACCGGCATGCCGAAGGGCATCCTGCTGTCGCATCACAACATCACCGCGAACATCTGGAGTTTCTGGCGTCAGCTGAACTGGCTGTACGGCACGGAGCGCATCCTCGGCAATCTGCCGCTCTTCCACGCGTTCGGCCTGATGGTCGGCCTGTGCTTCCCCGGCGTGACCGGCACGAAAGTCACGCTGGTCGCGAATCCGCTGGACGGCAACGGCGTGTGCAAGGCGGTCCGCGACGACAAGGTCACCATGCTCATCTCCACGCCGACGTTCCTTCAAACCTATATGCGCTGCTGCAAGCCGGGCGACTTCGCCTCGCTCCGCATGATGGTCACCGGCGCGGAAAAGCTTCAGAAACGCCTCGCCGACGCGTTTTTCGAGCTGACCGGACTGCACATCATCGAGGGCTACGGCTGCACCGAGATGTCCCCGATCGTGTCGCTGAACCTGCCGAAGGACTTCCTCGCCGTCGGGCGCGAGGCGGGGCCGGAGGGCAGCATCGGCGTTGCGATGCCCGGGATCGCGGCGCGCATTGCGGACGTCGATACGGGCGAACTCCTCGACGCGGGGAAGGAAGGCCTGCTTCAGCTCAAGTCCGCCTCCGTGATGCTCGGCTATCTGGACGACCCGGAGGCAACCGCCGCAGCCATGACCCCGGACGGCTGGTACAACACCAACGACGTGGCCTCCATGGACCGCGACGGCTACATCCGCATCACCGGGCGTCTGTCCCGCTTCAGCAAGATCGGCGGCGAAATGGTCCCGCACGAGCTCATCGAACACCGTCTGGAGGAGGCGTACGGCATCGAGGGCAAAGTGGCGGTGTCCGCACGCCCCGACCCGAAACGCGGCGAACAGCTCATCGTCTTCTACGACGCGGCATGCGGGCTTGATCCCGTCGACGCCGGAAACAAGCTCCGCGAATCCGGCCTGCCGAACCTCTGGGTGCCGCGTCCCGACGCGTTCTTCCCGCTCGAAAAGATCCCGTTCCTCGGAAACGGCAAAAAAGACCTGAAGAAACTGCGCGAACTTGCCTTGCACTGCAAGCAGTGTTGATACGGTGCCTTGCTTCGCGACGGCACGGGTGCGCGAGCGTAACCGCGCACTGTATCGGCACCGCCGGTGTGCACGTGCTCCGCAACGGCACGAAACAGATGAATAGAGGTGCCCGCACGTCAAATTCGCGCGTTTTCCCTGTTTTTTGGAAAAAGCGGCTTGTTTTTTCCGAATTATGCGGTATCTTTTTATGATTTATTATTTGCGGAGACCACCTGCACCATGCCGACCCAAGACGTCATTCTCGACTATTTTCTGTTCTTTGTTGATTTCGTCCTCATCTGGGCGATGATTTACGGCGTGCTGTATTTCCTGCGCGGCACCCGCAGCGCCAACGTGCTGTTCTGCGTGATCGGCTTCTTCCTGGTCTTCGGGTTCGCCGTGAGCTTTGTCAAGCAGTTCATGGTGCTGCGGTTCCTGATCAAGGGTCTGATGTCGGTCCTCGGCTTTGCCATCCTCGTGATCTTCCAGCCGGAATTCCGGCGGGCGTTCGCCCAGGCGGGAAGCATCTTCTCGTCCAACAGGACGGACCGTGCAGCGATCGACCAGGTGGTCGAAGCCGCGTCCCAGCTTGCCGTCACCCGCACCGGCGCGATCATCGTCTTCGAACGCAACATCGGCCTGGGCGACACCACGCGTTCCGCCGTGTCGCTCGACGCCCGCGTGGATTCCCTGCTGCTCCAGTCCATCTTCTATCCGAACTCGCCGCTGCACGACTGCGCGGTCGTCATCGGCAAGAACAACCGCATCATCGCCGCCCATGCCGTGCTGCCCCTCGCCGAAGAGGATTTCTTCATGAACGGCAAGCGCCTCGGCACCCGCCACCGCGCCGCCGCCGGGATCTCGCAGGAGACCGACGCCGTCGCCGTGGTCGTTTCCGAGGAGACCGGCATGATCAGCATCGCGAAGAAGGGGCGCCTGGTCCGCGGCCTGAAACCCGAGGAACTCCGGTTCCAGCTCTGCATGATCCTGCTGGACGAAAAATCCCTCTGGAAACGTCTCGGCAAGGCGGGCAAGGAGAAGATGAAGGAGCTCGCCGAATCCGTGGAAGAAGGCGGAAAGGACGGTGAAGCATGAGCGCTTCCGGCAGCATCTGGACCGAAAAGATCCTCCCGCACGTGCCCGGCTTCATCCGGCACGATTTCCTGCGCAAGCTGTTTTCCTTCGTCTTCGCTGTCCTGCTGACGTTGTCCGTGCACAAGAACGTCAAGGAGGCGACGGAGTACCACAGCGTGACGCTTCACGACGTCGAGATCCGCGTCGTGCCGGAAATGGGAAAAGGCGTGGACGGTGCGTTCGTGCTGGTCCCGCAGGACATGGCTTCCACGATCAGCGTCACGCTGAATGTCCCCGTGGACATGAAAGACCTGAAAAGCAAGGACATGTACCTGGAACGCACGGTCACGAAAAAGCAGATCGACGACAACGAGCCGTTCGAGCCGAAGCCCGAGAACCTGAAGTTCCGGAGATCGGTCGACCACAAGGGGATCGTGTTCCATCCGACGCCGATCCCCATGAACCTCGATTATTACGACGAAAAGACCGTCTTCCTCACGCCGGATTACGATACCAGCGAGATCGTGACCAGGTATCAGCTCGCGGAAGAGCCGAAGCTCGAGGTCGACAGGATCCGGATCAGCGGCCCGAAAAAAGTGCTTGCCGGGATCTCCTCGCTGAAGACCGAAAAGATCCCGCTTTCGAACATGACCCGTGACTTTTCCTGTCCGGTGCGCCCTGTCCTGCCGTATGCGGCCGGAAACGGCGACGTCAAGATCCTTTCGGACGCTGTCCGCGTGAACGTCAGGATCAGGAAAAACGATTCTCTGGAAAAGACCATTCCCGTCCGGGTCCTTACAGGAAAAGGCGTCGCCAACAATCTGGTTATAGCCGAGATCATTCCCGAGACCGTGAAGGTCACCGTCGAGGACACCTACGGACGCGATTCCGTCGGCCGGATGAAGATCGAGGACCTTTCTTCGAAACAGATCCATGCGGTCGTGGATCTCTCCGGGGTGACGGAGGCCGGATTCCATTCCGTTCCGATCATGTTCTGGTCCGACAACGACCAGTTCAAAGTGATCGGGGTGGAGCCGAAGGAAGCCACGGTGAAGCTCTCGCCCGCTTCCAAATAGAACTTCTTACTCCGCCGTCCTTTCAGGAGACGATTTCCCATGACCGAATCCGCGACGCCCCGATATTCGCAGACGGAGGAATTCTGCAATTCCGCCACGCATGCCGTCGGCGCGATCCTTGCGCTTTGCGGCACGTGCCTGCTGGTCGCCATGGCACTCATGTCACCGGCCGGGACCGATTCCGGGCAGAGCGCCGCCGATATGGTTTCCGCCCGGGAATCCTACGCCGTCTGCGCCATTGTCTACGGCGCGGCGGTTTTCGCCATGTTCCTGGTCTCCGCCCTGTACCATGCCGTCCGCGACCCGAAGGTAAAGGCAACCATTCGCAAGGCCGACCACGCGATGATCTACTTCATGATCGGCGGGACGTATGTGCCGATCCTGAACGCCATCGCGTCGTCGCGTGAAGCCGCGGTCTGGTACTGCGGCCTCGGGCTGTGCGCCGTCCTCGGCGCGATCTTCTCGTTCATCACGCTCAAACACAAATTCGTCACCACGGCGATTTATCTGGTCATGGGCTGGGCGTCGCTTCTGCTCCTGCGGAATCTGTGGCGCGCGGCGGATCCGTTCACGACGTATCTGCTGGTCGCAGGCGGCGTGACGTATTCCATTGGCGCGGCGCTGTACCTGATCCGGAAGCCGTTCATGCACGCCGTGTTTCACGTCTTTGTGCTCGCCGGCGCCGTCCTCCAGTACTTCGCCATCTGCACCCTTTACATCTACGACTGAACCGGCTGTTTTCCGTCCTCTTGTTTTTTGGGGGGGAAAAAGCGCATCTTTCTGTAATCATTGGCTTGCTTTTTAAATGAAAATGCAGTATATTATCATGCAAACCAATAGAATGCCCATACATTCAAGGAGGGAATCATGGCGAACACATTGGTACAATTCCGAATTGACGATGCTCTGCGGCGGCAGGCGAATGAGCTGTGCTTGAAGCTTGGTCTGGACCTTTCGACCTATTTGCGCATGAGCCTCGCCAAGCTGGTCCAGGAGCAGGGGGTGCCGTTTGCTCTGAAACTCAACACGGTCCCGACTTCGGCGGAAGCCATTGCCGCGATGCGGAAGATATCCGCCAATGCAAAAGCGAACGGCACGTCGAAGATGACCTTGGCTGAGATCAACGCGGAAATCTCTGCGACGAGGAAACGCCGGAAATGATTTGAGGAGGGGCGCTTATTTCCCGTTTTCCTCCGCCTTGGCTTCGTTCCAGAGTTCATCGAGGCGGTCGGGCGGGGTGTCGTCGACGGCCTTTCCCTCGGCGGCGAGCTTCGCCTCGACCGCGCGGTAACGACGGTCGAATTTGTCGGAAGCGCGGTTCACGACGTCCTCGCAGTTTTCGCCGCGGAACCGCAGGAAGTTGACGACGGCGAACACGAGGTCCGCAGCCTCGTCGTTGATCCTGTCGCGGTCGCCCGATTTGTACGCTTCCTCCAGCTCGGCCATCTCCTCGCGGACCTTGGCGAGGATGTCGGCGTCGTTGGTCCAGTCGAATCCGTGCTTGGCGGCCTTCTTCTGTAGTTTTTCGGCGCGGAGAACGGCGGGGAGGTTGCGCGGTACGCCGTCGAGCGCGGATTTGCGGTAGTCGTCGTGCTCGGTCTTCTTGATCTTTTCCCAGTTCACGAGCACCTGCGCGGAGTTGTCCACATGCACGTCGCCGAAGACGTGCGGATGGCGGCGGATCATTTTGTCGGAGATGCCGCGCGCGACGTCCTCCAGCGTGAATGCGCCGCGTTCCTCTGCCATGACGCTGTTCATGACGACCTGCATCAGGAGGTCGCCGAGCTCCTCGCACATTTCCGCGTCGGACTTGTGGTCGACGGCATCGAGGTACTCTGCCGCCTCGCCGACGAGGCATTTCTTCAGGGATTCGTGGGTCTGTTCGCGGTCCCAGGGGCATCCGTCGGGCGCGCGCAGACGGCGCATGACGTTCACGAGGCGTTCCATTTCGGACATGTTCATGGCGGTTCAAAACTCCGTGGCCGGGGCGTCCGCGGCGGAATCGGATTCCGCGCGTTCCCGGCGTTTTCTGTAGTAGTTGTAAAGCGAGACCTGGGCGCGTTCGGGTTCGTATTTGAGCGTGCCCGTGGTGTGCGAATAGCGGTTTTCGCCGGTCAGGCGGCGGCCTTTCCTGCGGTCGTGGAGCTCGGTGAAGAGGATCACGTCGAGTTCGTCCTGCAACGCGGGCGTTTCGACCGGGATCAGGATCTCCACGCGGCGGGAGAGATTGCGCGGCATGAGGTCGGCGCTGCCGATGAAATACTCCGGCGAACCGCCGTTGCCGAACCGGAAGATGCGGGAATGCTCCAGGAACCGGTCCACGATGCTGACCACGCGGATGTTCAAGGCGGCTCCGGGCGGAAGCGAGGCAGGATTCAGCGCGCAGATGCCGCGGACGACCATGTCGATGCGGACGCCGCGCCGTGCGGCGGCATAGAGGTGTTCGATGACCTCATGGTCCTGAAGCGCGTTGAGTTTCAGCGCGATGCTTCCGGGATGCGCGCGTGTCGAGTGCTCGGCCTCGCGGTCGATCATGGACAGGATGCGTTCGCGCATGTCGTACGGCGCGGCGATGAGCTTGTTCCATCTGGCCGGGGCGGAGAACCCGGTGATGGCGTGGAAGAGCGCGGAAACGTCGTCCGCGAGCGCGTCGTCGCAGGAGAAAAGCCCGATGTCGGTGTACTGCTTCACGGTGGAGCAGTTGTAGTTTCCGGTCGGCAGATGCAGGTAGCGCCGTACGGCGTCGCCCTCGCGGCGGACGATGAGCAGCATTTTCGCGTGGACTTTGATCTTCGGCACGCCGTAGACCACGTGCGCGCCGGCATCGGCCAGTTCGCGTGAGAGACGGATGTTGTTCTCCTCGTCGAACCGCGCCATGATCTCGAAGAAGACCGTGACCTGCTTGCCCGCGCGGGCGGCGCGGATGAGCTCGTGGACGACCGGCGGATCCTGCCCCACGCGGTACAGCGTCTGCTTGATCGCGATCACGTCGGGATCGTCCGCCGCCTCGGAGAGCAGCCGGACCACCGGATCGAACGATTCGTACGGGACGTGCAGGAAAAACGGTCCCTCCGTGCGGATGGAGTCGAACATGGAGCGGTCCGCGGGGCAGTGGATCGAGGGCAACGGCGGCAGCGGCGGGTCGAGCAGGTCCGCGTGGCCGGGGAGTGCGGTCAGCTCCAGCAGACAGCGCAGGTCGACCGGCCCGCGAACGGTGAAATGTTCGTCGGCGTTCACCTTGAGCGTGCGCAGCAGAAACGCACGTGCGGCGGCGGACATGGCGGCGGAAGTCTCCAGCCGCACGATGGTCCGTTTGCCGCGTTTCCGCAGGATCGCCTGCATTTCGGAGAGCAGGTCGCCGGTGTCCTCGTCCGGGGTCAAGTCGCGGTCGCGCGTGACGCGGAACGCCGCGCATTCGAGGATTTCGCAGCCGGGGAAGAATTCGGACGCCTTCGCCGCGATCAGTTCCTCCAGCGGCAGGAGCAGGTAGTCGCCCGGCACGTCGAGCGATTCGAACTGAAGAAACCGACCGGACCGCGTCGGCACCTGCAGGAACGCCGTGCGGACATCGTCCGAACCGGGACACCGCACGCGGACGAGCAGTTCCAGCGTGAGTCCGGGCACGCTCGGCGGCTCCTCCGAATCCGGGTCGACGGCGATCGGCGTGAGCGCGGAGCGGTATTCGCGTTCGAAGAGCGCGGCGGCCTCATCTTTGCATTCCTTCGGCAGTCCGTCCCACGCGACGACGCGGATGCCGTGCTTGGATAAGGCGGGTTTCAGGTCGCGTTCCCAGCTTGTGTACTGCCGTGCCGTCAGGCTGCGGATGCGGCGCAGAAGGCGTTTGCGGAGCTCAAACGGGGAAAAAGAAAGGCGGCCGCCGTAGTGGACGACCGCATCGGGCGCGTGCCGGGCGAGCCCGGCGATCCGCACCATGAAAAATTCGTCGAGATTGCTGCTGAAAATGGACAGGAATTTGGCGCGTTCGAGCAGAGGGACGGCGGGGTCCGTCGCTTCCTCCAGGACGCGGGCATTGAACGAAAGCCACGAGTCGTCCCGGAGGAGAATGGGCGGGTGTCTGTCCTCTGCCGGAGCAGCCATATTGCCATGTCCGGTTCAGCGGCGAGGCCGATCAGTAGCGCTTCTGGGCGCTGCGGGCCAGGACGCGCAGACGGAGCGCGTTCAGCTTGATGAAGCCGGCGGCGTCCTTGTGGTCGTACACGTCGTCCTTCTCGAACGTGGAGAGGTTGTCGTCGTAGAGGCTGAACGGCGAGCGGCGGCCGGTCACGTGGCAGGCGCCCTTGAAGAGCTTCACGCGGACTTCACCGGTCACGAACTTCTGGCTCTCGGTAATCGCGGCCTGAAGCATTTCGCGTTCCGGCGCGTACCAGAAGCCGTTGTAGATGAGGCGCGCGTAGGTCGGGATGAAGCTGTCGCGCAGGAACATGACCTCGCGGTCCATCGTGATCTCCTCAAGGCCGCGGTGCGCCAGGTACAGGATGGTGCCGCCGGGGGTCTCGTACACGCCGCGGGACTTCATGCCCACGAAACGGTTCTCGACGATGTCGACGCGGCCGACCGCGTGCTTGGAGCCGAGCTCGTTCAGCTTGCGCATGATGTTCG
>JAEEQO010000123.1 GCA_016285335.1 Victivallales bacterium | reverse complement strand
GAGACCAACCCGATCACCGTCAAAGCCGCCATGGCGATGCGCGGACTGATCGAGGAGGAATACCGCCTGCCGCTCTGCCCGCTCGCCGACAAGAACCGCGAAACCCTGCGGCAGATCCTCGCCGACGTCCCGGTCGACTGAGGGGATTTCATCGCTGCTGTGACGCGGTCAGAAGCGGAAGAGAGCGTCCTCGGGGAACGGCTTGTCGAACGAGGCGCAGAGCTCGCGCAGGTTCGCCTCGGAGCCCGTTGAGAAGACCGGGATCATCTGAATGCCCGGATAATCCGCGGCGAACCGGATGCAGATCTGAGCCGGCGAGAGGCCGGTTTCCTGCGAGAGCCCCTGGATCTTCTTCGCCAGCAGACGCGCCGCGCCGGTGTCGTACATGGTCCCCTTGAAGCGTTCCGCATCCGGCATGGAGAAGAAGCCGTCCGCGAGCACGGTATTCGCCATCACGGTCATGCCGGTCCTGCGGTGATAGTCCGCGTAATTGCGGTTCCACATCGACATCGTGTCGTCGGGCATCGGGTTGGTGAGGCCGACCGCCGGGTGGCAGGTGAGCTGATCCACGCGGAAGCCGTCGAAGCCGCAGTCCGCCGCGATACGGTCGGCGGCGGCGAGACGCTGTACGCGCCAGTTGGAGGAGCCGTAATACCGGATCTTGCCCTCGGCCCTGGCTTTCTCGCACGCTTCCAGCAGGACGGGGATCGGCATGCGGAGGTTGTCGCGATGGAAAAGATACAGGTCGATGTGGTCGGTCTTGAGCATGGAAAGCGAGGTTTCCAGGTCGGCGGCGAAATCGGCGGCGGTCACGCGGTCGGCTTTCGTCTCCAGGTCGTAGTGGCAGCCCTTCGTGCAGATGATGAACTTGTCGCGGTTGCCGCGGCTTTTGAAGTAGTCGCCGAGGATGCGTTCGCTGCGGTGGCGTTCGCCGGGGACCCAGTCCGAGTAGACGGAGGCCGTGTCGACGAAGTTGCCGCCGAGCTCGGCGAAGATGTCCATCAGACGGCAGCCTTCCGCCTCGTCCGGCCTCAGTCCGAGCTTGGCGTGTCCGTAGCAGAGCTGTGAAACTTCAAGGTCCGTGCCGTGTATCCGAATGCGTTCCATGTCCTGTGTCTTTCCTGAAATGAAATGGGGGCGCGCGGTGATGCTGCGTCGCCCCGGAATTGAACTCGGACGGTCAAAGATGAGCCGTCCGCATGCGCGGATTAATAATTCTCCGCCTCGATCTGGAAATACGCCCGCGGGTGATTGCAGACGGGGCAGACTTCCGGCGGGGTGGTTCCGATGTAGACGTGGCCGCAGTTGCGGCATTCCCAGCGGTTTTCGCCGGTGCGGACCCAGATCTCTCCGGTTTCGATATTGGCGAGGAGCTTGCGGTAGCGTTCCTCGTGGCGCTTCTCGATGGCGGCGACGCCCTCGAACTGCGCGGCGATGTCGTTGAAGCCTTCGGCGCGCGCCTCTTCGGCGAAGCGCTTGTACATGTCGGTCCACTCTTCGTTTTCGCCGTCGGCGGCGGCCTTCAGGTTTTCGACCGTGGAGCCGATGCCGCCGAGGTGCTTGAACCACAGCTTGGCGTGTTCCTTTTCATTGTCGGCGGTTTCGAGGAAGAACGCGGCGATCTGCTCGAAGCCTTCCTTCTTTGCCTTGCTGGCGAAATAGGTGTATTTGTTGCGGGCCTGGGATTCGCCTGCGAAAGCGAACGCGAGGTTCTTTTCGGTCTTGCTGCCTTTCAGTTCCATGGGGAAAGTCCTTTCAGGTTCGGGTATGGGGGATTGATTGGTGAACGTTCCGGTTTCGATCATCTGCGGCCGCGCTGGGGCGGCGGGTCGGGCACGAACGGCATGACCTTGTCGACGAGCTGGCGGGAGTTCAGGCCGAGTTCGCTGCAGAGGTCGAGCACACGGATGAGCTTGCGGTACTTGACGTTCGGGTCGCACTTGATGATGATGGTGGAGTTGGCGTCGGCCTTTGCGACGGCGGCGAGGCGTTCGCGGAGTTTTGAGACTTCCATCGGGGCGGAGCCGTTGAACGAATAGTACAGGCGTTCGTCCTTCAGGACCTCGTTCGGGTCGTCGCGGTCGCTCAGGGCGGCCAGGCGCGCATCGATCTCGTCGATGTTGTCGCGGGAATACTTGTCGACGTCGATGGTGATGGGGATCAGCGGATCGGCGGTGAGGGTCGACATGTCGGGCGCGGGCAGCTCCACGTTGATCATGACTTCCTCGGTGATCGGCTTCTGCGTCACGAGGAAGAAGATGAGGAGCAGGAAGACGACGTCGATCATGCTGGACAGCGGGAAGTCGGCGTCCGGCGGGGGATTGAGTTTGGTCGGTTTTCTTGCCATTCGCGTGCCCCCTTATTCCTGCAATCCGGCGAGGCTGACTTTATACAGCCCGGTCTTCTTGACGGCGTCGAGCACTTTGGCGCCGTAGTAATACTGCACCTGGCGGTCGCCGCGGATCACGATGGGGATGGACAGCGGATCGGGCGAGGTGCGCTTCACGTCTTCCAGCAGGGCGGTGAGCTGCGGGCCGGTCATGGCGCGACCGCCGACGGTCATGGAGCCGTCCATGCGGAGGTTGACCGTGATGGTGCGCGGGTCCTGCTTGACGACGGGGCGTCCGTTCGGGGCGTCCGCGAGGAGGACGCTTTCATCCTGCAAATCCTTGTCGAGCGTAGCCGTCACGATGAAGAAGATGATGAGCAGGAAGACGATGTCGATCATGCTGGAGATCGGCACCGAGGCGGCCTCTTCGGTCATGGGTCTGGATTTCTTGGACATGTGTGATGCTCCTTTGAGCGGGATTCACAGGTGCGGTCACTGTTCCTTGACTTCGGAGTCCTTCAGCGTGTTGATCAGCTCGTAGGTCATGGCCTCCATCATGAGGATGATCTTGGAGGCGTTGTTCTTGATGAACGTGAAGCCGAGGATGGCGGGGACGGCGATGAAGAGGCCGACGGCGGTGGTGTAGAGCGCGGAGGAGATGGACTGCGCGAGCGCGGCGGTCTGGGCGGCGCCCTTCACGGTGCCGAGGGAGCCGAACGCGGACACCATGCCGGTCACGGTGCCCATGAGGCCGAACATCGGGGCGAGCTGGCCGCAGAGGTTCAGGTAGTTCACGCGCTGCATGAGCTTTTCGGTCTCGATGCTTGCCTGGGAGGATACGGAATCGAGCACCACGTCGTAGCCCTCGGTGATGCTGTTGAAGCCGGACATCAGGATGTTGGAAAGCGGGCCGGGGGTGGCTTCGCATGCTTCCATCGCGGCGCCCAGGTCACCCTCGGCGAGCGAGTTCTTCACGGTCTCGATCAGGTCGGCGGGCATGATCTTCACCGCGCGGATGCACACGCAGGAGTCGATGATGAGCGCCAGCGTGGCGAGCGAGGTCAGGAAGATCATGAGCCAGACGATCAGGTCCATCGCCGTGCCGCCGAAGACGACCGACAGGAAACTGGTGCCGCTCTTCGCCGGTTCCTCGGCGGCGGCTTCCTGCGCGTAGGCGGGGAGGGCGAGCAGAAGTCCCGCGGCCGAAACGGCCAGCGTGGTCATAAGCGCATGGGTGCGATTGAATTTCATACGAGGGTTCCTTCTATTTGAATGTTTGTCTGATTGGTCTCGTTACGTGGGGGGAGGGGGCTCAGAGCTGCTTGGCGTAGTCGCTCTTCGGATAGTCCTTTTTCAGCTTGTCGGCGAAGATCTGTGCGCGGGCGTCGTTCAGCACGGTCAGGGTCTGGTAGGCGCGGAACGTGGCTTCGGCGGCACGGCTGGATTTCGGGAAGAGCAGACTGATCTGGGCGTAGGCGTTGAACGCGTCGCGTCGGTCGTCCTGCGAATTGGTCTCGGAGGCGCGTGCGGACAGGATGTCGCCGCGGGCGAAGAGCGCGCTGACGGCTGCGGCGTCGCCGGCGTACATGAGCTTTTTGGAGAGTTCGAGGCCCTTGTCCCACGCCTTGATGTTGGCGTAGAACTTGACGAGCAGTTCGTAGGCCGCGCTCAGGTCCGCCTCGTTGCGGGGGCTGACGTTCGCATAGTCCTTCAGCGTCTCGAGCACCTTGATGGCCTCGGACTGCTTCCCGGAGGCGTCGAGCGCCTCGGCCTGACGGAGCTTGGAGTAGGGTTCCCAGCCGAGCGGGCCGAATGACTTCGCGGCGGCGGCGAACGCCGTGGCGGCCTCGTCGTATTTCTTGTTCTTGAGGAGGTTGTCGGCCTTGGTGATCTCCTCCGGTTTCGGGATCCAGGCCCAGCGGACGCGGTTCTTGCGGATGGAGAGCTTCGGGGAACCGTCCTTCAGGGATTCCGCATAGCGGAAGTCGCCGCTCTGCGTGAGTTCGACCAGCGCGGCGCGGATCTCCTCGCCGTCGGTCGTCATGATAACGGGTTTCGCGGCGGCGGTCTGGGCGGAAAGCTGAACGGCCGCCAGCAGGAGCCCTCCGGTGAGGAGCGTCATCAGTTTTTTCATCGTGTTACCTCGCAGTATATTTGGAATGTTTGATCATTGTGCCTGGGATTCCGGGAGTGTGCCGATCGCGTCGGCGTACTTGCCGTCGGGGAAATGCTTCCGGTATTTTCTGACCATGCGGTCGCGGTCCTCGGTGATGCCGAGGAGGGCGGCCGTGTAGGCGGTGCGGTAAATGGCCTGTTCGATCCACTGCTGTGCGGCGGGATCGTCGTCCAATTCGGCGGGCGGATTGTCTGCGGGAGTATCGTCCGCGGGCGCTTCATCGGAACCGGGTTCCGTCTCCGTGTCCGCCGTGATCTCCGCGTCGTCGTCCTCGTCCTCGGGGAACGCCGTGGCGGCGATGATGCTGAAGCAGGCGTAAGCCTTGTTGATCGCGCCGGATTTGAGGAAGGATTCGCCGGTCAGGACCTGCGCCTTGTTGTAGAGCTCGAAACTGCCGGTCTGGTTGGCGCGCACGGAGATCTTCGCCAGTTCGGCGCGTGCCTCGTCGGGACGTCCCTGCAGCTCGCGCGCCTCCGCCATGGCGAAGTGCATGTCGTAGAAATACGGCGAATCGGCCTCCAGCATTTCGATCTTTTCCAGTTCCGCCACGGCCTTGTCGAACTGCCCTGCCTTCGCGGCGGCGCGTCCGGCGTCCAGATGGATGCGCTGCTCCAGGCGGGAGACGGCGGTCCTGGCGGCGGCCTTGTCGGTCTTGAGTTCGGCGGCGCGCTGTTCGGAGAACCATTCGTCGAGGTTCGGATCCTGGAGCTTCATCACGAGCTGTTCGCAGACGGAGAGCGCGATCCTGGCGGCTTTCTGGGACAGCGCCTCGTCGGGGCACTGGGAGAGCGTGGAGGCGATCCAGCGGAGATTCGTGACGGAGAGGTTCTTTGCCTGTTCGCTGGAGAAGAGGCGTTCGAAGAGGTCAAGCGACTTCGAGTAGTTGCCGGCGGTGTAGAGCGTGCGTGCGAGCACGTACTGGGCGTTCTTCGCCTCGGCGGAATCGGGGTAGCGGTTCACCAGCGTGGTCAGGATCTTCTGCGCCTCGCTGTCGCGGCCCATGTCCATGTGGATGATGCCGATGCGCATGAGGTAGGAGGCAGCCAGCGGATCGTCGGGATGCCTGCGGACGAACGATTCGAATTCGGCGATCGCCTTGTCCCATTTGCCCGCGCCGTTGTAGAGCCACGGGAGCAGGGAATCGGCGCGGCGGGCGACCTTCTGCACCTCGGGTGTGTCCGCGACGGATGCGTACTTGCCGCCTTCCGCCAGGTCGCGTCGAAGCGTGAAGATGTCTTCCGCCGCCTCGTCGTAGATTGCCGCCGCCTGGGCTTTGAGCTTGTCGGCCTTTTCGATCAGCGAAGTGTCCCCGGCGGCTTCGTCGCGGATGGAGGCCGCCTGGTCGGCGAGCCTGTCAGCCTCGCGGGAGAGCATTTCGGGGATGATCTCCTGCACGACGGCGGTGACTTTCATGGAGCTGGGGCCGAACGCGATGAACTTGCGGAGCGCGTTGGCCGCGCCTTCGTAGTCGTCCTGCATGGCGAGGCAGTCGGCGTACTTCATGTAGGCTTCGTCCGTGAGCTCGGGATTGTTGCCGAAGTTCTGCATGATGACCTTGTACGAGGCCGCGGCGTTGTTCACTTCCGCCACCCATTCCTTCTTCAGCGCGACGCGTTCCGCGGGGTCGGAGGAGGCGTTCAGGCGCGTGCCGATGCGGCTTGCGGCGTTCAGGTGTTCGCGTGCCACGCGGAGCGAAACGACGCCCGCGTAGGGATTGAGCATGTCGATCTCGAGCAGGAGCCTGTAGAGCGTGAGGGCGTCGCTCTTGAGCAGCGCGGCCTTTGCCGGGTCGGAGGACGCGGTTTCGGCGGCCTGTTTCCACAGCACGTGGCCGGCGTTCAGCAGCGCGGTCGTGACGAAGTCGTCCTTCGGCAGTAGCGCGGCGTAGCTGCCCAGCACGACGGCGTTCGTGGAGTCGCCCATGTAGGCGTAGGAGAGGATCAGGCGGTTCACGAGCTCGGAGAGGCCGGGCGTGTAGCGGGCTGCCATCCGCTGCAGGATGGGCAGCAGTTCGTCGATCACCAGATTGTACTGCTTGCTGGCGTAGTTCTGTTCGGCCCAGGCGGAGACCAGCGTGGACTGGTCGCTCATCTCGGGCGCCTTGACCTTGGAGAATTCGGACTGGTAGGTGGCGCGCTTGTCCGGGTCGATCGCCATGGCGCTTTCCGTTGCCTGCTTGAAGTCCTTGTAGGCGGCCGGGGCGTCTTTGAACTGCGGGTAGTATTTCACGAGTTTGCCGAGGTACTTGAACGCGCGGCGGTAATAGGTCACGGCCTCTTTCTTCAGGTCGGTCTCCTTACGGAGTTCGCCTTTCGCCTTCGCGGCAGCGGCGGCCGCCTCGGTCGCCTCTGCCATCGCGAGGTAGGAGCGCCCGGTCCAGAATTTCGCGTCGGCGGCGGGCGATTCGCTCTTCTTGCCGTCCTTTTCCAGCGCCTCGTCGGACGCCTCGAAAAGGTCGGGATAACGCCGCACTTCGACGCCGGCTTCCTCGTATTCGCCGAGGAGGTAGAAGCAGTGGATGATCTGGGCGGTGGCGTAGGCGGTGAGCATGTCCTGTCCGCCCCACTGGATCTCATGGAAATCGACGGCGGAGGAAAGGACGGAGGTCTGCCAGTCGTTGGGATCGGTCCTGCGGAGACGGTTCTTGTCGTTGGTGCTCCACTTGTCGCGGTTCTTCACCTCGCCGGAGGTCTTCCTGCGTGCCAGGTCCATCTCGTCGATCTTCATGATGCGGTCGAGGTCCATGCCGAGGACCTCGCCGAGCTGCCTGTAGGTGTCGATGCGTTCCCGCTGGGCATTCGTGTTGCCGGGGTTGTCGACGACGGTCTTCGTGAGTTCGGCGGCCTTTTTCTGAAGGCGGGTCAGGTCGGTCACCTTGCTCTTGTCCTTCATCATGTCGGAGACTCTGCGCTGGAACGCGGATTTCTCGCGCAGTTCGGCGCGGCGGTTGTTCTCCGCCGTGGCGAGCTGGAGCAGCGCCTTCGTGTACTGGGTGGCGCGTTTGTCGGAGGTGGTGCCGCGGGTCCAGTCCATGAGCGAGGACGCATCGTTTTCACGGCCTTCCTGGTAGTAGATGTTCAGCAGGGCCGTCAGGGGGCGTTCGTAGTCGGAGGGGTCGATCTTTTCCCGGCGGAGGTGATTGTAGAGGTCTTCCAGCAGCTTCAGTGCCTTCTGGTTGTCTTTCTTCATGTAGTAGTAGATGCCGAGCGTGCCGAGGGAACTGTAGTAGGCGGGGTCGTTTTTCGGAATGCCGTCGATGATCTTCTGCGCCTCGTCGTTCTTGCCGGAGACGAGATAGGTCTCCGCGAGCTGGACGCGGTAGAAGTTCGCCATATTTTTTGCCGTGTTTTCCGCCATGCGTCCCTCCAGGAAGCGCGTCGAAAAATCGTACAGACCGAGGGAATTGAGCTCACGCGAAAATGCCAGGTCGCGCTTGACCGCGCCCGACTGCGCGAAGCCCGCCGCACCCGGCAGCGCCAGCATCGCCAATATCGTCAAATAGCGGAATCTGTTCAGCATAATCTCTCCGGCAGAGTCGTTTTATGGGAATCTCTAAAAATTCGATCGGATGGATTTTCAGCGTATGAGCAAAAAGGCCAATGCAGGAAGATTTGAGCGTGGCTACCTGAAAATGTAACCACCGAGAATCTTACCAGTTGGACTTTGCTCAGACGCGAAAAGCCGCCGAAAACCAATTTTTCGAGGTGCCCTTATATAGATAAGCGAAAACGTCAAAAAAACAGTTCTTCATATTATACTACGGTTTTTGCCGATTGTCAAGCGTATTTCGTCAAGCTTTTCGCCCAAATCGATAAACTTTCGTCCCGTGCGCCAGCCACGATCACCACGTCGCCCCGTTTCACCGCCTTTTCCAGGTAGTTTCCGCAGGGCAGGCGGTCCTCGAAGACCTTCACGGCGTCCGCGCGGCCGCCGAGCGCGGCACGGCATGTTTCCGCCGCCTCGGGGCTCGTCGGGCTGAACGAGGCTGTCCCGCCCGCGTAGTAGACCGGCAGGAAGATGAATTCGTCGCCGGGACGCAGCAGGGAGGGCAGGGCGTTTGCGAGGGCTTCCCGCATGAAGCGCAGCGGGGCGAACCCGTGCGGCTGAAAGACCGTCACGACGCGTCCGTCCGGGGCGAGCTCCTGCGCGGCGCGGATGCACGACGCCAGCTTCTCCACGTTGTGGGCGTAGTCGTCGATCACCTGCGCGCCGTTCGCCATCACGCCCGCGCGGTTGAACCGCCGCGCCACGCCGCCGAACTCCGAAACGGCTTTCAGCGCCTCCATCGCGTCGTACCCGCGCGAGGTCAGGACCGTGTGGACCGCCATCGCGTTCACGGCGTTGTGGCGGCCGGGCATCGG
>JAEEQO010000122.1 GCA_016285335.1 Victivallales bacterium | reverse complement strand
GCATCACCGATGTCCGCACCCCTTCGTCCCTGATCCTCATGACGGACCGGTGGACGCCGAAGCATACCATGAACGGGAACGACTTCGCCAGCAGCAAGGAGGAGCATGACAAGACAAGCGTGTTCCATATCCGTCCGGCCACAGACAATTCGGAAGGGGAATGGGGCTATTCCGGAGCCGGATACAACTGGCGTCACAAGGGGGTGCCGCCGCTCCTCTATGTCGACAACCACGTCGAGATCAAGAACTGGCTTGCGACAATCCCCCCGTCCCAGCGCGCCAACGCCGCCAAGTCGGAACCGACGGAGGCATACGGCGACTGGTCCGATGATCCGGATCACAAGAAATAGGACCACCCCGTTTCCGGAAGACGGTGCGCCGTCCCTGTGGCGGCAGGGAAAAGAGTTCCCCAGCAGAGGACGCTTGCTCCTGCCCAGATAATCCTGGTGTTTGCGGAGGAAACCATGGACGGTTCTCCTGAACGCCGGGAAAAGGCGATTCTATACTGGCGAGAGAGAGAACTTGTCTCCGAGCTGAAAATCGATTATCAACGCTCAAATCAGAGAACCGGAGAATCAGAGTAAAACGGGAGTTGTGAGCATAAAAATGTCCAGCCCGTTATGATTCCCGGAATAGACGACCAGTCGGCGACAGAGCACCGGTATAGAACATTTTCCTCCAGTTCTCCGGCGTGGTGGCGTCGGCCATCCGCCGATTTTTTGTGTGTTGGGCATAAAAAAGTGCACCTCATTGGTTGTGTCCAACTTTTGGGGTGCACTTCAGAAAGGCGACGGGGCAGGGCGGTGGTCCGGCTTCGGGGGCTGAGTTCGTCAGCATTCTTTATTTGCATGTGAATGAAAAGGCACTCATAGTATTTGAAAAAATAAAGTACTGCATGTATATTACAAAAAGACGGCTCATCAAATGAAACCAGTAATGATCGTCAAGCTGTCACGGCGGATTAATGAAACGGGCGCTTTTCCCCTGAAAACACGATTATAAGGATTGGCTACACATGAGACGACGCCGAAAACTGTTGGCACAGTTCCTGACTGTTTTTTGGGTTTTTGTTTTTTTCTCTGTTTTTTCGCAGACACCGGATCCGGAGTCTGCTTCGACATTGGAGCAGAATAGACCTTTCCACCCCAATGTCAAAACGATCCTCCTGCTGACGTCTTATCCTGTCGCCGATGCCGTGACGGGCAATTTCTTCGATTCATTCCGAAAGGGCCTCCGCGAACAGGATATGCCGATCGACTGCCATGTGGTCGAGCTGAACGCCACCCGAAAGGAAAATGAAGATCGGATTGCTTCAACATTTGCACGATTGGAGAGGTCTCTCAATGCCGGTCTTTATTCTGCCATCGTAACGCTGAACCACGAGGCGGCGGACGTGGTCATGCGGAATTACGACAGGGTCCCGCATGCCGTGCCGGTTCTGTTCGCCGGGCTGGGGCGTATGCCGGCCGACTTGAAGGTTTCGTATCCGAACTCGACAGGCATCGGCATCCCCGATGACATCATCGGGACTTTGGAGCTTGGACTGGATCTTTTCCCGAAAACGCATAACCTGGCGCTTGTGGCGGATGAGACGACGATCTCAGAGAAAACACGCGAGGAGATTCTTTCCAACTGCAAGCGACAGTTCCCAGCGCTTGACTACCAGTGGATCCATTCTTTTATGTCAAAGGATGAGATTCAAAACAAACTGGCCGCCCTTCCGAACGAAAGTATGGTCATCTTCTTCCCAACGCACGACTACGCAAATACACATGACGAAGACATGACTGCTTTCATGCAGATATTCGAATTCGAACATTTCCCGTGCCTGGTGCTGGACGATACGCTGATCGGAAGCGGCGCCGTCGGCGGCAGCGTGATCGAGACGGGACAGCTTGGACGCGAGGCTGCCCGCATGGTCGCGCAGATATTGAATGAGGGCAGCGCCCGGAATGTGGCAGTGAAAGAAATTACGCCACGCAGGACCGTTGATTACCTCCAGCTCAAGAAATATACAGGTTTCTCCGGCAGGATTCCGGCCGGGACAAAAGTGATCAACAAACCCGATACCTTCTGGACGCGCCACTGGAGGATGTTGATGCATCTCGCAGCCGTATCCCTTCTCGTGCTCGTTCTGCTGCTCACCTTCCTCGGTTGGATGCGCCGGCGTCTTCGCGCGAGACTCAGCATTCTGGATTCGCTCCCCGGTCGCGTGATGGTCCTGAACCGTACGGAAACCATCCTTTTTTATCCCGAGTTCAAGACGAGAAATATCAAAAGGAAGAAAGCACCGAAAAAACTGGAACAGGTAACCTGGATTGACTATCCGAAAATGTCAAGTGCAATCCACGACGTCTTTCAATCCGGCAGGCAATTCACGATCGAGTACAATTACAAGGATGACCATCGTGCTATTTCATTTGCTCCGCTGCCCCACGGCATCTTCAGGCAGGATGCCGTGATCTGCTTTTCGCTGGATAACACCGAACTGCAGAATGCCCGTCGCCGTGCGGAGGAAAACGCCTATCGTGCGCAGGCGGCGGACAAGGCGAAGAGCTTCTTCATCGCCAGCGTGAGCCACGAGATCCGCACGCCGCTGAACTCCGTCATCGGGTTCGCCGAGCTTCTCCGCGAGGGCGGCGTCTCCAAAGACCAGGAGAAGGAATACCTCGATGCCATTTCCTCCTCGGCGAACGCCCTGCTCATGCTCATCAACGACGTGCTCGACCTGTCCAAGCTCGAGGCGAAGCAGATGAAGATCATCACCGCGTTCACCGACTTCAACGCCCTCTGCCGCGAGGTCCTGCTCATCTTCACGTTCCGGGCGCAGGAGAACGGCAACAAGCTTGTCTCCGACGTGCCGGACGACCTCCCGGAGCTCGACGTCGACAACATCCGCATCCGCCAGATCCTCATCAACCTGCTCGGCAACGCCGTCAAGTTCACGAAGAAAGGCGCGATCACGCTCCACGTCTCCTTCACGCCGGACTCGGATTCCGCGGACACCGGCACGCTCCGCTGCGCCGTCAGCGACACCGGAATCGGCATTTCCGAGGAAGACCAGAAGAAGCTCATGGAACCGTTTGTCCAGCTCTCCAACATGCGCGGCACGAATGCCGTGAACAACGGCACTGGCCTCGGGCTCTCCATTTCCAAGCGCCTTGCCGCGTGCATGAACGGCGAGCTGACCTGCACCAGCAGGATGGGCGAGGGAAGCACGTTCGCGGTGACGCTTAACTCCGTACGCTACCGCGCAAAAGCGGTCAAGGCGCAGGACAAGTCCAAACCCGAGGCGGAAGCCGTTGCGCGCGACCTGAAGGCGCTCCGCATCCTCATCGTCGACGACGTGCCGATGAACCTCCGCGTCGCCAAGGCGCTCTTCGGCAAGATCGGGTTCGACAACGTCTTCACGGCAGTGTCGGGCAGGGAGGCTCTCGAAATCCTCGACAAACAGCCGGTCGACCTGGTCCTTTCCGACATGTGGATGCCGGAAATGAACGGCACGGAGCTTTCCGCCGAGATCAGGAAGAATCCGAAGTTCGCGCACATTACGGTCGTGGCGCAGACCGCGGACGTCGAGACGAGCGGCAATTTCGACATGTCGCACTTCGACGCGATCATCCTGAAGCCCATCACCAAGGAAAAGCTCTCCAACATGGTCAAACGCATCTTCGAGGACGGAGAAATGGGCAAAGGCGGAGGCCCGGTCAACCTCGGATGATCGTATGCCGCAGCCTCATGTGAAGTCAGCCCCCGAAGCCGGAGCTGAACATGTTTGAACGCAATAACAACAAGAAAGGTTTCTCACATGAAAAACATGATTCTCCTGACAGCAGTTGCCGTTTTTGCCGTTGCAATCGTTGTTGCCGCCTGTTCCAAGTCGAAGAATGAAACCCCTTCGAATCCGTCATCCGAGAAGTTTACCGAGGTCGACGAAGAAGACAACGGCAATACCATCCATGTTCTTCCGGGCGAAACCATCCGCGTCAAACTCCGGTCCAATCCGTCCACGGGATTCTCCTGGGCGTTGGGGCCAATAGAAGAAGGGAAGCTCGAAACCAGCGGCGAAAGCGAATTCGCAGCCGATCCCCACCGTGAGGGTGAAGCCGGGTACGGCGGATGCGAAATCTGGACGTTCAAAGCGGAACAATCCGGTGAAACCGAAATCTCGCTGATCTATGCGCGTCCGTGGGAAGATGAAAGGCCGGCTGCAAAAACATTCAGGCTGCATGTTGTCATCGGCGCCGCTTCTCCCCGGATCGCCGCTGGGAATGAGCTCAAACTCACCGAACAGGACAATGGCAAAAACATTGAAGTGCATACCGGAGACATCATCCGCATCACGCTCGAATCCAATATTACGACCGGGTACAGATGGGAGAACGCCGACAAGATTGACAAGGACATCCTCGCGCTCGACCGAAACGACTATGTATCCGATCCGAATCCGGAGGAACTGGATGGAGTCGGAGGCAATACCGTCATCGTTTACCGCGCCCTGAAGCCGGGCAGGGCGAAAATCGACCTCGTCTATTTGCAGTCCTGGGATCCCTCCGAGTTCGATGAAAGATTCAGCGTGACGGTCGAGGTTCTCGACAAGCCATAAATCCTCAGCCAAACAGCATGGAGGCCTTGGGAAGCATTCCTGTCGTCCGGCGAAAAGAGATTGAACAAATAATGTATCCTTTTGGCTAAATCCTGTATGGATTATTCCGGTTTTCAGGATATATTATTACAAATTGGTTTCGCCTTTAATTTATTGCGCCGCTGGTGGAAATGACGGAAAGCGCCTTGTTCCGCGAGCTTAACAACAACCATAACTCAAGGAGCAAACATAATGAAAAATTGGAATCGCATCACGGGTCTGCTGGCCGCAGCCATGATGGCCGCGAGCTCCACACTCGCCGCCGAGGATGTGTTTGACAACTTGATCTCGCGTTCGACCATCGAGAACGGATTCAGAGTCTTCGCCGAAGGAAAAGCTGCGACGATCGTGCTGAGCGATGATGATTTCCCGCAGGTCACACGCGCGGCAAAGGATTTGAGCGAAGACTTGAAGCGCGTGACCGGGACAGCCTCGCCCGTGGAAACGGACGGCAAGGCGCGTCCGGGCGCGATCCTGGTCGGCACTATCGGGAAAAGTCCGCTCATCGACGGTCTCGTGAAGGAGAACAAGCTCAAAGTTGACGCGATCAAAGGGAAATGGGAATCGTATCTGATCCAGGTCACGCCCGAGGCCCTCATCGTCGCCGGCAGCGACAAGCGCGGCACGATCTATGGAATCTACGAGGTATCGAAGCGCATCGGCGTTTCCCCGTGGTACTGGTGGGCGGATGTGCCCGTGGTGCATTCGGACGCGCTGTTCGCGAAGCCGGGCACCTATATTCAGGGGCCGCCGAAGGTGAAATTCCGCGGCATCTTCATCAACGACGAGGAACCGTCGTTCGGCAACTGGTCGCGCGCGAATTTCGGCGGCATCAACTCGAAGATGTACGCGCACATGTTCGAGCTCATCCTTCGACTGAAAGGCAACTACCTGTGGCCCGCGATGTGGGGCAAGGCGTTCAACGAGGACGACCCGCTGAATCCGGTCGTGGCGGACGAATACGGCGTGGTCATGGGCACCAGCCACCACGAGCCGCTGATGCGCAATCAGGAGGAATGGACGAAGCGCAGCCGCGAACTCGGCGAGTGGAATTACCGCCAGAACGGCGAAAACATGAGGAAGTTCTGGCTGGAGGGATTGAAGCGCAACGCGAAGTTCGACAACCTGCCGACCGTGGGGCTGCGCGGCGACGGCGACCTGCCGCTGGACCCGAACGCGCAGTTCGACAGCAACAAGGAGCTCCTGCATCAGCTCTTCCACGACCAGCGCGAGCTCATCCGCGAGGCGTACGGACGCGATCCCGCCGCCGTGCCGCAGATGTGGGTGGTCTTCAACGAGATCTGGACGTTCTACAACCGCGGCGTGCGTCCGCCGGAGGACGTGATCGTCACGTTCAGCGACAGCAATTTCGGCTATCTGCTCCAGCTGCCTGACGAGGAAGCGCGGAAGCATCCCGACCAGCTCGGCCTTTATTACCACATCGACATGAACGGCGGACCATGGAACGACCGCTGGATCAGCACGCGCCCCATCCCGCAAATCTGGCACCAGCTCTACCTGGCATACGAGTACGGCATCCGGGGAATGTGGATCGTGAACGTGGGCGACCTGAAACCGAAGGAAGCCGAGATCGACTTCATTCTGGATTACGCCTGGGACCCCGACCGGATTCCGTTCGACAAGATCGGAAACTGGATGGAAAACTGGTGTCTGACCATCTTCCCGAAGGAACACGCGAAGGAATGCGCGGATTTGATCTCGGAGTACATCCGCCTGAATTATATCCGCAAGCCGGAGATTCAGCAAACGCGCATCTGGAGTGCCGTGAACTACGATGAGGCGGACAATTTCTCGGCGGAATGGCAGAAGATCGCCGACCGTGCCGAAGCGCTGAAGAAACAGATGCCAGCTGAATATGCCGACGTGTTCTATCAGCTGGTGTACTATCCGGTCGTGGCGGGCGCGGGGACGGCGCAAATCTACACGGAACTCGCCAAGGCGGACCAGTTCGCGAAACAGGGCCGCGCCAGCGCCGCCGCCTCGCTCAAAAAAGCGCAGGAGCTCTTCGAAAAGGACAAGGCGCTGTCCGACTATTACAACAGCGACAAGATGGCCGGAGGCAAGTGGAAAAATATGATGTCCGACAAGCACATCGGCTACACGCAGTGGAGCATGCCGCGGGACAATTCCCTGCCACGGATTTCGCAGATGCCGAAGCCGACGGACGAGCCCGCGCTCGGCGTGGTCGTGGAGGGAACCGAGAAGGCCGCGCCGCATCAGGTGGAAAGCCTGACGCTGCCGACGTTCGACTCCCTGACCGACCAGACATACCCCGTGACTCTGTTCAACCGTTCCGACAAGGGAAAGATCGAATGCCATCTGTCTGCGACTACGCCAAGCGTGAAGCTGTCGCGGGAGAATGTCGTCGTGGAGGGCGCGAAGGACGAGGTCGTCTATGTGTCGATCGACTGGGACCGCGTGCCGACCGGCAGCGCGGCGACAAGCTTCTCCATTTCTGCTTCGGGCATGGACCCGGTCAGAGTCACGGTGAAAACCGAAAAAGCCGATCCTGCCGAGCTTCCGTCCGCCGGAACCCGCTACTACGGCAGTCTCTCCGGTCCGATCGTGATTCCGGCATCCGGTTTCACCGCGAATCGCGGTGCAAACGGCTTGCACTGGCAGGAGGTTTCCGGGCTTGGCCGCTGGGGCAATGCCATGGCCGTGTTCCCCTTGCCCCCGACGGCATCAAGTCCTGCTCTCGAATACAATGTCTACATCGCGGAACCGGGTAAGGTGACGGTCGATGTGGAGATCATGCCGATCTTCCCGGATAACCCGACCGCGGGCGCACTGAACGTCCGCGAGCTCCGTATCCGGACGGCGTTCGACGACGAGTCGGCGAAGGAGACCGATACGCTCGCCCGCGAGTTCAAACGCCTGAACAACGAGGTGTTCGAGAACGTCCGCAAAGTCCGCGTGACACACGATGTGAAGACTGCCGGGCTTCACACATTCCGAATCTGCGCGGATGATCGCGATCCCGTCGTCGCGGTCGAACGCATCGTGTTCTATCCCGAACGCGTCCGCAGGAGCTATCTGGGCGCGCCGCTGAGTCCGCTGCTCCCCCGTGAGGCGAAGTAAAGAGTCAATTACATAAAACCGACATAATAATCGAATTCGAAGGCAAGGACACCCGCATGAACCCCATCCACGTGCCGTTGCGAAGCACGTGGCGGGGGCAGACCGGGCAGCGCACGGCACTATTTGGCACTATTTGACACACCCCGTGTGTCCGCTTTTTTGCTTTGGTCCATTAAACATCTTTTCCGCGGGAAACAGGGGGCTTACGAGGGAATTCGCCTTGTTTCAGGGGCAGCGCGAACAGATTTTGGGCGTATGTTTAGTACAGGATTATTCTTAGGAAATATGCCGAAGCCACGTTAATTAACGTCGGAAAAATGTTTTTTTGTGGATTTTTTCCGTTTTTTCCGCTTTTTTCTCATTTCCGCCTCTTTTTTTTTCCGTGTTTCTGAAGTATAATTATCATCAGGAACCGCAGATGCATTTTCACGAATGCCGTACGGCCGCGCCCCGGCGTACATGCGGATCCGGCGACAGGATATGCGGTCCCGGACGCATTTCCTGCCGGATGTTACAACACCCCCCGGGAAGCAACACAGATCGAAGGCAGACATCATGGGCGAACGCGAACAAGGCAAAGTCAAATGGTTCAACAACACGAAAGGCTATGGATTTATCGAGCGTGAAGGCGCGGCGGATATTTTCGTCCACTACAGCGCCATCAAGGCGGAAGGCTACCGTACCCTGAAAGAGGGTCAGCTCGTTGAATTTACGGTCGGCGAAGGCAAGAAAGGCCTCCAGGCGGACGATGTCACGCCCGTCGAAGCCGCGCCCCAGGCCTGACGTTTCGGCTTTCCTTTCCTACCCGGATGCCCGTCCGTCCGCGTTTTCCCGGCACAAGCCGGGGCCGGACGCAGTCGGGCATCCGTCGTTTTTTGAGGGAAGAAGAATCGCCCTGTGTTTTGCAAAAAAGGGAAAGAAAGCCGAGTGTATCCGCGGCATCGCTCCGCAATTATGATGAACGGCGAAGCTGCCGGGGGATGGACTTACTGCTCGATGACTTTTTTGCCGAGACGCTGCACGAGGACTTCGTTGTGTTCACCGAGGACGATGATCTTCGGCGCATGGGTCGCGGCCTCTTCCGGCGTGTAGTAGCCGAAGTTCATGATGGTCACGACGTCGCCGACGCGTCCGAGGTGGGCCGCCGCTCCGTTCAGGCAGAAGACGCCGCTGCCGCGTTCACCGGGGATGGCGTACGTTTCGAGACGGTTTCCGTTGGTGGCGTTCACGACCAGGATGCGCTCGTAGGGCAGGATGTTGGCCAGGTCCAGATAATCCGGGTCGATGGCCAGGCTGCCCTCGTAATTGAGGTCGCATGCGGTCAGGCGCGCAC
>JAEEQO010000121.1 GCA_016285335.1 Victivallales bacterium | reverse complement strand
GCCGTTCTCCGATCTCCACGGCAGCGAGCTTGACCGGCACGGATATGACATTGAAGCTGTCGCCGAGCTCGCCAACCGGATGGGCGTCAACCTGGACCTGCAGCTCATGGACTGGAGCGACGCTGTGGAACAGATGCAGAAAAAGAAGGCGGACCTGATCCTCGGCTGCGACTGGCAGGACGCGTCCGTCATGGACTGCCGTTTCACGATCCCGACTTTTGAGGAGAAATTCGTGGCGTTTGAGCTGGAGCCGAGCAGCTCGTTCAGCGACCTGTACGGGAAGAAGATCGCGGTGATCGAAGGATGCGGCCTGCAGGAAATGCTGATGAATTACCAGCTGTGGCCGAACTGCGTGGAATACGACACCGTGACGGAATGCGTGCAGGCGGTTCTCGACGGGAACTGCGACTGTTTCATCGCACACCACACCATCGGCGAAGTCAGCCTCCAGTCATTCGGCAAGGAGGGAAAACGGTTCCGGGGCCGGATGGATATCGCGAGCGGACAGATGTGCTTCGGCGTCGCGAAGGACGACCCCGAGCTGTTCGAGAAAGTCAATGAAGTCCTGCTGGAGATGCGGGCCGACGGCACGATGGACGTTCTCGCAGAAAAGTGGCTCGAACGCTTCGACGCGGACATCACGCTGGGCGAATACATGCGGAAACACCCGTTTGTCCTCTTCCTGACGATCAACATGCTGCTGATCGTGGTGGTGGTGTTCCTGGTGATGAACCATTACCTGATCCGGATCCGCAAGGAAAAGGACCGTGCGATTGCGGCCGAACGCTCCAAGAGCTTCTTCTTCTCCACGGTCAGCCATGACATCCGCACTCCGCTCAATGCCATCATCGGGTATTCCGAGCTGCTGCAAAACGGCATTGATGACATGGCGGAACAGAAACGCGCTCTGCATGCCATCGCGTCAAGCGGGCACACCCTGCTTGACCTGGTAAACGATGTGCTCGACCTCTCCAAACTGGAAGCGGGCAAGACCGTGTTCGCCCCGGAGATGACCGATTTCAACCAGCTGGCGTCCGGAGTGCTCCATTCGTTCGACGTTGCCGTCGCCGGACGCGACGTGAAGCTGGTGGAGGATATGCCTCCGCTGCCGCTGCTGTGCGTGGATCCGCACCGCGTCCGCCAGATCCTGTTCAACCTCATCGGCAACGCCGTCAAGTTCACGCAGCACGGGAAAGTCGTCCTGTCCGTCACATTCGAGAAGGACAACGGCGGAAACGCGGAAACGGGCCGCCTGACCATCTCGGTCGCCGACACCGGATGCGGGATCGCGCCGGAAGACATGGAAAACATCCTGAAGCCGTTCATGCAGGCGAAAAATACCGACACCAGCAAAAAAGGCACCGGGCTCGGACTGCCGATCTGCGTTCAGCTGGCGGAACGCATGGGCGGCAAACTGACACTCAAATCCACGCTCGGGATCGGTTCGACCTTCACCGTCACGATCCCGGACGTGCGTTTCTCCACGGAGGAGAAAAAGTCCGTGGAAGCCACAGGGATCGTCCATATTCAGACGTCCTCCGCGGATAAGAAACCGTGCATCCTGATCGTGGACGACGTGCCTGTGAACGTGAGGGTGATCCAGGCGATGCTGCGCCGGCTGGGCGTGACCGACATCATCACGGCCGGAAACGGCGCGGAGGCGCTTGAGGCGCTCGAAAAAAACGCCGCCGTCGACATCGTCCTGACCGACATGTGGATGCCGGTCCTGGACGGAGAGGGCCTGATCCGGGAGATCCGCAGCAGGGAGAAATGGAAGGACCTCCCCGTGTACGCCGTGACCGCCGATGTCGAAACGCAGAAGACATACAAGGCGTCCGGTTTTACCGGCATCTTTCTGAAACCTGTCACACTCGGCCAGCTTCAGTCCCTCGTCGGGTGATCCCGCTCCGTGACAAATCGCGGCGGCCAGTTGTGCGAAAAAGCGAGGCTCCGATTCCGACTGCAACCTCACCCGGAATGTGCAGACCGGTCTCTGCCTGAAACGTAGCCGCGTCCGGCGGATGTTCAACGATTTTTTTATCGCGAATGTGGCGTATTCAGCCCGCGTCTGAGCTCATTGCCGGACGGCGGCCAGGACCTTTTCCAGAGCACCGCGGCTCTTCAGCATCACGTCGCGGGCACGTTCGCCGAGGGCGCGGCGTTTTTCCGGGTCGGCGAGCAGGCTGCGGACCGCGCCGGTGAGGTCTTCGTCCTTCATGACGCGCAGCACGGCGTCGCCCTTCACGAGGGCGTCCAGCGCCTGGCGGAAGTTTTTCAGCTGGCGGCCGCAGACCACGGGCTTGCCCATCAGGGCGGGCTCGATGATGTTCTGCCCCTCGTTATTTCCGGCGAGGGTCTTGCCCATGATGACGAGATCGGCGCCCTTGATGAGGCGGGCGAGCTCGCCGGTGGTGTCCGCCAGCAGAACGGCGAAACCCGTCTTGTCGCCGGTGTCGTTGCTCCGGCGATGGTAGCTCAGGCCGCGGTCGCGGATCAGCTTTTCGATGTCGCCGCCGCGTTCTGCATGGCGCGGCACGAGCACCAGCCGCAGGGCGGGAAATTCCTTCCTAAGCGCCATGAACGTGTCGAGGATGAGCGGCTCCTCGGGATTGTGCGTGGAGGCCGCCAGCAGGACCGTGATGCCGGTTTCGCCGAAGATGGCGGGGAAGTCCGCGCCGTCGCCGGACGGCGGAGCCTGGTCGAACTTGATGTTGCCGCACACGGAAACACGGTCGTCGATGCCCGGCGCGATGGTCAGCAGGCGTTCGCGGTCGAGCTCGGTCTGCGCGCAGATGTGGTCGAACTTGCGGAGCATCGGCGCGATGAAGATGCGGAACCGGCGGTAGCCGCGGAACGAATGGTCGGAGATGCGCGTGTTCGCCAGCATCAGCTTTGCGCCGGACCGTTTCGCCGACGAGATCAGCTGCGGCCAGAGCTCGGTCTCGAAGATCACGAGCTTCTCCGGGCGGATCAGGCGCATGGCGGACCACACGAAGAAACACCAGTCGATCGGGCAGAAGATCACTTTCACGCGCGCCGGATCGGTCTTGTTCCGCGCGATCTCCTGCGCCGTGGTGGTCGTGGTGCTCAGGATGAACTTGCGGTCCGGCTCCGCCTCCGCCCACGCCTTCAGCAGCGGCAGCGTGAGGTTGGTCTCGCCCACGCTGACGGCATGGAGCCAGGTGGCGCCGCGCCATTCCTTCAGCTCGCGGCGTCGGGCCGCGCCGAAGATGCCGAAGCGTTCGAGGTACGTCTTCTTGTGCCCGGACCGGCGGATGAGCTTCACGATCAGGCCGGGAAGGAAGAAGAGAAAGACCAGAGGAAAGAATAGATTGTATATCAGAAGCATGCGAACCGCACCTGTTGAAATGACCGGACTTGAAAAACGGAAAATATAATATACAACTTCTTTGCGAAAAAAGCAATCCGGCCGCGGGAAAGAGACGCGGATTCCCGGTTTTTCACATGGCCGTCCCGCTGTGAGTCGCGGGGTATTATGCCGCATGAAAGCCGGATCGGACGCTCCTCGGACGACAAAGGACGGTTTTCCGCTGTCCGCCTTCGCACACGGCGAACGGCGCCGACGGTCCGCGATCGCGGAAAAGACGCGGGATAATTTGGCACAGCGGCCCGTTTCCGGTTGAAAACAAACGGATTCGGAGCTATATTATAGTTTACCCGTTATCAAAATACATCGGGGGCTTTATGGCGAAAGATCTTACGAGGGGAAATCCGCTGAAAATCATCCTGCTGTTCTCGATCCCGCTGGCGATCGGGAACGCCTGCAACCAGCTGTACAGCATGGTCGACTCCATGATCGTGGGCCGCTGGTGCGGGCCGGAAAAGCTCGCCGCGGTCGGAAACGCCGGGTCCGTGATCTTCATGCTGCTGGGGTTCTTCTGGGGGCTTCCCGCCGGGCTCACGATCATCACGGGGCAGCGGTTCGGCGCGAAGGACGCGACCGGCGTGCGGCGTTCGTTCTGCGCGGCCGTGGTGCTTTGTTCGGCGTTCGTGGCGGCGGTCACGCTGGTGTTCCTGCGTTATCTGAGGCCGATCCTGGTCGCGATGAACACGCCGGAAGAGATCCTGGAGGATTCGCTGCGGTATCTCCGCATCATCGTGGCGGGCACGCCGTCCATGACGTTCTACCTGCTGATGTCGTTCCTGATGCGGTCGCTGGGCGACAGCAAACGCCCGCTGTACGTGATCGTCTTCGCCTCGTTCCTGAACGCCGGACTCGACCTGCTGCTGGTCTGCAAGTTCGGCTTGGAGGTTGCGGGAGCGGCGTACGCGACAGTGGCGTCGCAGTTCGTTTCCGGGCTGATCTGCCTCGGCATCGTCCTGAAGAAATTCCCCGAGCTCCTGCCGTACGGGCGCTCTGACTGGCGCATCGACTGGCGGTTCTACTGGGAACACCTCCGCGTGGCGATCCCGATGGCGCTGCAGTTCAGCGTGACCGGATTCGGCTGCGTGATCCTGCAGAGCGCATTCAACCAGTTCGGGCCCGGCACCGTGGCGGCGACCACGGCCGCGGGACGCCTGGAAGGGTTGATCTGCATCCCGTTCTTCGCCATCGGCACCACGCTGGCGGCCTACACGGCGCAGAACAGCGGCGCGAACAACTACCGCCGGATCGTGGTGGGCGTGCGCAGCGGGTGGCTGATCACGGCGGCGATCTCGGTGGCGGGGACCGTCCTGATGATCCTCTTCAGCACGCAGCTGCTGAAGATGTTCCTGGACATCGAGTCGTCGCCTGAGATCCTGAAGGCGGGCCGCCAGTACATCTACACGGTCGCCCCGGCATACATCTCGCTCGGCATGATCCTGATCTTCCGCAACACGCTTCAGGGCATGGGGTGCTCGCTGGTGCCCCTGCTGGGCGGCGCAATGGAGACGGTCAGCCGCATCTTCACGGCGGTCTACCTCGCGGAATGGTTCGGCTACACGGGCGCGTGCTTCGCCTCCGGCATCACATGGACGATCACAGGCGTGATGCTGCTCGTGTACTACCTGTACGAAATCCGCGCCCGGCTGAAAGGCAAACGCACCGATCTCGGCGCCAAACATCCCGTCGGGCTCGGGCGTTCCTGCAAATGCGCCAAGAGTTCCCGTCCGACCTGACGGAGTTTGTTTGAGCTGAATACGAGTGATTTTCAGCGTCCGCGGCGGACCAGCAGCGTCGCCCCGCCCGGCAATTCTTCCGGCACGAGGTCGCCCCGCTTCACCAGAGCGTCCAGCGTCGCGAAGAAGTCGCCGGCCCAGAAGTCGGCGGCCTGCGGCAGGTAATCCGGATTCCGGTCCGGCGGCCGCACGTACAGGCAGGTGAACCCGCCGTCATCGAGCATTTTCAGCATGCCGTCTGCGTCCGGGATCTTTCCGCCGGGGAAATATTTGTCCTGAAAGAACGGCGTGCCGATCTCGCATCCGCGCGGGAAATACAGCGTACGTTCCTCCAGCACAAGGAGGCATTTTCCGCCGTTTGCGAGACGGTCGCGCAGGATGTCCACGGCGGGCAGCATGCTGTCCCCGGTACGCCCGTACAGGAGGTCGCGCCGTCCGTCGCCGGAGCACGTCGCCCGGAGGTTCGCGCCGTAGGTGGAATAGATGGCGGGCGGGAACGAAAACAGCGAGAACGCGACCGCGGCCCACAGGAAGATCCTTCCGGCGCGTCCGCGGACGAGCGGGAAGGCGTCCCGCACCACGAGGGCGAGGAACGCCAGCGCGGGGATCAGGAACCGCGCCTGCGGGGAAGACATCAGCCAGGCAAGGACGAGGAACGCCAGCGGCAGGAATGCCGCGCAAATGCGTTTCGGACGGCGCCAGAGCGCGATCAGGAGCAGACCCGACCACAGGAGCGCCTGAAGTCCGAACACGCCGTCAAACATCCTGGAAAGCGCCGGAAACGTCAGTCCCGGCAGAAGCAGGATAATGGTGATGATGGAGAAACCGGAGAACTTCGCCGTTCCGAGAAGATGATGGTAGTTCGAGGTCATGACCTCCGGCGAGCCGAAAAAGTCGCCGAAATACGGCCAGAACGGATTCCGCGTCTCGAACCACGGACGCTGATAGAACATCAAGGCAAACAGCGCACCGGCGGCCGCGAACAGGAAGATGAACAGAATATCGAGCTTGCGGCGTTTCCGGAGCAGCATGTACAGCAGCAGCGCGGCCCCGGCGAATCCCCCCGTCAGCTTGATCGCCGCCATCGCGCCCGCCAGGATCCCGCACACGACCGCGAATCCGGGCGATTCCGCGCGTTTGTCCGGGTCTTTCAAGGCTGCGTCCGCGAGCAGGAGCCCGGCTGCGAGCAGCGAACCCATCAGCGGTTCGGCGTAGCCGGAGATCAGCACATGCACCATGAGCGGCGCGACCAGGAACGACGCGGTGAAAACGCATGCGTCGATCAGGTTGCGCTTCACCTCGCCGCACGCCAGAAGCGTCAGCGAGGCGAAGAAACAGGCCGTGCCGCCGTAGATCACGAGCTTGACCGCTGCAAGTCCGCCGAATTTCATCATCGGCACGTACAGGAACTGCGGAAGCATCGGAAACCCGGAATACGGCAGGTCGCGGTACAGCAGGACACGTCCGTCGGCGAGCCAGCGGCGCGGCACGGCGAGCTGGTACACGCATTCGTCCCACGAAGCGGGATACTGGAACGCGCCGATGGATAGCACGATAAGCGGGACGAGGACGATCAGGATCTCGAACGGCATCCGTTTTTGAACGGAAAACGAGGGGAACAGCTCCTTGCGGAAGCGGATGAGGTTTCCGGTCCCGGCGAGAACGGGAAACAGGCACAGGACGCAGGCGAGCGTCCCCGTGCCGAGACTTGTCAGGATGGCGGCGCAGTAAAACGCGCAGACGGCGAATCCGGCGGCCATGGAGACCAGCCAGAGCGTCAGACCGCGCATCAGGCCGCGTCCGAGGCCGAAGAGGCGCAGAACGCCGTATCCGCTCCCGGCAAACGCGACGGCGGACGCGAGCACGACAAAAAAGGCCGGGACGAGCCCTCCGGCAAGTTGCGCCAGATATTCCGTCATGCGGACGCTCCGTCAGGATGCGCCGGTCGAACGTGTCTCACCAGACTTCGCCCTTGGATTCGTAGTATTCGGCGACGTGCGGGACGACCGGCTTGATCAGCTTCTTGATCGCCTTCGCGTATTCGCGGATCTCCCACTGGGCATGGTCGCTGTCGCGAAGCTCCAGGAAGTGGATCAGGTTGCTCAGGTCGACCGTGCCCCAGAACGTGACCATCATGTTCTGCGACAGCACGCCGCGCGCCTGTTCGCGGCAGACGCCCGCGGCAAGCAGGGCTTCGTAGGCTTTCAGGGACTGTTCGTTCTGGGCGCGGATGAGCTCGCGCAGCGCGGCATCGTCGAAATCCTCGCACGCGACGGACGCCTGGCGGTTGTTTTCCGCCTGCTTGCGGAGTTTCGGCGGCACATAGAACTCCATGTCGATCTCGGTGTAGCGCCGCGAGATCTCGTTGTACGACCACGTGCGGTGGCGGTGCCACTGGCCTCGCACGAACAGCGGACAATGCACGCTGAACGTGAAGACGATGTGCTCCAGCGGGCTCGTGTGACGGTTTTCGATCAGGTATTTCAGGAGCGCCACGTCGCGTTCGTCCATTTCCTGGCGGATCTTCCCGAACGAAACGCGTGCGGCGTTCACGATCGTGGTTTCGGTGCCGAGCGTGTCGATCAGGCCCACCCAGCCCTGTCCGTCGAGCACTTTCACATGGTTTTCCGGTGGCACGTTCACGTGTGTCAAGGCCATTTCTGTCGTCCCTTCCGCTTGAAGCGTTGAATCGTTGTTTCGAAGTTCCGCATCAATATACTATCTTCCGACCGCAAAATCAAGCCGCTTTGTTTATTCTTTTCTTAAAAATCCAAAAAAACGGATGCCCATATAAAAAAACGGACTCAGGATGAATTCCGGAGTCCGTCCAATGATTCTTTTTTTGCTGTTCAGTCAGGTTCGGAAAACGGATCAGGCTGAACATCGGAGCAGTTCAGCGTCCGCCGCCGAAGCCGCCGCCCTGGGGTCCGCCCCCAAAGCCGCCGCCCATGCCGCCGCCGGGACCGCCGCCCTGACGACCGCCGCCGCGACCTCCGCGACCTCCGCCGGCATTGTCGCCCGCGGCCTGCGCGATCTTGGTAAGTTCAGTCGGGATGTCGATCTGCTGCGGGCATCTTCTGACGCAACGGCGGCAGCCGATGCAGGCACTCGCCTTGACAGAAAGCTTATTGTAGGCTTCCTTGAACGCGGCCTCGTCCTTCTTCTCGCAGAAGTCATTCCATGCGGTGAATACAGCCGGAATCTCGATCTTGACCGGACATTCACTGACACAGTATCTGCAGGTCGTGCAGGGGACGCGGCTCTTGGAGACGCCCAGATACACGTCGCGGGCCTCGGCCAGCACCTTGCGCTCGTCGTCGGTCAGCGGCTTGAAGTCCGTGAAGGTCTCGATGTTTTCCTTCAGCACGTCCATCGTGGTCATGCCGCTGAGGACCGTAAGCACGTTCGGGAGCGACGCCGCATAACGGAACGCCCAGGATGCCGCGGTAGCCTTCGGATCGGCCTTCTTCAGAACCTCGACGGCTGCCGGGGTAAGCGTTGCGAGCTTGCCACCCTGAAGCGGTTCCATGATGACGACGGGGATGTCCTTCGAGGTCAGGAACTCGTACATGCGCTTGGCGTTCTGCGCTTCCCAGTCAATGAAATTGAGCTGGATTTGAACGAAATCCCATTCATGCGCGTTGACGATGGGTTCAAGAGCCTGCGCGGAATCGTGGAAGGAGAAGCCGAGATGCTTGATTACTCCTGCGTCCTTCTGCTTCTTGAAATAATCGTAAAGTTTGAGATTTTCGAAGTTGCGGAAACTGTTCGCATTGAACGCATGCATCAGGTAGAAATCGAAATATTCGGTCTTGCACGCTTCAAGCTGGCCCTTGAAGATAGTCTCGGCCTCGGCCGCGCTGCGGAGAGACCAAAGCGGAAGCTTGGTGGCGATCATGTAGGATTTGCGGTCATACTTCTTCATCGCCTCGCCGAGGAACTGCTGGCTTTCGCCGTTGTGGTACGGCTGGGCGGTGTCGAAGTAGTTCAGCCCGGCGGCC
>JAEEQO010000120.1 GCA_016285335.1 Victivallales bacterium | reverse complement strand
ATGCGACCGCCGCGAACTCCGCCAGCGCATTTCCGACCTGAAAGCCGAGCTCGCGGAAATCCGCAAACACCGCGGCACCCAGCGGAAAAGCCGCATGCGCGCCAACCTGCCGAACGCCGCGATCGCCGGCTATACCAATGCCGGCAAATCCACGCTGCTGAACCTGCTGACCGGAGCGGACGCTTATGCCGCCGACCAGCTTTTCGCCACGCTCGACCCCACCACGCGCGCACTCACGCTGCCGGACAAGTCGCACCTCATCCTGACCGACACTGTCGGATTCGTCCGGCGCCTGCCGCACTCGCTGATTGAGGCGTTTCGCTCCACGCTGGAGGAGGCCGTGCTCGCCGACTTCATCGTGCTGGTGCTCGACGCCTCGAATCCGAACGTCTTCAACCACGTGGAGACCACGCTGTCCGTACTGGGCGAACTCGGCGCGGAACGCAAATCCATTCTGGTCGTCTGCAACAAATGCGACCTCATCACCGATCCGCTGACCCGGATCAAGCTCAAAAACTCGTTTCCCGACGCCGTGTTCATTTCGTGCCGGACCCGGGAGGGCATCGACACGCTGCTGGAGGCGCTGTCCGCGAAGTGCGGCGGCCCCGCCGAGATCTGCCGCGCCGAGATCCCCCCCGAACGTTCCGATCTGGTCGCGCTCCTGCACGAAAAGGCGCGGATCCTGGAAAGTTCCTACCGCGACGACGGGGTGTTTGTCGCGACGGTCTCCGTATCCGGCCGCGAATCGGGCCGGTTCGCACCGTACCTGACCCCGGACGAACCTCGAATCAATCAAACATTCAACATATGACGAAAACAGGAGAAATCCCATGAATATCAAACGCTCCCGTATTCTGACGGCGCTCGGGCTGGCACTACTGGGCGGATCCGTGCTCCTTCCGCAGGATTCCACAGCGCAGACCACGGCGGAATCTTCCACCAGCGCGAACTGGGACACCTTCCGCGCCGGCGGCGACAGCATTGAAAAGGGCGACGCGCTGTTCGAGGCCGGGAAATACCAGGAGGCGCTCGACGCCTACACCAAGGCGCTCGCGGCGTTCCAGAAACTCCGCACCTCCGAACCGAACTGGAACCGGTCCGTCGTCAACTACCGCATCACCATGGCACAGAGCAAGGTGAGCTCGGCCGAACGCAAGATCAGCGAGGCGAAAGCCGCAGAACTGGGCAAGACGCTTCCGTCTTCTTCCTCCGGCCTCAAGCCGTCCAACGAGGCCATCAACCAGCAGGCAATCGCCGAAATCGCGACCCTCCGCACACAGGTCGACAACCTCAAGAAACAGCTCGCTACGGCGCAATCCGCGGCCGACAAGGGCAAACAGTCCGCGGAACAGGCCGCCTCGCTCGCGAAAGAGAAGACCGCGCTTCAGAAACAGGTCAAGGACCTGACAGCCGAACGCGACGCGCTGAAGGCTTCCGGCGACGCGGAAAAGGTCGCCGAACAGGCCAAGGCAGCAAACGAACTCAAAACGAAGCTGACGCAGACGGAGCAGAAGCTCGCCGCCGCCGAAAAGGCCGCGGCCGAATCCAAAACGAAACTCGCCGCCGCCGAAAAGGCCGCAGCAGAATCCAAAACAAAGCTCGACGCCGCTGAAAAGGCCGCCGCGGAGTCCAAAACGAAACTCGCCGCCGCCGAAAAAGACGCGGCCGACGCGAAGTCGAAACTGGAAGCGGCAGCCGGAGCGGCCGGAGCCGCGGATTTGAGCGCAAAAGCGCTGGCCGACGCGAAAGACAAGGTCAAATCGCTGACGGACGCAAATGCGAAACTTGAGGCCGACCTGAAAGCGCAGAAGACGGATGCGGAAAAGGCCGCAGCCGAACTCGCCGCCGCCCAGAAGCTTGCCGCCGACCGCAAGACCGCGCTCGACACGCTTCAGAGTTCGTACAACCAGACCAAAAAGTCCGAAACCGAGCTGAAACAGAAGGTCGAGGCGTCCGCCAGGGCAGCCGCCGAACTCGCGGGGGCAAAGAGTTCGCTGAACCAGCTGGAGACCAGACTCGCGGACGAACAGAAAAAGACCAAAGATTTCGAGGCGGAGAACAAAAAACTCGAGGCGGAGCTCAAAGAGGCGCGTTCCGCCCGGCCGGAAGCCGAAGCCGTCAAAAAGCTCGAAAACGAACTCGCCGCGCTCAAAAAGGACAAGGAATCCTCCGACGCGAAGGCCGCCGAGCTCACGAAACAAAACGCTGACCTGACGGAATCCGTGTCCAAGCTGAACACGAAAAATACCGCAGTCACAACCGAAAACAAGGCGCTTCAGGCCGCTCTCGCCGAAGCAAGGAAGGCGACCGGGACTGCCGCGCCCGCCGGAGCCGACACGAAAGCGCTTGCCGACGCCGAGGCCAGGGTCAGGAGCCTCACGAACGCGAACGCCAAGCTCAAAGCCGACCTCGAAGCGGCGAAAAAAGGTTCGATTCCCATGGCCGTCCCGGTCCGGTCCGAGGAGGATGCGAAAGCGATTGCGGAGGCCGAGGCGAAAGTCAGGAGCCTCACGGATGCCAATGCGAAGCTCAAAGCCGAGGCGGATGAGGCGAAAAAGGCTCTCGCCGCCAGTTCCGGCACAAAGGCTTTGACCGACGCGAACGCGAAGGTGAAAGACCTCACGGACGCGAACGCCAAGCTGACAGCCGACCTGAACGCGTTGAAGGCCGCCGCGGAAAAATCCGCCGAAAACGCGTCTTTCACGTCGAAGTCCCTTGCCGACGCAAATGCGAAGGTGAAAGAGCTTACGGACGCCAACGCGAAGCTGACAGCCGACCTGAGCGCGCAGAAGGCCGCCGCGGAACAGTCCGCCGCCGAGCTTGACGCCGCGAAACAGGCCGCTGCGGAAGCCGCCGCCAGACCCGTTCCGTCCGACGCCGCCGCGAAGATCGCTTCGCTCACGCAGGAAAAGGCGCAGCTCCAGAACGAGCTCGTCGCCGCGAAGTCCGAGCTCGACAAGGCAAGATCCGATGCGGCGAAGACCGGAACCGCCGCCGCGTCCGCGACCGCTCTGGCCGTCGCGGAAAAACGCGTCTCCACGCTCGAATCCGATGTGGAGAAACTCAACGCCGAAGTCAAGACGCTGACCGAGCAGAACAAGAAGCTCGAGGCGGGCGAAGCCGTCCGGAAATCGCTCGAGGCGGAAAACAAGGCCCTGACCGATTCGAAAGCGGCCTCCGAAAAGCAGATCGCGGACCTCAAGGCCCAGATCGAGAAATTCTCCGCTCCCTCCGCCGCCGACGCGCCTGAACTCGCGAAGCAGAAGGAGCTCAACGCCTCGCTTTCCGCCTCGGTCGAAAAACTGACCGCCGAGAAGACCGCATCCGCCGAAGCCCTCGCCAAGGCGAACAAGGAGCTTGTGGCGGCTCAGGCGCAGCTTGAAAAGATCAAGATCGACCAGGCGTCCAACGCGGAAGTCCGCAAGCTCACGGAATCCCTCGCCGACGCAAACGCCCTGCTGAAGAAGGCCACCGCCGAGAAGGAAGCCAGTGAAAAGGAGGCCGCCGCGCTTCAGGAACGCGCCACTGCGCTTCAGAACACGCTTTCCAGCCTGCTCACCACGCAGACCGAGCTGAACGCAAAGGTCCGCCGCCAGGAACGCGAGCTCGAACTCCGCCGCAGGGACCCGAAAGCCGCCGGCGACGCAGAACTTCAGCAGAAGAACGACTCCATCGCCGAACTTCTGAAGGAACGGGCCGCGTTCGACCAGGAACTCGCCGAACTGAAGTCCCAGCTTGACGACGAACGCGCGCTTTCCTCCCGCTACAAAAAGACCATGAACGCCGCCCGCTCCGTGGCCGAGGCTGCGCTCGTCGAATCGCGTTCCCTCCGGGCCGAGCTCGACGCCTACCGCCGCAACGATCCCAATGCGAAGCCCGAGATCGGCAAAACGGAGGACAGCATCCCCGAAGACCTGAAGCCGATGTTCGAGGATATCATGTCCGGCAACGCCGCGAAGGCGGAATCGGGCGTCGACAAGCTCAAATTCGAGGACGCCATGAAGCAGGCCCAGCGGGCGGAAAACGCAAAGGACTTCGCCACCGCCCTGTGGCACTACCTGACCGCCGCGGACGCCGACCCCACGAACTCCGACGCCCAGCTTTCCCTCGCCCGCGTCCACTACGCCATGAAGCACGCCGACAACGCGCTGAAAGCCTACGAAAAGGCGCTTCAGCTGGGGGCGAAACGCGACACTTCGCTCGAAAAGATGCTGAACGCCGCGAAGGGCGCTTCTTCCGACAAATAACAACACAAGCTCAAAAACGTTTTTGAAAGGCACATGACCATGTCCATGTTCGGTTCATTCGGACAGCTCGCCGGGATGATGAAGGATTTCCAGGAGCTGAAAAAGAAAATCGAGGCTATGAAGCAGGAACTCGCCCAGATGGAATTCCGCGGCACGAGCGCGGACGGCACTGTGACCGCCGTCGTCTCCGGCGACTGCTTCGTGCGCTCCATCACGAGCACGACCTCCAGCCCGTCTTCGCAGGCGACCGCCGAGGCCGTCAACCAGGGCATCGCCCAGGCCAAGAACGCCATCTCGCAGAAGATCTCCGAGGCGACCGGCGGCCTGCCTATGCCGGGCCTGTTCTGACCCATCAACGGGAGTCCGCACCATGTACGCACAGCCGTGGCCGGAACCGCTGGCCGAACTGATCGAAATGCTGAAAAACCTGCCGGGCGTGGGGAAACGCTCCGCCGAACGCATGGCGCTCTCCCTGTACCTGTGGGAACCGGCGAAACTCGAGGCGCTGGCCGGAAACCTGGCCTCGCTCCACGAGCGCATCCACGCGTGCCCGGAGTGCGGCAACCTGTCCGACGCGCCCGACAACGGCCCTTGCGCGATTTGCGCGTCGCCCGTGCGAGACAAGTCCATCATCTGCGTGGTGGAGGACGTGGCGCAGATCCATTCGCTTGAATCCGCTGGCGTCTTCAAGGGCGTCTACCACGTGCTCGGCGGCCGCATCGCCCCGCTTGAGGGCAAATTCCCCGAATCGCTCTCCATCCCGCGCCTCGAATCCCGCATCGCCGCGGGCGGCATCCGCGAAATGATCCTGGCGCTGAGCCAGGACATCGAGGGACAGGCGACCGCCGTCTACCTCGCCGACCGGTTCCGGGGACGCGGCTTCGCCATTACGCGTCCGGCGCGCGGCCTGCCCGCCGGGTCCGACCTCGCCTACGCCGACGCCGCGACCATCGCGCTGGCGCTCGACGCCCGCACCGCGCTGAACCGTCAGACAACACAGGAGGAGGAATCCCCGCGATGAGCTCAGAACCGACCGGAAACAAGCCCGTCCGAGTGGCGCTGGTGCAGGATTTCGCGCCCGCATCCGTCAAGGAAGCGCGGGAACGCCTCGCCGAACGTGTCCGCGAGGCCGCGAACAACGGCGCGAACATCGTCTGCACGCAGGAGCTGTTTCAGACGGAGTATTTCTGCTGGAAGCAGGACCCCGACTTTTTCGAGCTCGCCGAACCGATCCCCGGACCCGGCACGGACTTCTACGCCGCGCTCGCAAAACAGTTCGGCGTGGTCATCGTCGGCTCGTTCTTCGAAAAACGCGCCCCCGGCCTCTGCCACAACACCGCCGTCATCTTCGACGCGGACGGCGGCATCGCGGGCGTCTACCGCAAAATGCACATCCCGCAGGACCCCGGCTTCGAGGAGAAATTCTACTTCACGCCCGGCGACGGCCCGTTCCGCGCGTGGGACACCGCGTTCGGCCGCATCGGCGTGGTGATCTGCTGGGACCAGTGGTACCCGGAAGCCGCCCGCCTGACCGCACTCGACGGCGCGAACATCATCTTCTGCCCGACCGCCATCGGCACGATCGAATCCGAGCCGGACGAACTGATGCTCAAGCAGCGCCACGCATGGCTCACGGTCCAGCACGGGCACGCCGTCGCGAACGGCTGTTTCTTCGCCGCCGTGAACCGTGTCGGCACGGAGCACGGCACCCGGTTCTGGGGTTCGTCGTTCGTATCGGATTTCTACGGCGCGGACCTCGCGATCGCGTCCCGCGATAAAGCCGAGCTCGTGTACGCCGACTGCGACCTGAAGGCGATGGAGGAACACCGCCGCATGTGGCCGTTCTTCCGCGACCGCCGCATCGACGCCTACGGACCGATTTTGAAGCGGTTCGGAGACTGACCCATGCCGGAGTCCATGTCCGCCGCCGCTCGCGGCTTCACGATGCCCGCGGAATGGGAGGAACAGCGCGCCGTACTGCTGTCGTGGCCGCTGAATCCCGTCACGTGGGAAGACCGCCGGGACGAAATCGAGACCGATTACGCCGAATTCGCGGCGGCCATTTCGCAGTTCGAGGACGTGAAGATCGACTGCGTGCGTTCCGAACAGCCCCGCATCCTGAAGCTTCTGAACGAAGCCGGAGCCGACGCGACCCGCATCGAACTGCTGGACGTGCCGACCAACGACGCCTGGTGCCGCGACCACGGCCCCGTGTGCCTCGTGAACCGCGCGACCGGGGCGCGTCTGCTGAACCATTTCCAGTACAATTCCTGGGGCGGGAAATTTCCGCCGTGGGACCTCGACGCCGCAGTCCCCGCGCATGCTGCCGATCTGCTCGGCTATGAGCGCAATCCCGTGCCGATGGTCTGCGAAGGCGGCGCGCTGGAATCGAACGGCGCGGGCCTCCTGATGACGACCGAATCCGTGATGCTGAACCCGAACCGGAACCCGTCCATGAGCCGCGCGGCGATCGGCGACATGCTGATGAGCTCGCTCGGCGTGGACGACATCCTGTGGCTGAAAGGCGGACTCTTCTGCGACGACACGGACGGCCATATCGACACGCTCGCACGGTTCGTGAATTCAAACGCCGTCCTCGCCTGCGTCGCGCCCGAAGGTTCCCCGAACGCCCCCATGCTGAACGAAAACCTGCGCCGTCTGCGCGAATACCGCACACGCCTCGACCGCCCGCTCGACGTGATCCCCCTGCCCCTGCCCGATCCCGTGGCGCCGCCGGACGGCTGGCGCGAGGAGACGCTTCCCGCGTCCTATGCGAATTATCTGGTCGTAAACGGCGCCGTGCTTGTGCCGTCCTACCGCCAGCCGGAGAACGACGCCCGCGCCGCCGCGATCATCGGCGAATGCTTCCCCGGCCGCGAGATCGTCCCGGTCGACTGTGCGAACATCATCCTGGAGGGCGGCGCACTGCACTGCCTCTCCCAGAACCTCTTTTAAGCTCCGACAGCCTTTTCTCTCCAAAAAGATCGATTCCTTCTTGATTTGCGCATAATCAATGCTATATTGATAAACATATTTTTCCGCCCCGATTATCCATCCTCCGGAAGAAAGGATCTCCTCCCATGCCCGGCCTGCTTTTCCTGCTCATCATCCCCGTCGCCATCGTCATTTTCATCATCGCGGTCTACAACAGCCTCGCGGCGAAGAAAGCGAACGTGCAGAATGCGTTCGCCGGGATCGACGTGCAGCTGAAGAAACGCTGCGACCTGATCCCGAACCTGGTTTCGAGCGTGAAGGCGTACATGAAGCACGAATCCGGCACCCTGGACAAGCTTACGGAACTCCGCACCCGCGCGGCCGCCGCGACCGATCCCGCCGAACGCCTCGCCCTCGACAAGGAGCTTTCCGGCGCGCTGAAAAGCGTCATGGTGCAGGTCGAAGCCTACCCCGACCTGAAGGCGTCCGCGAACGTGATCCAGCTTCAGAAGTCGCTGAACGAGGTCGAGGAGCAGATCTCCGCCTCCCGCCGCGCCTACAACGCCGCCGTCACGGAGTACAACCTCGCCATCCGCATCTTCCCGAACAACCTCTTCGCGGGCATGTTCGGCCACACCGAGTCCCCGCTGTACGAGGCCGCGCCGGAAGAACGCGCCACCCCGAACGTCGGCGACCTCTTCAACAAGTAATCAGCAAACATTGATTCAACGCTCCGATCCGAGATGAAAGACCCCGATCCCGACCGAAGTACCGACGGCCATTCACGCCCCCTCATTGCGGGGCTGAATGAGTCGCTTTCCGATTTGCGCGAACTCCGCGACGGCACGCGGAAAAAAGCCCTGGCCGTTTCCTGCGGCATCGTCGCGGTGGCCGCCGGCATCGCCATCGTCGCCGCTGTGGCCGCAGGCGCGTTCCTGATGTTCATCCCGATCCTCGGCATCGTGCTGGCGATCTCCGTGTACATCGGCATGATGCACGGCGTGAAGCTCAAATACAAAAAGCTGGTGGTGCCGTCCCTGCTGAAGGACATCGACCCCGGGCTGGCATACAATCCCTCCGGCTGCATCCCGAAGGAGGATTTCCGCCGCTCGAAGATCTTTTCCAACACCCCCAGCGTGTATGTCGGCGAGGACCTGGTCTTCGGCACGTACAAGGGCATCCCGGTCCGCTTCAGCGAGCTCAAAGTTCAGGAAAAGCACGGCACCGGCAAGAATACGACGTACCACACCTTTTTCAAGGGCATCTTCCTGATCGCCGACTTCAACAAGGATTTCAAGTACAGCCACTGGGTGCTGCCGGACTCCGCCGAGGCGGCATTCGGGCAGGTCTTCGGCAATTTCCTGCAGAAGATCAACCTCCCCGGACGCGGCCATATGACCCGCATGGAGGACCCGGCGTTCGAAAAGAAGTTCGTGGTCTACACGGAGAACGACGTGGAGGCACGGTACATCCTGAGCCCGAAACTCATGCACACGATGCTGAACCTCTCCGAACGCTTCCGCAAAGGCGCATCCAGGATCGGCTTCGCGTTCATGAACTCGAACGTCTACATCGCGATCCCGATCGAGAGCGGCCGCGACCTCTTCGAAATGCCGTCGAAAGGCGATCTCGGGGAAGACACGGCACGGAAGACGCAGGAGGAACTGCGGGAGATCCTGAGCGTGTTCGACACGATGGAACTCGATCTGCGGCTCTGGAGCAAGGACACGCCGATCCCGGCCGTTTCCAGGAGTGCAAAACGCCGCTGATGACTGCACAGAAAAACAGCCGTTTTTGAGCGGGAAACGCGTCTTCCTTTAGAAAATAAGGGCATCTCTATTAATTGCCGCATATTTCCGGAATCAACCTTGAAAGAGGTCCTCGCGCGGGATATATTATTGTAACCTCGGAACAGCACAGGAGACAAAAAATGGTGAATGGCTTTTTTGACGTA
>JAEEQO010000119.1 GCA_016285335.1 Victivallales bacterium | reverse complement strand
CGTGCGGCGTCATGCGGAACGCCCAGTACGGCTGGCCCGACGGCCGTACGGTCTCCTGCGCGAAATGAAGTTCGCGCGCGAAATCCTGCGCATAGTAGGCGGGCCAGCGATGCCGTTCCGGTTCGCCGCCGGGACCGATGGTTTCGAGCTCGTAGTCGACCTGGATCTCGTCCGGGTCGAACGGGTTGAAATACTCGCGGGAAAGCCGGAAGCGCGACTCCAGCAGACCTTCCTTTTCGGCCGAGGCGGGCAGTTCCCATTCCAGGATTTTCAGGGGAGGGCGGCGGCGTGTGCCGGAGAAGACGGGCGGGCGGCATTCCGCCCTGAGTTCCGCTTCCTCGTCGCCGAACATGGTCACGCCGAACTCGAACATCGCGGACGCGGTCTGCGCGGTCCATGCGCCGTTGTGGCCGACCGGGAGCATCGCACCGGGTTCGTCGAGCGGCAGTTCCAGGACCGTGTCCTGTCCCGGCGGGATGCCGTATTCGTGTTCGCTCTGATACCAGTTGCCCTCCTTGTCCTTCGCGAAGATCCACGCCTTCACGGGCCGGGTGCAGCCGCTGATCCTGAGCGGGAACGACAGCATGCCTGCCTCAAATGCAGCGCGGTCCGGGGCGAGCGTTTCGCGTTTTGCACTCCGGTAGATCCGCAGATTGCCGGGCATTTCCGCGGTGGCCCGGACCGTGCCGTCTTCCCCGGCTTCCAGCGCATACGTTCCGGTTGTGTCGGCGGCCATCCAGACGTATTCGGCTGCGTCGAGGCGGATGCGGAATGCGCAGGCAAGCAGGACCAGCGCGGCGGTGAAAACGATCCGCGGCGGATTCAAGTTCAAACAGGGAAATGCGGGGGCGCGCACGGGCGCATTCCCGCGCGGGAGAATGGTCATTGTCCGCCCCAGGTGCCCTTCTGCCATTGGGATTTGCTCAGGTACACGTTGCCCTGCGTGGAGATGTTCATGATCGGGTCCATCCGCTGGATGTCCGCATGCCAGAAACACCGGATCATCGGGATCTTGTCGATCCAGTCCTGGCGGACGGAGAGCACGGCGCGCTTCACGGACTGCCAGGTGCCGGTGCTGTCCGGCTGCACGGTCCGGGAGTTGCCGCCGTCGTCGGCCACGGAGTCGCCGCCCCAGCTCGACGGCCAGAACCCGGCGCAGAACTCATAGATGTAGCTCACGTGCTTCACGTCCTCGGTGTTCGGCGGTCCCCACGCCTTGTGGTAAGGCGCGTATCCGTCGAACGTGCATTTCACAGAGTCGAAATCCGGGCTGTTCACGTGGCGGTTGGCGGACCGGACGCCCCACTTGTTGTTCTCCTTGTCCGGGTCCTCCGGGCAGACGAAGAGCTTCGGGTCGGAGATCGTGTAGTCGTTCGCGAGCGAGGAGAGCCACCCGGGGTAAAACTCGTCGTAGGCGTCCTGATACATGCGGCAGCCCTGTCCGAGCTGGCGCAGGTTGGAGAGACACAGCGACTGACGCGCCTTCTTCTTCGCCGAATGGAGCGCCGGGACCAGGATGCCCGCCAGGATCGCGATGATGGCGATCACGATCAGGAGCTCGATCAGCGTGAAGGTGCGGCGGGAACCGGCGGCCGGCCGGGCCAACGGGGATCTTCGAATCCGGCGGGGCGGATCCGCGGACGGTGCGGCGAGGTGCGTCATGGCAGTGTCCTTTCCTCTGGTTGTGCGGTATATAAAAAGTCGTATGGTTTTCGGTTCATTTCAGACTGCCTCTCCGTTCGCCGCGGACATTCCCGGCGCGGGCGGGTCCGATGTTTTTTCGTCCAGTCCGTGAATGGTCTTTTCCCAGTAGAACGGCTTCGTGACGAGCTGGAGCGCGCCTTTCCATGCGCCGATGGAGATCAGGACCCAGTAGAACGGCATGAGCGCGGCCCATGGGAGCAGAAAATAGAACTTGCGCTGCACGCACGCCGCCGCATGAACCAGGATCAGCAGGAAATTCGTGAGGAAGAGCGCGCAGGACCCGGCGAAGAAGATCTGCGAGGTCACGGCAAGGAATTGGTTTTCGTCCGGTCCGGCGTAGATCAGCGGCCACGCTTTCAGCGAGAACGCGCCGAACGCGGCGCCCCGGTACAGCGTTTCGCCCGTATGCGGCCCCACGATCTGCGAGGCGAGCGTTTCGCCGTGCAGGAGCCCGTGGCAGAGCAGGACCAGGTACAGCGTCACGATCGGCCAGAAAACGAGGTTCATGAGCATCATCATCACCGAGCCGCCGACCAGGAAATAGCAGCCGAGCGCCCCCCGGAGCGACAGCCGCCGCACCGTGCCGAACGGGTGCCGGTAATGCACCAGATGCGTCTGGAGGAATCCCTTCACCCACCGCGACCGCTGGCGGATCCAGTTCCACAGGTCGGAGTTCGCCTCCTCCCACGTGGTCGAGTCCAGCAGGACCGTACGGAATCCATGCTCGTACAGGCGGATGCCGAGGTCGCAGTCCTCCGTGACGTTGAACGGGTCCCAGCCGCCGAGTTCGCGGAGCTCGGCCGTCTTGAAATGGTTCGACGTGCCGCCGAGCGGCAGCGGCAGATCGAACGCCTGAAGTCCGCCGAGCGTGAGGTCGAAATACGTGCTGTACTCCACGGTGAAGAACTTCGTGAGCCAGTTCTGCCGCGCGTTGTAGTAGTTCAGCTTCGCCTGAACGCACAGCAGACGCCCGTCCGTGTCCTCCCGCCGGAACGCCGCCACCGCCTTCTTCAGCTGGTCCGGCTCCGGCTTGTCCTCCGCGTCGTAGATCACGCAGTACTGCCCGCGGGCCTCCGCCAGGCCGTAATTGCACGCGCGCGGTTTCGTGCGGAGCGGGCCGTCCGGGACCTCCACGACAGAACAGTACGGCGGCAGCGTGCAGGCGGCCAGCGCGGTCCGGGTCTCCGTGTCGTCCTGCTCCAGCAGCAGTTTCACGTCGAGCTTGTCCTTCGGATATTTCAGGGCGGCGATACGCTTCAGTATCTTTTCGGTAACAGCGGACTCGCGGTACAGCGGCAGCAGGATCGTGTAGACGGGCAGGTCCTGTCGGCTTTTTTTCGCCTTTTTCCCGGTGTAGGCTGTGCGTTTTTTTCGGACAAACGGCATGACGGCCGCGCCCAGCCTCAGGACCGCCGATGCGCCATAGCATGCGATCATGTACGCGGACACGGCGAAGACGAAGAAATCCCAGCGGTATTTGAGCAGGAAAAGCAGGGCGCACGCGACCAGAATGTACCAGAGCTTCTGGCCTGTGCCGATCGTCTTCGCGGCGCACAGGTCGCCGTGTTTGCGCAGGAATTCTTCTGTCAGCGGATCGTACTTCATGCTTTTTCGCGGGGAGCGGGAGTGATTTTGAGCTTGAAACGGGCGACGGTCTTGCTTCCTTAGAATCAATATAGTTTAAGTTTTTAAGTTTTCAAGCCGAAAAACAATAAAATACAAAAAAACATTGTGTTCTTTTCGTGCGCAGGACAATCACATGCTGCGGATTCCGCACATTTCCCTCATTTCCCGAAACAAAATCGGTCCTTTTCGCTTGATTTCGCGCGCTTCCGATTGTATAGTAAACGTCAATATTCATAAAAAGCCCCTGATTTCGATTTCTGTTTGAAGGTGAACCCTGTGAAACGGTCGATGTTCAAAGTCTTCCTGTTCCTGTTCGCGCTGCTTGCGGCGTGGACGGCTTTTTCCGTGGAAAAAACGGTGTTCGAAGCGTATCTTCACCGGTTCGACGGGGAGACGGTGCCTTATCCTCCGCGCTTCCAGAAAGTCCTGGTGCTGTTTTCCGCCGATACGACGAAAGAGGACCGCGACGCGTTTCTTGCCGGGCTGGAGGACGTGCGGCTCCGCCATTTGAAGGACTATCATGAGCTCGTCCGGAAATGGTGGGAAATCCGGGAAACGGAGTCGGAAAAGGACTGGGACGAGGCCGCGTGGGAACGTTTTACCCTGGAACAGGAATTTGAACGGGATTTCTATCACAATCCGTGGTTCCTCAAGCTCGTGGACGTGCAGATGGTCCGCACGGACAAGGCGTTCTTTCCCCTTGAGGGCGGGGGCGGGCCCGTCTTCGATCCCCGAAACGATTTGAGTAGTCCTCTGTGGGATTTGAATTCGCTTGACGCCCGGGGATGGGGGATCCGGAGCGAACTCTGGTCGGATTTCTGGATTGCCGAGGGCCCCATATTTGCGGACGCCGAAGCGTTGATCGTTGTCGCCTCCGACAGGATTTCCGCCGCGGTGAACCAAATGATTCAGGACGGTTCCTTTACCGCGCCTTTGAAGAACGATGTGGTCGTCCTGTTCGCCGGGGTGTCGTCGTTCGACGAATCGGTCCGCGAACCGACGAAGTCGGAAGACAAGCCTGAAGACGAGTTTGAAGACGAGTTTGAAGACGACGAGGTCGATGCCGACGGCGCGATCGACCCCGCGAAAGCCCCGTACGCTTTCTCCATCAGGCATCCGGCCGACCCGTGGCCGAATACGGAGCTGGCGCTGTCGGTATTTCCGAAGACGAAGAAAGTCATCCTGCTGACGCCGCCGCTGTTTTCGCGGAAGGCAGGGGGCGGTGCGCCCGGCCGAACGGACCTGCTCTGGAACGAAGAGAAGGAAGCCGCGTTCCGGGCGAAACTCGGCCCGGGGAAGACGCTGAAGACCATCCCGATGCCTGAGGTCGACGAAGCGGATGACATTGCGGAGATGAAAAAATGGTTCGCGGCGTCCGTCAAGGCGGAGATCCAGCCGGACACGGTCATCGTTTCGATGTCAAGCGTCGAAAGGGGGCCGGACCCCGCGTCGTGGCTGCCCGAAAAGTTCAGCGCCTGCCCGGTCTTCGCGGACACGGTCCCCGTTCATCCGTCCTCGGTCGGCGGCTTCTGCCGTTCGATGGAAAAGCTCGGCGTTCAGGCGGCGGAACTGCTGGAACAGCTGAGCGAAGCCCCCCTGAACGAGAACAGGCTCCCCCCGTCCGTGCTGGAGAGCGACGACCTGTGGCTGAACGAGGCGGCGCTGAAACGTTACGGCCTGAACGCGGACAGCTTCCCGGATTCGGCCATCCTCGTGAACACGAATTCCACCCGGGCGCCGAGGATCAGGATTTATTCGAGCTGGTCCAAGAAACGCATCGCCCTGCTGCTCGCGTCGAACGCGGCCGTGCTGTTCGCGTTGTATCTTTTTGCGCTGGTCTCCATCCGCGCCGCACGGCGGAAACGGCAGATCGACGAGATGATCTACGGCGCGCTTCCGGTTCGCGTGACGGTCATGGACCGCGACGGCCGCATCATCGCCCGTCACAAGCAGTACGGCGAGGTGGAGCAGGAAGGCGAGTTCCCGTGGGAGAACATTGAGGACGTGCCGTGGCTCCGGGACATTCATGCGATCGACTATGTGCGGGAGGCGTTCGATTCCGGCAAGACGATCGTCCGCAGGCTCGAAATCGACGGACAGCGCCGCATCGTGGTGCTTTCCCGCACCTCGTCGGACATCCTCGGACGCCCCGTGGTGATCGCGGTCAGCAGCGATGCGCCTTCTTCGAAAACTCAGGCATAAACTTATTCCGTTTTTTGTGCGCGAGCGTAGCCGCGCACTGTATCGGCACACATCGTGTGTGTCCGAGCGAAGCCGGACACTGTTCGACACACACCGTGTTTGCGCGAGCGTACCCGCGCACTACTTCAGTGGAGGACTTGTCCTCCGGGAATTTTGCCGCCGCCGAGGAGGATTTCGCCGTCGTAGATGACCGCGATCTGTCCGGGCGTGACTGCACGCTGGGGGACTTCGAAGCGAATGGTGACCGCGCCGTCCGGCGCGAGCGTGATCTCGGCGTTTGCGGGTTTGGAACGGTAACGGATTTGCACCTGCGCGTGGAAGACTTCCGTTTCGGGCGGCTTTGCGGTCCAGTGAACACGCGGCAGCACGAGCGAATCCCGCAGAAGGTCGTCCGGGTTTGTGGTGATAAACACCTTGTTTTCGGCTGCGTCGATGCGGCTGATCCACGCCGGGACGCCCATCGCCACGCCCGTGCCCTTGCGCTGGCCGATCGTGAACGCATGGATGCCGCCGTGGCGTCCGAGGATGCGACCGTCGGAGGCCGCCGCGAACGTGCCGCAGGGGACGCTTTCGCCGAAGTGGCCGTGCAGGAACTCGGCGGCGGTCATGTCCGGCGGCATGAAACACGCGTCCTGGCTTTCCTTCGATTCCGAGTTCGGGAGCCCGAGCTCGCGGGCGATCTCGCGCACCTCGGGCTTCGTGAGGCCGCCGAGAGGGAAGACGACGCGCGCGAGCTGTTCCTGCGAGAGCCCGCAGAGGAAATACGACTGGTCCTTTTCGCGGTACGAGCCGCGGGCGAGGATCGTGTGTCCGTCCGGCGCGTCGATGACCTTCGCGTAGTGTCCGGTGGCGAATGCCGCACAGCCGTATTGTTCCATGAGCGGCATCAGCGAGCCGAACTTGACCGCGGGATTGCAGAGTGCGCACGGATTCGGCGTGAGGCCGGATTTATACATGTCCCAGCTCGGACGCAGCACGGCGCGCTCGAATGCCTCCGAACAGTCCGCGTGGACGAGTTCGATCCCGAGCTTCGCGGCGGTTTCCTCCGCTTTTCTGCGGGAATCCTCGCCGCCGGGGAGAAGCGTCATGTGGACCGCCGTGACCTGAAAGCCCGCGCGGAGCGCGAGCGCGGCCGTGACTGCGGAATCGACGCCGCCGCTGAACGCGATCAGGATGCGGGAGCCGGGCGGAAGCCGCCGGAAAGGGGCGTAGGGGGCCGTCTGCGGCATGGTCTCACTCCAATGCGGCCGCGAGTGCGTCCGGGGCGATGCCCGGCAGGAACACGACCTTGTCGCGGGAGGTCTGGCCGGAAACGAGCGTGACGGCGCTTTTCGGGAGTTTCAGTTTCTTCGCGAGAAACACGCAGAGCTCCCTGTTCGCCTTGCCGTCGACCGGGGGCGCGGCGAGCGAGACCTTCAGCGCCGTGCCGTAGACGCCCGCGACGGCGGTGCGCTTCGCGCCGGGCTGGACGTGGCACGACAAAAACACCCCCGATTCGTTGACGCGGATCAGGGGTGCGAGAGTTTCGGCCGTCATGCGGACGCTCCGGGATCAGAACGTCTTCACGGTGACTTCGTCGCCGGGCTTGGCATCGTCGCCGGACTTGGGCGCGTTGTCTGCGTCCGTCTTCGGCGCGTCGCCGGACTTGGGCGCTTCGCCGGAAAGGACGGGTTCTCCGCTGTCGGCGGGCGGGAGATCGAGCAGTTTGCGGATGTCCTCGCCGGAAATGGTCTCGCGTTCGAGGAGCGCGTTGGCGAGCTTGTCGAGGCGTTCGCGCTGTTCGGTGACGATCTTCGTGGCGCGCGCCTTGCACTCGGTGATGATGCGCTTGACTTCGTCGTCGATCTCGCGCAGGGTCTGCTCGCTGCACGCTTCGTCGCGCGTGATGTCGCGTCCGAGGTAGATGTGGTCGGAGCGCTTGCCGTACTGGACGAGGCCGAGCTTGTCGCTCATGCCGTAGGAGCAGACCATGGCGCGTGCGAGGTTGGTGGCGTGCGCGATGTCCTGGGAGGCTCCGCTGGTGACGTCGCCGAGCGCGACTTCCTCCGCCACGCGGCCGCCGAGGTCGGTGGTGATGATGTCGAGCATTTCCAGGCGGCTGCGGGAATAGCGGTCCTCGTTCTCCATCATCATGGTCAGGCCGAGCGCCTGGCCGCGCGGGATGATCGTGACCTTGTGCAACGGGATGCTGTTTTCGAGGAAGAGGTTGACGATGGCGTGGCCGGACTCGTGCCATGCGGTGAGCCTGCGGTCGCGTTCGGGTATCTTGCGGCTGCGGCGTTCGCGTCCGAAGCAGACCTTGTCGCGGGCCTCCTCCAGGTCGGACTGCGTGGCTGCGTCCTTGTTGCCGCGGGCGGCGAGGAGCGCGGCCTCGTTGATGAGGTTCGCGAGGTCGGCGCCGCTGAATCCGGGCGTGCTCTTCGCGATGGCGTCGAGGTCGGCCTTCGGGTCGAGCTTGATGTTCTTCGCGTGGACGTCGAGGATCTTCCGGCGGCCCACGATGTCCGGCAGGTCGATCACGATCTGGCGGTCGAAGCGGCCGGGACGGAGCAGGGCGGGGTCGAGCACGTCGACGCGGTTGGTGGCGGCGAGCACGATCACGCCTTCCTGCGTTTCGAGGCCGTCCATCTCCACGAGGAGCGCGTTCAGGGTCTGTTCGCGTTCGTCGTGACCGCCGCCGATGCCGGAGAAGCGGGAGCGGCCGACGGCGTCGATCTCGTCGATGAAGATGAGGCAGGGGGCGTTCTTGCGTGCCTGCTGGAACATGTCGCGGACGCGGCTGGCGCCGACGCCGACGAACATTTCGACGAAGTCGGAGCCGCTGATGGAGAAGAACGGCACGGAGGCCTCGCCGGAAACGGCTTTCGCCATGAGGGTCTTGCCGGTGCCCGGCGGTCCGGTAAGGAGCGCGCCGCGCGGGATCTTGCCGCCGAGAAGCTTGAATTTGAGCGGGTCGCGAAGGTATTCCACGATCTCCTTCATTTCCTCCTTCGCCTCGTCGCAGCCCGCCACGTCGTCGAACTTGGTGTGGTTTTCATTGGGGTCGATCATGCGGGCGCGGCTCTTGCCGAACTGGATGGCGCCGGAGCCCGCGCCGTGGATCTGGCGCGTGAAGATGAAGTAGAAGACGAGCAGGAGCGGCACGGCGATGGCGAGGTTCAGGAGCAGAGACTTCCACCATACGTCGCGTTCCAGGTAGACGACTTCCACGCCCTTCGCGTCGAGCTTGTTGATGATCTCGTCGGTGGCGTAGATGCGCGTGGTGTATTTGAGCTTGAGGCGTCTGGCCGCGGCATTGCCGTTGCCGGTCTGTGCCGGTGCGGTTTTCGTCAGGTCTTTCTCGACGACTTCGGGCGCTTTTTCGGCATTTTCCTTTTCATCGGTCCCGGCCTTGCCGTCGTCCGCCTGTTTCGGGACGTTTTTGAACTCGCCGGAGATAGCCAGGATCTTGTCGGATTCGGGCATGATCTCGGCGGAGACGACCGCGCCTTTTTCAAGCTGGGCGAGGAACGCGTTCGCGCTCCATTCCTCCTCTGCGGCGAAATAAGGCGAAGACCTGAAGACGATGAGCGAGGCGAGAAGGAGGAACGCAAGCAGCCAGAGAAAGAGCGATACCGGCGGTTTGCGCTTCGTGTTCGGAAGCGGTTTTTTC
>JAEEQO010000118.1 GCA_016285335.1 Victivallales bacterium | reverse complement strand
GGAACCTTGCGCCAGACGTCATCGCGGGGCTCAATCTCAAGCCGGGTGACGCCGTGACCGTCGAGGGATTCTCGCTGGACCGTTCCAGCGTCCGCGTGACCGCCGGCAGTCGTACGCTCGAAGTCCCGACCGCCCAGGCTGAAAATATCTGGGTCCGCCCGGAAAAACAATAAATATCCGTCTTTTACAACAACTTGTTTGGCCGGAGGAACAGGATAACGGCTATGGATAGTGAGGACTTGACACAATACTACTGGAAGCACTATTTGCTGTTGGAAAAGAGGGTGCTGAAGACGTCGAGATACGTTGAAATTGATAAAAAGAATTATCAAACATTCTCAACAGAGTATCTTATGCTGATCGAAGCAATCGGAGCGGAATTGGATCATTTTTTTAAGATCTATTGCAATCTTGCAACCGGTGACCATTGGACAATCGCAGATTATGCCAGTTCAATTCTGGCATCTTATCCTGATATCGTCAACCAGAAAATAATCGTCTTAGATACCGACATTTCATTGGCCCCGTTTCAGGGATGGAATCTTCAACAACCATCGCAGTCTCTTCCATGCTGGAACAACTACATAAACCTTAAACACAATACATCGGGCTATTTCAAGGAAGCGAATCTGTTCAATACGCTCAACATCTTATCGGCACTTTGTTTGCTGGAGATGAAGGAGTTCATGAATATATGGGACAACACTCCGAACAATCAGAAAATCCCGAATTCTCCCAGCACAGGATCCAAATTGTTTCTTCTGGAAAACTGGAAATCAAACTGGGTAGGACCTGAAGGGCTTGGGGTTTTATTCACAGTTGAAACAATATCCCCATGATTTTCATCAGCACGCGGCTTTGCTCACGCACAAGGGGAAATAGTCAAAAAGCGAGGCCGCTGCCCCGTTTGAAGTCATCGCCCGGGGAGCGGCCTCTTCCCTGCACACTTCCTCCCTTTTTTGGAAGTGTTTTTCTGTCTTTTACGAACCGAGCAGCTTCGTGCCGATGTGGAGCACGGACCCGATCTGGTACACGATCATGGTCGTGATATACGCCAATGCGAGCAGGCCGCCGGCCTCGATGAACGGCATCGCCCAGGAGTTGAGTTCGCGGCGGATGATGGCGAGCGTGGCGAGGCACGGAATCGACAGCAGGCAGAAGAGCATGATGCAGAATCCCTGCAGCGGGGTGTAGTTCTTCACGAGCTGTTCGCGCAGCGGCACGGATTCCTCGTCGGCTTCACCCTCGGAATACAGGATGCCGAGCTGCGCCACGAAGACTTCCTTCGCGGCGAGCGCGCCAATGGAGGCGGTCGTCAGCTTCCAGTCGAACCCGATGGGCCGGAAGAGCGGTTCGAGCGCATGCCCGACGCGGCCTGAAACGGTGTATTCCATTGCCTCGGCCATCTGCTCGTTTTCGAGCGCGGCGATGGCATCGGCGCGTTCCTGCGCGGCGTCGATCACGCCCTGCACGTCTTCGGCGAGCTCCAGGTCTTCCTCCTCGCCGAGCGCTTCAAGCGCCTCGTCCGGGACGACCTTGTTCTCTTTGATCTCCTTCATGACGTCTTCGCCGAAGATCTCCGCGAGCGCTTCGGTCTGCGCGGCGGCTTCCAGCACGGCGATCTGTTCGTCGGTCAGAAGCTGCGATTCCTCGATCTTCGCGATCTCGCCCTCATAGTCCTTCGAGAACTCTTCCTTTTCGGGGTACGTATTGCAGATATACAGGATCACGCTGGTGGCGAGGATGATGGTACCGGCTTTCTGGAGGTACATGCGGCCGCGGTCCCACATGTGGAGCAGCAGACTGCGGAGGGTCGGCACGCGGTACGGCGGGAGCTCCATGAGATAGACTTCCCCATCGCCCTTGAAGAGCGTGGACTTCATGATTCGGGCGGCAATAAGCGCGATGACCACGCCGATGAAGTACATGAGCCACATCACGAACGCCTGGTATTTCTGCACGAAGAACGCCGGGATGATGAGCGCGTAGATCGGCAGGCGCGCGCCGCAGCTCATCAGCGGCAGCACCATGATCGTGGTCTTGCGGTCGCGTTCGGATTCGATCGTGCGCGTGGCCATGATGGCGGGCACGGAGCAGCCGAACCCGAGCACAAGCGGGACGAACGAACGTCCCTGAAGCCCGAACTTGCGCATGATGCCGTCCATGACGAACGCCGCGCGCGCCATGTAGCCGGAATCCTCCAGGATCGCGATGGCGAAGAAGAGGAACAGGATGTTCGGCAGGAAGACGAGCACGCCGCCGACGCCGCTGATGACGCCGTCGGTGAGGAGCGAACGCAGGAACGGAAGCGTTTCGGGATTCCAGGCGGCTTTCACGGCTTCGTTCAGGTTGCCGAAGATGTCGTCCTCGATGATTCCCATGAGCGGGTCCGCGAGCGTGAAGGTAAACCAGAACGTGAGGTAGATGATGAGGAAGAACAGCGGGAGGCCGAGGTATTTGTTGGTCATCACGGCGTCGATCTTGTCGGAGATCTCGCGGCGGCGTTCCTGCGTCATGGAAATGGCGTCCCGGCAGGCGCCGGCGAGCATGGCGTAACGGCGGTCGGCCATGAAGGTATCGGCCTCGATGGCGTGCTTGTCCCACAGGTGGGCGATCTGCGCCTCCACCTCGTCCATCGCGGGCTTGAACTCCTCGATGCGCATGGCGGCGGTGTCGTGTTCCAGCAGCTTGATGGCGAAGAACCGCGCGGGAATGTGGGCGTATTTCTCAACTTTGAGGCTGTCGATCCTGTCGGCGACGGCTTTGATCGCGTCGTCGATGTCCTCGCCGTAGGTCAGCATGGGCACGCCGTGGTCTTCGAGCTCGGTCAGCGTTTTCGCGAGCTGGTCGAGCAGGGGCTTCACGCCGCCGATCCTGCTGCCGACGGTCTGCGCGATCGGGGAGCCGAAATACTTCTCCAGCTTCGGAATGTCGAACTTGAACCCCTTGCGGCGGGCGTCGTCGCTCATGTTGAACGCCAGGATCATGGGGATGTGGAGCTCGGCGAGCTGGGTCGTGAGGTAGAGACTGCGGCGCGGGATGGAGGAGTCCACCACGTCGATGATGAGGTCGATGCCGGGCTTGGTGAGCTCCTGGAACACGACGTCCTCTTCGGGCGAGGACGAGGACAGCGAATACACGCCGGGCAGGTCGATGAGCTCGATCTCCATGCCGTTCAGCGTGAACTTGCCGGACTTGCTTTCCACGGTCACGCCGGGATAGTTGCCGACGTGCTGGCGCGCGCCGGTCAGTGCGTTGAAAATGCAGGTCTTGCCGCAGTTCGGATTGCCCGCGAGCGCGACTCTGAAATGCTGTTTCATGGGTCAGTCCTCCTTTTTCAGCACGATGTTCGCGGCATCGCTGCTGTGCAGCGCCATGCTCGTTTCCATGATCTTCACGCGGATCAGGCCGCCGAACGGAGCGTGAGCTTCCATGAGCAGTTCCGTGCCGGGGACCAGACCGACATCGGCGAATTTCTTGCGGCCGCGCGCTTTCGGCATGACTTTCACGATGGTGGCGGTCATCCCGACGGGGAGCTCCGCCAGCGTCAATTCCTCCCCGGCCACCGGGACGCGGTAGTCCGGCGTCTTCGAGGCGTCGCACCCGCATCCGCAGGAACATTTTTTCTCAGACATTGTAAAACCCCTTTATTTAATTCCCCGGAGATGGCACGGAGACCATCCCCGGGAGTACCCTGTTTTTTTGAAGAAAGGACCGGTTATTTCAGGCAGTCGGAATCAAGCAGGAACTGACGATAGCCAACGGTATTCCATCCGCCCGCGTCTTCGAGACTGGACTCGATTTCCTTCGTCTCTTCGGCCTCGGCCTCGGTCATGGCCTCTTCCGGACGGACGGGGATGACCTCGGCGACCACGAGGAGCTGCGAACGCTTGGTGGATTCGCTCTCGGTGGAGAAGACCCAGCCGATGATCGGGAGGTCCTTCAGGATGGGCAGGCCGCCGGACACGCTGACCACGTCGCGTTTCTCGATGCCGCCGATGACGAGCTTGGTGCCGTCGTTGGAGATCATGAAGTCGGACGCGACCTCGGCGCCCTGCTGGATGCGCGGACTGCCGTCGGAGGTGTAGCCGATGAGCGAGCTGTTGGAAACGTTCACGCTGAGCATGGTGGCCTTCTCGGAGACGGACGGGGTCAGGCTCATGCGGAATCCGAACTCGTCGGACCCGTTGGTCGTCACGATGTTGCCCTTGTACGCCGGGACGTTGTTGCTCTCGAACTCGATCTCGTCGCCGTTTTCATCGGTGACTTCGCAGAAGCGCGCGCCGACCTTGCGGCCGTAGGAGTCCCCGCCGACGAGGAACGAGCCGCCTTTCAGGCGCATGGAGTAGCGTTCCGCGTTCGTGGCGGTCGCGCTGGAGAGATGCACGATGTCGAGCGTGACGGCGCCGGAAGCGGAAATCGTGATGGGCTTGTTGTGCTTATTGAAAGCGACAAGGTTGAAATCCTCGCCCGGGACCACGTTTTCGAGGTGGATGTATTCCTCGATGTACTCGGGCGTCTCGATCTCCTCCTGATTCGCGAGGAAGACCTGGCTGGTGCGCTCGATCTCGGCGGTCGTGTCGCTGCGGACCGCGAGCTCGCAGGTGTGCAGGACTTTCGCCTTACCCTTGCTGGTCAGGAAGTCGATGTACTTGGTGTTCCACTTCGGATTGAAGTTGAAGTACTGCGTGTCGGACCAGCCGGCCCTGCGGACCAGGTTGGAACCGTCGGAGGCGAAGTTCTTCATGAAGCGGCCGCCGGTGCTGAAGAGGTCGATGCCGTCGTTGTTCTTCCACGCCTGGAAGTCGATGCCGAGCTTGAGGTCGTTTTCGGCGTAGAGCTCGTAGACGGTGATCTTCGCGCGGACTTCAGGATACGGACGGTCGTATTCCTTCAGCACGGTCTCGATGTTCTTGCGGGAGAACTGGGTCGTGTCGAAGACGAGCAGGTTCAGGGTGTCGTCGCAGCGGATGAGGTCGGTGCCGCCGATGTTCTCGGTCTCGTCGTCGGCCACGTCGGCGCCCGCAGCCTCGATCATGTCGCGGAGTTCTTCCGCGGAGCGGTACTTCGGCTGGTAGACGTAGACGGCGCCGCCGGTGGCGGAGATGACGCCGGGCTTGTCGAGCAGCTCGATGATGCTGTCGATGCCCTGTCCGTTTTCGGTATCCTCGAAGCGGTAGTCTTCGGCGGAGACCATGATGATGCCGGTGCCGTCGTTGTACTTGATCGCCTGGATGCCGGTGTTGCTTTCGTCGATCCTGCGGGACTGGACCATTTCGCGCAGGTAGCTGCGGAGTTCATAGGGGTCGGCGTGCTTCAGCACGTAGGTCTTCGTGACCACGTCCGGGTCGGCGTTGTCGCGGATGAAGTGGACCACGTCGGTGTCTTCCTTGACCGTCACGTTCAGTTTCGCCTGGACACGGGTATCGGCGTAATCCGCGGTGGGATCGGCGGCCTGCATGAAGTTGATGGCGGAAACGGCGCAGACAGCCGCCGCCGTGAGCTTGGTAATCGTTTTCATGGTATCAGAATATCCTTATCGGCTGGTTGTCATTTCTTCGCGAGTTCATCGAATTCGGCCATTACGCCGGGCTCGACGGATTCATTGATCTTGACCGGCACGGCGCGCGCGGTCACGAAATAGTGGATCGTCTCGGCGTTCGAGGTGGTCGTGCCGAAGATGTACTTCAGGACCGGCAGTTCGCAGAGGAACGGGACGCCGATGGTCTGTTCGACGGTCGTGTTGCGTTTCCAGCAGGCGAGGAGCTTTTCCTGGCCGAACGGGAGCGCGATGGAACCGACGACGGACGTGCCCTCGGAGATTTCCGCGCCCATGTTGTTGCGCTCGACCACGTTCGATCCGGCGAGCTCGTAGTTGAACGTCACGCCGCCGTTTTCGGTCGTGCCGGCGATGGTAGCTTCGGAGATGTTGAATTCGAGCGAGGCGTCGCCGCCGATGTCAACGCTGGAGCGGTGGTCTTCGTCCTTCAGGATGTTCTGGTATTCGGGCGAGAAGCTCGCTCTGAACTCGGCGTCCGGATTGTTGGAGACCGTGACGCCAGCGGTGCTGTTGATCGAAGCGTGGCCGTTCTGCTGAAGCAGACGGATGAAGCTGAAGTCGAACGCGGGGGCGGTGTAGAAGCCGCCGAAGCCGTAAGTGAACGTGCCGAAGAGGTCGGCGCCGGTCTGCGTGAGGCCGGTGATGATCGTTTCGGCGGCCTTCATGCTCAACACGTCGTAAGCGGCGTTGAAGAGGTTGAGGCCGGGGCCGTTCTTCCACGCCAGATAGTCCACGCCGACGTCGATCAGGTCGCTGTCGCGCACTTCATAGATCTTCAGCTCGATGTTCGTCTGCGGGATCTCCTTGTCGAGCCATTCGAGCTTCGCCTTGATGTCCGCCACGCGCGCCGGGGTGTCCTTGAAGTAGAACATGCCGGTCTTCGGGTCCAGTCTCACGGTGGAGTCAAGCGGACCGCTGGAAATACCGGTTCCCTCGATCACTTCGACCATGCTTTCGGCGGAACGGAACTGCGGCTTGTAGGTGCCGTAGGCGATGCCGGTGCCGGAAATGATCGTGTCGTAGTCGTTCATCTTGCCGGGACGGTCGAGCGCCTCGACCATCTCGTCGATGTAGGGCATCATGGGGACCGTGGTCGTCACGATCAGGATCTGACGCTTGTTGGCGGCGTCCTCCATGCAGGACACGCTGGAATTCTCGTCGAAGCGGATCGCCGCGCTCTTCACGAACGGAGCGAGGTCGACGGCCTTCGTGTGTTCCAGCACGTACGACTTGCTGACCATGAGCTTCTGCGCATCGTCCTGCACGAACGTGATGGTCTGCACTTTTTCGCCGGCTTCCACTTCCGCAGTGGTTTCTTCCTCGGGGTTCTGAGCGAACGCGGGGAGCAGGAGGCCAGCCGCGAACAGCGCGATCAGGCCGGTTTTCACCTTGGGATTCATTTGGGGGGATCTCCTTGGGTTTGGTTGGGGATTGTTACGGGTTGATGGTTGTGTTATGTGGTTCGTTGTTCGAAATGTTCACGTTTTCCGCCGCGCGGACGGAGAAGAATATCTTCCGTGCGGAGAAACGCCGTCGCACTGCGGCAAGCAAGTCCCGTGCCAGCGGCGTTTCCGGCAAATATTTGAGGCGGACGGCAGGTTCGGAGCGAAGAACGGAGGATAAGGTCTTTCCATGCGGCGGAAAAGAACGGCATGGATTTTCCATATCGTGAAAATCCCGACGGGCGGTGTCATGAGCAAAGACATGGGACTCCCGCGCCCTTTTCCCTGCGGCGGTCCGCCGCATCCCTCTTTTTCCGTTCACGATGTGTTCTCCCGCGCAGCTCCCTGCCGCGCATGTCCGTTCTGTTTTCCGGTGCGTTCCGGAATTCCCCGCACGGCTTCATGCCGTACCGCTCATGTCGGGGAATGAATTAGTTTTACCTAACTTCATTTCAGCCTACAGCCGCATTCCCGGTTTTCATACGGAAATATGGAATACGGCCATCGGTTGCGCTATTTACTATAGCACATCTTTTCGGAATGTCAAGTAAGCCAAGGCTAACTTTTTTTTGAAAAATGCGCTCCGATCATGAAAAAAATAGGGTCATTCCGGTCTTTTTTTCATTTCGCGACTTGTTTTTTCAGGATTCCGCGCTAAAATATCAGGAGGACATCGCGTCTAATCTTTGAAAAACAGTTTTCCAAACGACTTTACAATACGAAAGGGTTCCGCCCATGAAGAAACGTTCCATATTCCTGACCGCCGTCACAATGATCGCGGCGCTCGGCCTCGCAGCCGCCGATTCCAAAGACCTCGGGCCGAACCTGCCGAACCCGGATGAGCCCGTCGAGATCCGCGTGACCGACGGCGACGCCAACAAGGAGGTCAAGGCGAAGGTCGGCGAGTTCGTCGTGATCGAGATCGAAGGCAATGCCACGACCGGCTACACCTGGTCTGAAATGCCCGGCCGTTCGGATTCCGTGCTCGAATTCCAGGGCCAGGAATACAAAACGAGGGATTATCCGATCGGCATGGTCGGCGTCGGCGGCAAAGCATTTTTCCGCTATCTCGTGAAAAACCCCGGCAGGACCGAGATCGTGCTCGGCTATTCCCGCCCGTGGGAAAAGGACACGCCGCCCGCCCAGATGTTCAACGTGAAGATCGTCGCGGAAGCCGCGGATGCCAAGGCCGCCCAGACTGATGACAAGTCCGCGAAGGCTGGCGCCGCGCCTGCGCCGAAGACCGTCGAAATGACCAGGGACGACAGCGGAAAAACCGTCACGGTCCGCCCCGGCGACACCGTGCAGATCAAGCTCAAATCCAACCGCACTACGGGGTATTCCTGGGCGCTGGCCGGCAAGCTCGACGAAAAGGTCCTGAAGTCCGAGGGGAACGAATACAAGGTCGACGAACACCCGGCGGGCATGGTCGGCGTCGGCGGCAATGACGTCTGGACCTTCAAGGCGCTTGCCGCGGGCAGGACCGAGATCGTGCTCGGCTACGCCCGTCCGTGGGAAAAGGACAAGGAACCCGCGCAGGCGTTCAAGCTCTCCGTTGTGGTCGAAGGCGCCGCGCCCGCCGCCGAGGCGAAAACCGCCGCGACCGCCGCATCGAAGGACGTCCGGCTCAATGCCGGCGACAACGGCAAGACCGTGCAGGTCGCCGTCGGCGGCACGGTCACGCTCACCCTCGAATCCAATCCCACCACCGGTTTCAGCTGGACCAGGGTCGAGGACGTCGACAAGAGCATCCTCAAGCTCGAAAAGAACGACTACAAGCAGAACGCAAACCCCGGAGGCATGGTCGGCGTCGGCGGCAGGACCACCATCGTTTACCGCGCGCTGAAATCCGGCAAGGCGAAGATCGACCTCACCTACATGCAGCCCTGGGAGCCCGATTCCGAGTTCAATACGAAGTACACGGTCACGGTCGAGGTCCTGCCTTAATCCTGATTCCTGATAATAGAAAATGCTCCGGAGACGGTTCGCGCCGTCCCTTTTTGCAATCCGAACCTGCCGGATTCCGTCTGCGGAACCGGAAAACGGCATGTTTCATTGATTTTCCGGGAAATGGGTGTATATTAAAATATCCCATATTTCACGGAGCCGACCGAAAACCATGACGCTGGAACTTCTCAAAGGCAAAATACATCGTGCGCGCCTGACCGCATGCGACCTCAATTACGAGGGCAGCCTGGCCATCGACCCGGATTATCTGGACCTGGCCAACATCCTGCCCTA